>NZ_WWJX01001075.1 GCF_009865215.1 Streptomyces sp. SID3343 | reverse complement strand
ACGCGGCCGACCAGGCCGACCGGCGCGCGTGGCACCTCGCCGCCGCCGCGACCGGCGTCGACGAGCCCGCCGCGGCCGCCCTCGAAAGCACCGGCGAACGCGCCCGCGAACGCAGCGGACACCTCGCGGCCGCGCTCGCCTACGAGAAGGCCGCGCGCCTGACCGGCAACGTCGAGGACCGCGCCCGTCGGCTCACCCTCGCCGCCGAAGCCGCCTCCGAGGCGGGCGAGTCGGACCGCGCCCGCACCCTCGCCGAAGGCGCCCGGGCCGGCGCGACCGACGACGTGACCCGGGCCAGGCTGCTGCACGTACGCGCGCTGTCCGATTTCTGGCAGGGCGCGTTTCCCGCCGCCCACCGGCTCCTGCACGAGGGCGCCGCGCTCACCGCGACCGCCCGACCCGAGCACGCGGCACGGATGTTGCTCCAGGCGATACACACCGCGTGGTACCTCGGTGAACCCGAACTGCGCCACACCGTCGCCGAGTTGTCCGCTCTCGACCTGCCGGCGACGGCGACCGTCACCCCCGTCGTCGAGTTCATCGTCGACGCGTTCGCGTTCGAGACCGAGCGCGAACGGCCCGCGCCGGGCGAGCTCGTCCGCGTCGCGCACGGCGCCGGCCCCGACGAACCGGGCGACCTCATGCTCGCGTGCGGCGTCGGCCTGACCCTGGGACAGGACGTCGACGCGCACGACGTCGCGGCGATGTTCGCGGCCGAGAGTCGGGCCCGGGGCGGCATCGGGCGGCTCCCGACGATCCTGTTCTTCATGGCCGAGGCGCAGTGCTTCGAGAGTCGGCACGCCGACGCGCGCGCCACCGCGACCGAGGCCCTACAGATCGCCCGGGACAGCGGGCAGCAGCAGTGGATCAGCCAATTCGAGAGTGTGTTGGCGTATCTCGCCGGCATCGACGGCGACGAGGAGGCCGCCCATCGGCACGCCGACGCCGCGCTCGCCGGCGGGAGCGGCACCGCGATGCCGGCCGGCGCACCGTGGTCGGCGTGGGCGTTGGGCCTGCTCGACCTCGGCCTCGGCCGCCCCGGGGCCGCGCTCGACCGACTGGAGCGGCTCACCCGCGAGCCGATGCGCCACCACATCTGCGCGACCCGCGGCATCCCCGATCTGGTCGAGGCCGCCGTCCGCTTCGGCGCTCCCGAGCGGGCACGCGAGCCGCTGGACCGCTTCGAGCAGTGGGCCCTGCGCTCCGGTTGCGCGTGGGCCGAGGCCCTGGTCCTGCGCTGTCGGGCCCTGCTCGCCCCCGACGACGAGGCCGAGGCCCTGTGGCTCGCCGCCTTGGCGCGCCACGAACCGCAACGCCGACCGATGGAGCGTGCCCGCACCGAGCTGTTGTACGGCGAATGGCTGCGCCGCGGCCGCCGCAAGACGCAGGCCCGTGACCGCCTGCGCACCGCCCTCGCCGAGTTCGACCGCCTCGGCGCCCGTTCCTGGGCGGACCGCGCCCGCAGCGAACTGGGCGCGATCGGCGGCAGTGCGACGCCGCAGGGCCCACAGCCCTCGGGCGTGCTCGCGACCCTCACCCCGCAGGAACTGCAGATCACCCGACTCGCCGCGCAGGGCCTGTCCAACCGCGACATCGCGGGCCAGTTGTTCCTGAGTCCGCGTACGGTCGGACACCACCTCTACAAGGCCTATCCCAAGTTGGGCATCGCGTCGCGCACCGAACTCGCCGAGATCCCCGAACTGGCCGCGCCCGCCGACTGATTCCAGCCGGCCGCGACCTCGGCCAGGGCCGGATACTCTGCCCCACCCCCGGCGCGGACGTGCTCGTACAGCCCCCTGAGCACGTCCGGGCCACCGCTCGCCCACAGCCCTTCGGCAGCGCGGGTGAGGCCGAAGTGGAACCACGCGAAGTTGATCGCGCCGTGATCGAACGCGCGGTCCATGTCGGCGAGTTCGCGTACCGGGGTGACCTCGGCCGGGAGATCGTCCACGGTGGCGGTGAAGGCCCGGAGCACCGGCAACAGCTCGGGCTCGACGTCGTGTGCGTAGCCGACCATCGCGAGGTTCGCGTGCAACTCGGCGATCCACATGCCCGGATACGCGGGCCGGCTCTGATCCTGGAACAGGTGGGTCAACTCGTGCACCGCGACGAGGTCGAAGTACGGTCGCAGCGCGGGCGGTTCGCCGTACGTCTCGCGCAAGGCGGCGGCCGTCTGCGGGCGTAGGTGCGGCCGGATGTCCGCGTACAGATCCGCGCCGAACCATCCGTCGTCGGCGGCCACTCGCAGGTGGTCCCCGCTGCCCTGCGGTGTGCCGTACAACGGCACCGTCGCGACGGTGCCCCAGTCGGCCGCGTCGGCGACCGAGAGGGTCGTTCGCGCTCGGACGTCGAGCTGTTCGGTCAGCCAGGCCGCGGCGCGCTCCACCCGTCGGGCGACCACGACGGCCCGCTCCCGCGCGCCCGGGCTGTGCCGCACCGGGAAACCGAAACCGTCGAGTGTGGCCATCGTCGACACGTGCGTACCTCCGGAGGTGAGCCGGCCGCCACCATAGGCACACTCGGCCCGACCCGGCGGAGGTCCCCGGGCACTCCGACGATCTTGACGATCGGTCGGGGCAGCCGACCGGCCCACCCGGTGCGCCCTCGGGCCCGCCCACCGGTCCGAGCCGGTGGACGAACCGCCGCCCCGGAGCTCCCGACCCGGGTCACCGGGTCACCCGCGCCAACCCGGGTCCCGCCCGGACATCGCCAAGGCACGCTCCAGCGCCGTCGCCCCCTCGGGCGTGCGCACCGGCTCGGCGAAGCCCTTGTACTCGCGGTAGATCTCCGCGTACTGCGCCACGATCTTCTCGATCGCCGCCTCCAGCTCCGGCGACGCGTGGTACTCCTGCCCGGTCGCCTCCGCCACGTCCCACCCGTGCACGACCATTTCCTTGAGCACCATCGCCGCGATCTCCGCCGCGGGCATCATCGAACCGCCGCCCAGATCGACCTCGCCCTCCCACGCCTGCGGCTGTGCCCAAGCCCCGACCGCGCGGCGCAGCTGCACCGCGTACGAGGCCGCCCAGTCCGGCTCGGCGGCGAAGTCGCGCGCGGTCAGTTCCTCGGACATCGGCTTGCGCAACGCACGGTGTTCGAGCCCGTGCGACGTGTACAAAACCCAGTGGTTGATCAGCGTGCGGGTGTCGAACTCGGCACACGGCGTGGGACCCGACAGCTGCTCGGGAACGACGTTGCGCGCGAGTCGTTCGGCTTCGGCGGACGCCTCGACGAGAAGGGGGTGAATGTTCATGTCCCCCACGCTAGCCGGCCCGTCGGCACCGGTCTTGAACAAACGCGACAGTGTCGGTACCGCCGCCTACGCTGGGCAGATGACGCTTCCCCACCGCCCTCGCGGCGTGCTTCGCGCCGACGTCGCGCCCGGGGAGTGGGACGTGAATCTGTACGACCCCGCACCCGACATCGCGCCCTACGTCGAGTACTACTGGATCGTCCGTTGGGACCGGCGCGGGCAGTCGCCCTACCGGCAGCAGGTGCTGTCGCATCCCAACGTGCACCTGGTGTTCGAGGAGCCGCACGCGGCCGTCTACGGCATCGTGCGGAGCGTGTTCACGCGCGAACTGGTCGGCGCGGGGCACGTCTTCGGGATCCGGTTCCGCGCGGGCGGTTTTCGGCCGTTCCTGGGCGGGCCGGTCGCCGACCTCGCCGATCGGGTGGTGCCGGCTGCCGAGTTGTTCGGGCCGAAGATCACCCGGGTGAGCGACACCGTGCTCGCGACCGCCGACGAGCTCGACCGCGTCGCCTCGGCCGAAACCTACCTGCGCTCGATCCTGCCCGCCCCCACCGACGACGCGACCGTCCCCGACCCGCTCGTCGCCGAGGTGGCCGCGATCGTCGCGCGCCTGACCGCCAACCCCGACCTGTTCCGCGTCGACGACGTCGCCGAAGAGGCCGGCATGTCCGTCCGCCGCCTCCAGCGCCTGTTCGCGGAGTACGTCGGCGCCAATCCCAAATGGGTCCTGCGCCGGGCCCGGCTCCTGGAGGTCGCCGAGCGGGCCCGGCGCGGCGTCGGCGTCGACTGGGCGGGTCTGGCCGCCGATCTCGGCTACGCCGACCAGGCCCACCTCACCCGAGACTTCACCGCGACCGTCGGCGCCCCACCGGCGCGCTACGCCAAGGCCGGCCCCGGTCGCGGGTAGGGCCGCTACGCGCCGTGCTCGCGCTCGCCGCACAAAATGCAATCCTTGACGGGTGTCCACGCTCGTCGAAACCCAATTCCTTGCCGTCCTGAGCGCGTCCGACGACGCCCTGGAGGACGCGATCGACGCGGGCGCCTCACTGCTCGCGGCGTCCACCACCGGCTGGCCGGAGGTCTCGCGAGCGGTCCTGGCGCTGTACGACCGCACCGCCGACGGCTGTTGGCGCCGCGGCTGGCAGCCCGCCGACGTCGTGCGCATGGTCGTGCGCGAACTCGGCGAACGCCACCTGCCGATCGCCGCCGACCTGATCGCCGCCCAGGCCCGCGCCTACCCGGGCACCGGCCGCCGCTGGACCGCGCAACTGCGCGACCTCGACGCGGGCACCGCGTGGTGGTCCACGGACGACGCCTATCTGAGCGAACTCGGCGCCCGGGACAACCTCGACCGCTTCGGCACCGCCGCCCGCGTGCTCGAACTGCTGCGCCTGATCGCCCGGCTCCCGGCCATCGAGCCGCTCGCCGACGCCACGTTCCAGGAACCGACGCGCAAGAAGCCCGCCGTCGGCGAACCACGCCAACTGGGCCGCATCCGCGCGCTGCTCGCCAAGGCCGAGTCGACCGAGTTCCCGGAGGAGGCCGAGGCGCTCACCGCCAAGGCCCAGGAACTGATGACCCGGCACAGCATCGACGACGCGCTGATCAGCTCGCAGGACGGCTCCCGCCACGCCCCCGCGGCCTGCCGGATCGGCGTCGACAACCCGTACGAGGGTGCGAAGGCGCTGCTGCTCGACGCGGTCGCCGACGCCAACGGCTGCCAGGCGATCTGGTCGAGTTCCCTGGGCTTCTCGACGGTGGTCGGCTTCGACTCGGACCTGGACGCGGTCGAGTTGCTCTACACCTCGCTCCTGGTCCAGGCCACGGCCGCGATGAACCGCGCGGGCTCGCGCTACCACGAGTCGGGCCGCTCGCGCCGCACCAAGACCTTCCGTCAGTCCTTCCTGATCGCCTACGCCGACCGCATCCGCGAGCGGCTGATCGCCGCGAAGGAGGAGGTCCTCGCCACGGTCGCGCAGGAGCAGGGGCAGGGCTCGGAGCAGGGCGCGAGCGACGACCGCCTGCTCCCCGTGCTCGCCGCCCGCAAGGTCGCCGTCCAGGAGACCGCCGAGCGGATGTTCCCGACCAAGACCACCCACCGGCTGCGTGGCCGTGACGCCGACGGCTGGGCACACGGCAAGGCCGCCGCCGACCGCGCCGAACTCGGGCACCGCGACCGGATCGACAAGGGCGACAAGGTCACCGAGCCACAGCGCGGATGACGCCCGGCGCCGCACGACGCGCCAAGCGGCGAAGCACCGGGGGCCGCGGTCAACTCTCCGCCGCTCGGCGGTTCCCCGGGACCCAACACATGCCCTCGGGGATCTGCACGCCGGTCCCCTCCACCCGCGGCGGCTCGACGGCGTTCGCGCGCGGGACGTCCACCCGCGGTCCGTCGGCCTCGTCGCCGCGCGGCACGAACCGCCCCGAGGCGACCGCCTGCTGCGCCTGACGCGGCGTCATGCCCGGTCCCACGCCGGGCTTCACGTCCTCCAGCCGGACGCCGTCGCCGCACTCGACGCACGTCACCGCTGCCTGGATCTCGTGCCCGTGATGCCGCAGCGCGACCGGCGGACCGGCCTCGCCCGACAGCCAGGTGTCGCCCCACAGTCCGATCGCCACGAGTACCGGAAAGAAGTCGCGCCCCTTGGCGGTCAGCACGTACTCGTGCCGAGGCCGGCGCTCCTCGTAGGGGACCCGATCCAACAGGCCCTCGTCCACGAGGCGGTTCAATCGCTGCGCGAGCATGTTGCGCCCCAGGCCCAGCGTCTCCTGGATCTCCTCGAACCGCCGCGTGCCGTACGAGATCTCGCGCAGCACGAGCGGTGTCCAGCCGTCGCCGAGGAACTCGACGGCACGGGCGATGGAGCACGGCCAGCTCCCGAACGGCGTCCGCATCATGTCGCCACATTACTGAGCGGGGCGGGATCGATACGGATCGATCCCGCCCCGCTCAAGGGTTCTGACTACGCGTCAGCTATGCGTCGGCTACGCGCACAAGGCGTAGTGCTCACGCATCGCGCTTCCAACGCGGCTTGCGGTCGCCCGCGGGGCCGCCGGCCGGACGGTCGAAGTGGCCGTCGCGACGCGGCGCGCGGTCGTGCGAACGGTCGCCCGCGTTGTACGCCGGACGGTCGTTGTAGGCCGGTCGGTCGTTGTACGCGGGGCGGTCGCCACGCGGGGCGCGGTCGTTGCCGTACGCGGGGCGGTCGCCGTAGGACGGGCGGTCACCCGCACGCGGGCTGCTCGGCCGACGGTCGCCGCCGCCGTAGGACGGACGGTCGCCGGTGCGCGGGGCACGGTCGCGGTCGCCGTACGAGGGGCGGTCACCCGAACGCGGGGCGCCGCTCGACCGACGGTCGCCGTACGACGGACGGTCGCCGCCGCGGTCACCGCGGTAGCCACCACGGTCGCCGCCGCGGTCACCACGGTCACCACGATCGCCACGGTCGCCGCCGCGGTCACCGCGCTCGGGGCGCTCGTAGCGCACCGGCACGTCACCGTTCTTGGCGGCCTCGGCCAACTCGGCGGCCTTGCGCCGCAGTTCGGCGGCCTCGGCCTTGAGCTCGATGATCCGACCGGCGAGCCGCTCGGCCTCCTGCTCGGCCTCGACAGCGGCATCGGCCACGGACTGGGCCTTGACCTCGGACAGCGTGCGCGCGCCGGTCAGCTTGCGCATCTCCGGGTCGTTGGAGTTCTGCACCCGAAGGCGCGTCGCGTCGCCGACACCCGCGTCCTCCAGGAGACGGTCCACCGTGCGGCGCTGGTGCGGCAGCGCGAGCGTGACGACCGCGCCGGCCTCACCGGCACGGGCGGTACGACCCGCGCGGTGCAGGTAGTCCTTCGAGTCCGCGGCCGGGTCCACGTGCAGGACCAGGTCGATGCCGTCCACGTGGATGCCGCGAGCCGCGACGTCGGTGGCGACGAGAACCGGAGTGCGACCCTCCTTGTACTCGGCCAGCGTGCGGGTACGCGCGCCCTGCGTCATGCCACCGTGCAGCGCCTCGGCGCGGACACCGGCCTCACGAAGCTGCTGCGCGACGCGGTCGGCGCCGAACTTGGTGCGCACGAAGATCATCGTCCGACCGCGGCGGGCCGCGATGGCCGCCGTGACGTACGTCTTGTCCTTCGGCTGCACGATCAACACGTGGTGCGACATCGTGGTGACCGACGACGAGTGCGGGTCCACCGAGTGGGTGACCGGGTCGACCAGATACTTGCGAACGATCGCGTCGACGCCCTTGTCCAGCGTCGCGGAGAACAGCATCCGCTGACCGCCGGCCGGGATCAGATCGAGCAGCGCGGTGACCTCGGGCAGGAAGCCCATGTCGGCCATCTGGTCGGCCTCGTCGAGGATCGTGATCTCGACGTTGTCGAGCACGGCCGCGCCGCGGTCCACGAGGTCCTGGAGGCGACCGGGAGTCGCGACCAGGATCTCGACGCCGCGCTCCAGGGCGAAGATCTGCTTCGGCATCGACATGCCGCCGGTGACGGTCTTCATCCGCAGGTCGAGGATGCGACCGTAGGGCTCCAGCGCGTCGTGCACCTGCATCGCGAGTTCGCGCGTCGGGGTGAGGATCAGCGCGAGCGGACGACGGGCGCGCGCCTTGCGACCCGACAGGCGGGTCAGCATCGGCAGACCGAAGCCCAGCGTCTTGCCGGAGCCGGTCCGACCGCGGCCGAGGATGTCCTTGCCGGCCATGGCGTCCGGCAACGTCGCGGCCTGGATCGGGAACGGGTGGGTGACCCCGCGCCGCGCGAGCGCGTCCACGACGTCCTTGTGCAGGTCGAAGTCGGCGAAGCTCGGGCCGGTCGGCTCGGGCTTGACCTCGGCCTCGGCCTCGGCGTCGTCCGCCTCGCCGGAAGCCGCGTCGGTCTCTTCGGCGTCCGCGGCCTCGATGTCGTCCGCGGCCTCGACGATGTCGTCCTCGGCGTCCGTCACGGCCTCGTCCTGCGCCGCGAGCTCGGTGTCGCCGCCGTCGGCGTCGTTGTCGTTGTCGTTCACTACGGTCTCGACAACCTCGACGACCTCGGTGATGGTGTCGGTAGTCTCCGAAGCGACCTCGGTCACCTCGGCTGCCTGCGCATCCGCAACACCCTCCTGAACCTCGGCACCTTCGGTACCGGGCATGGGCGTAGCAGTGTCATTGGCATAGGGGGGCATGCAAAACCTTCCGGATGCGGCCCGTCTCGAAGGTCCGCAGCCGAAATGTGGTCGCACGAGAAAGCGACACTTCTGCGGAGCACCAGAACGAGCCTACGAGGCGCCGCGACTCATGGCGGCGCCTGGATATGGGCAAAGCGATTCACCAGCGTACCCGATCACTGCTCGGCGATGCCTATCGGGTGCGTTCGTACTCCACCCTCAGGCGTGTGTCCTCGTGCACGACGAGCAGTCTCGGACGCTCCCACGACCAGCGCTCGGGGAGCAGGTACAGCGTTCCCGAGGAGCGGCGCAGCAAGCGCAGTCCGGTGTACCGGTAACGATAGGAAGCTCCGGAATCTTCCCGAACCGCGATTCCCTCGTCTTCCTGCATCCGCAGATCCTGCGCCGAGTAGAGGACGACGGAGGTCCGCCCGTGCAGGCCGTGCGCGAAGGCTTGGCCGTCGTCGCGCCCGGTGACCGCCGCGTACGCCCCCGAGACCCAGAACAGACACAGCACGACGGTCGCGCTCGTCAGCACGGCCGACCATCGCCGCACGCCGCCCGTCCCGGCGTCGCGGCGACGCGCACCGAGCCGGCGCGCGAGCAGCACCCCGTACGTGGTGATCAACACCCCCGCGGTGACCGCGCACGGCAGGGTCAAGGCCCACCACCGCGCCTCGAACGCCGGTTCGCGGTGCACCGCGATCCGGGCCACCCCGGGTACGACGACCCACGCGCACCGCAGCACGCCCGTACAACCGATCGCGACGCGTCGGTGTCGGCGCAACACCGACACCACGCGGGAGTGCGCCAGGCTCACCCCGAGCACCGCGCCCAGGATCACCAGCAGCGGCAGGCACAGCGCCCGCAGACCGTCCACGACGTAGTCCCGGCCGGACGTGCCCAGCACGCTCTCGTCGAAGCCGAGGTACCTCGACCGGGCCTGCGCCCGGGACCACCCGTGCAGATAGACGAGTCCGGCGAGGACGAGTACCGACGCCACGAGCGCGAGCGGGAACCCCCACGCGGTACGCACCGCATCGGCGGCCGGCGGACGCGTCTGCCGGCCGGCCGCGAACTTCCGGGCTTCGGGTGAGATCGTCCGACGCTTCGTCACCTTCGGTGCGGGCGACGGCGGTTCGCACTCCACGAGCGGCTGTGCCGGGATCCGCGTGGGCTCGCCGAACCAACGGGTGAGCATCGACACGGGTTCCAGCGCGGTGTCGGTGAGCGTCCCGTCCAACCGAAAGACCTCGAACTGCGCCTTGACGGACTGCGCTTCGGGGGGCCGGGCGTCGTCGGACTCGGGCTTGTCGAGCCGTGTCTCGTCGAACTGCGTTGCCACGAACGGCGTCCGCGACTCCCGCGGCACTCGGTGGGTGTATCCCGCCCCCACCTCCACGCCGTAGTCGTCGTAGTCGTCGGCGGCAAAGGCCGCGAACGACCCGTGCACCGCGTCGAACCGCGGGTATCCGGCGTCGGGGTCGACCGTGCTCACCGAGGCCGGCCGCCCCCACGCCCAGCCGGCGAGCGGCCGATAGGGCTCGGTAGGCGCAGGCGTTGCGTCCACGTCGCGCCCGGCGGCGTGCGCACTCGATTCGGGACCGGGGAAGTCGGGCTCGTCGTCGTCGGCGAATTCCGTCATGGGCCCGATGTCCCCCTGCGTGGTCACCCGTTCAGCATGGGCACCCGCAAAGTCCGGGTCCAACCTCGAATGGCCCACCGTCACCCGTTCGGCGGGGGCGCGTGATCGTGCCCGGGGAGCGCGCGATCACCGCGCCCACGCGGTGCCCCGGCGCGGCGACGGTCAGCCGTAGCCGTTCTCGTGCAACCACGCGTCGTCGATCCCGAAGTGATGCGCCACCTCGTGCACGACGGTGATCTCGACTTCCTCCACCACGTGCTCGTAGGTCTCGCAGATCCGCAGTATCGGATTGCGGTAGATGGTGATCCGATCCGGCAGCACTCCGGCGTAGCCGTCGCCGCGCTCGGTCAGCGGGATCCCCTCGTACAGGCCGAGCAGTCCGCCGCCGTGGGCGTCCCTCACCTCGGACTCGTCCTCGACGAAGATCGCGACGTTGTTCATGATCCGGGTCAACTCGGGAGGAATCCGGTCCAGGGCCTCGGCGACCAGTTCCTCGAACTCCTCGCGCGACATCTCAAGCACGCCCCCATTCTGCGCCCCCGCGTCGCACCCGCCGCGGGCGCCGGCAATCCGCTTTGCAGTCGCCCGCGCAAACCCCGTATAGTTCGGGACGTCCCCGACGGCAACAAGACGCCGGACACGGCCAACAAGCCCCCATCGTCTAGTGGCCTAGGACGTCGCCCTTTCAAGGCGGTAGCACGGGTTCGAATCCCGTTGGGGGCACGCAACAAAGCCTCTCAGGGGGCCGCAACAAGCCGGACAGCCAGTACGGTAGGGTTCAACACGAAGGAAGCCCAAGGAAACGCGGGTAGAGGTCCTGTGGAGCAGTTTGGAGTGCTCGTCACCCTGTCAAGGTGAAGGCCGCGGGTTCAAATCCCGTCAGGACCGCAAGATGACGATCAGGGCGCCGATACGGCGCCCTGATTCATCGAGGCCAGGTAGCTCAGTTGGTACGAGCGTCCGACTGAAAATCGGAAGGTCGGCGGTTCGACCCCGCCCCTGGCCACCAGGCTGAAATGCCGCAACGCCCCAAGCGATCACTTCGCCGGGGCGTTTTTGCTGTTCACGGGCTGCTGTCGGGTCGTGTCTTTCGCCCTTCTTTCGGTCTTTCGTGGCGATACTTCGGGAATGAGCACCGCGGTCCCGAGCAGCGCAGCCGGTCCGATGCCCACCCATCCCCCGCACGACCAGAACATGGGCACCCGCCTCAACTGGCTGCGGGCCGCCGTGCTCGGAGCCAACGACGGGATCGTCTCCACCGCCGGCCTCGTGGTCGGGGTCGCGGGAGCCACGGACGAGCGCGCGCAACTGCTTACGGCCGGCCTCGCCGGATTGCTCGCGGGCTCGCTGTCGATGGCCGCCGGGGAGTACGTCTCGGTCAGCACCCAACGCGACGCCGAGAAGGCCGCGCTCGTCCAGGAACGCCGAGAGCTGGCCGACGAGCCCGAGGCCGAACTGAACGAACTGACCGGCCTGTACCAGGAACAGGGTCTGACTCGGCGGCTCGCGCGTGAGGTGGCCGAGCAACTCACCGAGCACGACGCGCTCGCGGCGCACGCGCAGGTCGAACTGCGGATCGACCCTCAGGCACTGGCCAACCCGTGGCACGCGGCCGGCGCGAGCTTCCTCGCGTTCACGGTCGGCGCGTTGCTGCCGCTGCTGGCGATGGTCCTGCCGCCGGCCTCGATTCGGCTCCCGATCACCGTCGGCGCGGTCCTGGCCGCATTGGTGCTGTGCGGTTGGAGCGGCGCCCGGCTCGGCGGCGCGCCGGTACCGCGCGCGATCGTGCGTACCGGCGCGGGCGGCGCACTCGCGATGGCCGTCACCTACGGCGTCGGCGCGCTGCTCGGCGCCTCGGGAGTGTGACGCGTCGGCGCGGTGAGTGGGCTCAGCCGACGAACCGCAGACCGACGAATTCCAGGCACAGCCGATACACGACGTCGTCCTCGGACACCGTCACGGTGTCGTCTCCCGCAGGGCAACGGGCCGTCGACGGCAGCGGGATGCGACGGGTCACCTTGCGCCCGTCGCCGCACCCGGAGGGGGTGACCCGGGCGCCCGAGACCGTGACGCAGTCGCCCTCGCGGATGCTCTTGGCCGACGCGTCGTCGGAGCCCACGAGGATCGACACCAGCACGGCGGTCAGCACCGAGATCGGGACCAGCAGGCCCGCGATCACGGGACGCCTGCGCAGCGGCACGCCCGGGTCGAGCGGCTGCCCGGGCGCCCCCGGGGTCGGCTCGGGCAGGGCGCGAAAGCGGCTTCGACCGATCAGGTTGGTCAGCAACACGATCGGCGTGACCACGAGCGAGGCCACTCCCCACCAGCCCTGCCACAGCGTGCGGCCGCTCAGTTCGCGCTGCCTGGCGAGTCCGCACGGCCGGCAGAACGTCCCCTTCATCGTGCGCGTGGTCATCAGGAGTACGAGCCCCCGGTGCGAACGCAGCGTGGCCCGAACCGCGGGGTAGGACCCGCACTCGTCGCAGGTGAGCGTTCCGGGCGGCGCGTACGACGGTCGGGCGGAGCCGCCGAAGAGCGCGTCGACCGCGTCGGGGGAGAGCCGAGGGGGGTTGGCTGGGGCACTCACTTGGTCACTTCCCGGGACTGATTCGGCGTGAGGACGCCCGAACAGTAGCGGCCCGCACACCCAGGGTGCGCTCGGTTTTCGGGGCCTCGTCCAGGCCGTGCGGGCCACATCGGGCATCGGTGAGCACTCTCGACATATGCCTCCGCGCACGCGTGTGACTTCGTCGCGAAGACATCGCCCGAGCCCCCGACAGGCCCGGCGAGTCGGTACGGTCCTCGGGTCGGTCCGCACCGTGACCGTCGCGAGAAGTCCCGCCGAGCGGAGGAATCGTGGCCTCTTCCCGTGCCACCAGGAACCGCAGCATGAAGTCGACCGCGGTCGCGGCGACGCTGACGCTCACGCTCGCCGGCGCGCTGACGGCGTGTGGCAGCAGCGGCGGCAAGAACGCGGCCAAGAGCGGCTACGCGGAGATCTGCGCGGACAAGTCCAAGAGCGTGCGGGTGGACGACTGGCAGTGCCTGGGCCGGGGCGACCCGAACCTGTCGTGGTACTACGTCGCGCACAAGTGCGGACAGACGCTGACGCCCGCCAGGGGTATGACCCTCGCCGCCGGGCAGGGATCGTTCGATCGCCCGCGCAAGGGCAAGGTGGAACGCGGCGGCTTCGGCTCGTGTCCGTCGAAGAGTTCAAGCTGACGCGGTGTCACATCCGGGGAGGGCCTGAGCAATGCGCCGTATACCGAGTACGCCTCGGCCGGGTTGGAAACCGCTCGTCGAGTCCCAGGGACTGCTCTACGCGACCTGGGAGGAGGACGACGGCACCGAGGTCCCCTACTGGCACGAAGAGGCGTACTACGAGCTGACTCTCGACGAGGTCGATCGACTCGAGGACGTCACCGAGGAACTGCACGCGATGTCGGTCGCGGCCGCCCGGCACGTGATCCGTCACGGCGATCTGACCGCGTTCGGTCTGCCCGAGGAGGCCCGCGACTATCTGCGGGTCACCCTCGACGAGGAACACCCGAGCATCTACGGGCGCTTCGACCTCGCGTGGGGCGGCGACGGCCGCGAGGCCAAGCTGTTGGAGTACAACGCGGACACCCCCACCGCGCTGATCGAGGCGTCCCTGGTCCAGTGGTACTGGCTGCGCGATCGCTTCCCCGAGCGCGACCAGTGGAACAGCCTGCACGAGCGGCTGGTCCGCGCGTGGGGCCGGATCAGGCCGTATCTGCGCTCGGAGACCATGCACTTCGCGCACGTCGAGGGCACCGAGGACGAGGAGGAGTGGCTGACCACCGCCTACCTCCGCGACACCGCGACCGAGGCCGGCCTGACCACGATCGGCCTCGAGGTCGCCGAGATCGGTTGGGACGCGGAGCGCCTGCGCTTCGTGGACCTGGACGAGCGGGGCATCGACACGATGTTCATGCTCTATCCCTGGGAGGACATGCTCGCCGAACCCTTCGGCAAGCACCTCGTCGGCCACCCGAGGTCGTGCCTGTTCGTCGAGCCGGCCTGGAAGGCGATCCTGTCCAACAAGGCGCTCCTGGCCGTGTTGTGGGAGCTGTACCCGGACCATCCCAACCTGCTGCCCGCCTACCTCGACTCGCCGCGCGACATGCGGTCGTACGTCGCCAAGCCCCTGCACGGGCGCGAGGGCGACGCGATCCGGATCGTCACGCCCGCCGGCGAGCACGTGCAGCCGGCCGAGGCGTACGGCGACGAGGGCTGGTGCTATCAGGAGTACGTGCCGCTGCCGGACTTCGACGGCAACAAGCCCGTGCTCGGCACGTGGGTCGTCGACGGCAAGTCCGCAGGCCTGGGCATCCGCGAATCGAGCGGTCCGGTGACCGATACCTACGCGCGCTTCCTGCCGCATGTGATCGACGGTCCCGCCCCCGACACCGACACCCGACTCGCCTGGCTCGACGAGGACTGATCGAGGTCCGGAGCGAGGGCGACCATCGCACACCGTGACCAACCAACGGTTTCGCCCGATCTCTCGATCTCGGCTTTCGAGCACCGAATATCACCCAGAGTATTCACCCCTCGATTTCGAGCCGAGTTCGGCGAAAGTCGATGCACAGGGCCGCCCGAAGCGCGCCCGATCGGGGATTTTCGTGATCCGTCCGCGTTCCGGCGGCAATGCGTGGCCGGCGCCGAACCGAGCACCTCTCGGAGAGGCCGCACAGGGGTCCGAATTCCGTTCGGCGCCGCACCGGCCGTGGACGGATCCGACCCCGCGCCCGAGCCGCCGTTCCCCGCCTGGGGCCGCCCGCGCGGCCCCTGGGCCGCGTGGGTCACCGGAATACCGGATGCCGCCCGAGGGCCCGCCTCCCGCGGCTTCGGGCCGCTCTCGATCGCACCCGGGCCGGCCTCGCCTCGGTCGGGTCGCACACCCGACGAGGGGGCATGTGACCAAGGTCACTGTTTCGAGTGGCGATGGTTTTCGACAGAGGCTGGAAATCGACGGTGCATTCTATGTGATATTTTACTGAAAGTCGGGTGCGGCGGCGCCGAGCCGGCTTCCAAGGCGCCCCGTGCGCCCCCCACTCACCATGCATTTCGTCCCGCAGGACCGCCCCCCGGCGCACCGCCGGAGCGCGCGCCGGACCGCGGTCGGGGCGATTCGACGGGCGTCGGCCGCACCCGGGCACGCAAAAGAGTGCTGCACCGGACCCGGCGGGATCCGGTGCAGCACTCAGGGGAAAAGCTTTCGACGCAGCCCTCAGGCTTCGCTGCGCTGCTGCGGAATGCCCGCGAGCAGTGCGCGGACCTCCACCTCGCGGTAGCGACGGTGTCCGCCGAGCGTGCGGATCGACGTGAGCTTGCCGGCCTTTGCCCAGCGCGTCACCGTCTTGGGGTCGACGCGGAACATGCTGGCAACCTCGGCCGGCGTCAGCAGCGGCTCGGCATCAGGCGTACGAGCGGTCATGAGCGGCCTCCTCGGGAGAACCGAACCAACACGGTTCTTTCTTCAAATTCTGCACCTTGACCCACGATGTCCTAAATGGCTCATGAGGGCCAAGTCGGTTATAGGACGAACGGCTTGTCCTTCACAGTACAAGTACACCATCCGCCGCACCCGGTTGGTCAAACCGCCGGAATTGGCATCCCACGGTTCAAGCCACGCGATCCCGAAGGACCAGGCATAGCGGACAGTCACTCGGCTGTGACGATGAGTCACTCGGGTCAGACCAGCCTCTTGCGTCCACCCCGCCCCACCAGCAACGAAGTATCCCCGAAGACGGACCCGACCAGACCGACTACATCTGGTTTGTCCTTTTCATCATATACGAACCATTCGCTGGCGTATGCACCTTGTTACGAGTTGATCTCCGACTCGGGGAGACGGATGGGAGTCCCACAACTCGAACCAGCAGGTTGAGAGGCTTTCAGATCACGGGGTGACTGAACACGAAAGAGTGACGACGGTCACGCCGAAACTTCATTAAATGCGGACGCTTGCTCAGCTCGCGTGCTCCAGAGCACGTACCGATTGCCAACGCTCCGTAATCCTGCGATAGGCCGCCGATGCTCGCGCTCCGTCACCGGACCCCAGTGCGGCGATGCCCTCCACGACGTCGCCGACCGAGTTCTCCTCGCTCGGATCCTCGGTCGAGAGCAGCCGCACGAGGCCGCCGTAGTCCAGTTCGACCATCGCGCGGGGATGGAACTCCTCCAACCATCGGCCCACGCTCTCCAGGCCGGTGATCAACGCGCCGTCCTCGATCGTCTCCCGCAGTACCTTCAGCGCCCGGGCGATCCGCCGCCGGGCCTGCACCATCGGCGTGCGGTAGTAGAGCTCGCCCGGGCCCGCCGAGGAACCCTCGGCCGCCGGCACCACGACCCGCTCGTCCGGCGTGAACAGCACGAACCACCGCACCGGCACGTGCCAGGTGCTGCTGTGGATGTGCGGGTGCACGTCCGGGTGATCGGCCTTCCAGCGCTCGTGGTCCACGTGTGCCTGATCGAGCACGACCCGCGGCCAGAACGCGTCCAGGACCGTCGGCGGATACTCCCGACGCAACTGGGCGAGCGCCGTCCAACAGCGCAGCCGGGTCTGTCGCGGGCACACGACCGTGACCCCGTCGAGGAGTTGCACGTAGGCCTCCTCGCTCTCGTGCGCCGGCGCGACGACCGGAGGGGTGGCCAGGAGGTTCTCCAGGCCGCTCCTGTGCTCCCGAGCGGTCGGCTCGACGGTCGGCGACGCCTCGGGGGACGCGGGGCCCCCTGCCGCCTGCGTGGCGGCGTAGGCCGCCCACCGCGCCCTCTCGGGCTCGGGAAACGCGGCAAGCGGCTCGTACACCCGCAGGTACGCCGCGTAGGGGGCAACCACCGAAGTCCGCACGGAACGAATCTTGGCATGTCGCGGGGCCTGGGACGCGGAGAAGGTCCAACCCCGCGAACAGCACCGGTCATAGGCTGGAAGCACTGCCGCCCGGCAAATCCCGCGGGGCGGCGTCGTCACCTCGAATCCCATGGAGTCACCACAGTGACCGACAGCATGGATGGCCCCGGCGGCACGACGTCGGGCCTGGTGTTCGGCAGGTCGACCGGCCACGAGCAGGTCGTCTTCTGCCAGGACCGCGCGAGCGGTCTGCGCGCGATCATCGCGATCTACTCGAGCGCGCTGGGTCCCGCCCTCGGCGGAACCAGGTTCCACCCCTACGAGAGCGAGGAGGAGGCCGTCGACGACGTCCTCAACCTCTCGCGCGGCATGGCGTACAAGAACGCCCTGGCCGGGCTCGACCACGGCGGCGGCAAGGCGGTGATCATCGGCGACCCCCGGCGCGACAAGAGCGAGGTCCTGCTGCGCGCCTACGGCCGCTTCGTCCAGTCGTTGAACGGCCGCTACATCACGGCGTGCGACGTGGGGACCTACGTCGACGACATGGACGTGGTCGCCAAGGAGTGCGACTTCGTCACCGGCCGCTCCCCCGACAACGGCGGCGCCGGCGACTCGTCCGTGCTGACCGCCTACGGGGTCTTCCAGGGCATGCTCGCGTCCGCCGAGCATCGCTGGGGCTCACCCACGCTGCGCGGCCGCAGGGTCGGCGTCGCGGGCGTGGGCAAGGTCGGCCGCCATCTCGTCGGACACCTGCTCGCCGACGGCGCCTCGGTCGTGGTGACCGACGTCGACGAGCGCGCGCTCGCCCGGCTGCGGGCCGAACACCCCGCGGTGGACGTGGTCGCCGACACCGACACGCTGATCCGGCTTCCCGATCTGGACGTGTACGCGCCCTGCGCGCTCGGTGGCGCGCTCGACGACGCCACCGTGCCCGTCCTGACCGCGTCCGTGGTGTGCGGCGCGGCCAACAACCAACTGGCTCATCCGGGGGTCGAGAAGACCCTGGCCGAGCGCGGTGTGCTGTACGCGCCGGACTACGTGGTCAACTCCGGCGGCGTGATCCAGGTCGCCGACGAGCGGCGCGGCTTCGACTTCGAGCGGGCCAAGCGCAAGGCGACCGGCATCCGCGAGACCACCGCCCGAATCTTCGTACTGGCGGCCGACGAGGGCATTCCACCGGCCGTCGCGGCCGACCGTTTGGCCGAGCGGCGGATGGCGGAAGTGGGCCGCTTGCGTGACATCTACCTCCAAAGCTGAGCGACACGGTATCGTCAGACCCGGCAAAGGACCCTTGATCAGGCCCCTGACCAGCCGGAACAGTGCAGCCCGGTCGGGGTCCGAGCCCCGCTGTCACCTATGCGACGTACCGCCCGGCAGCGGAAGCAGGTACCGTTAATCTCCTACGGGCCGGTTCTCAAGCGTGATGGAACCGTCTCTGACTATGAACGCGTGTCAAGACCCGGGGCCGTGCGCCCCGTCGTTGAGGGGGTCGAGCCATGGGGCGCGGCCGGGCCAAGGCCAAGCAGACAAAGGTCGCCCGCCAGCTGAAGTACAACAGCGGCGGGACGGATCTGAGCCGTCTGGCTGAAGAGCTGGGCGCGTCGCCGACATCCGAGCTGCCGATCGGCAAGCCCGAAGTCGACGACGACGAGAGCGAAGACGAGTTCGACGACCCCTACGCGGGGTACTCGGCTCGCTACAACGACGACGAAGACGAGGACACCGACGGTTCACGCCGTCGTTGACCTCACCTCCTTCGTCGTCACACACGGACCGAACACCCACTTCAGCCGGGGTGTCCGTGCACGGTAACGCCGCCCGGTCCGGGCGCGAGTGGCACCACCACCCGCCCCCGGGCCGTTTGGCGTGTTCTGCCACGCACCCCCGAGGGTGGCGCCGTCCCCGGCCGGGACGACGGCCACCGCCGCGGGTGCCTTCGTCATGCCTTGTGGTCGCCGTTCAGTACGGCCTGTCCCGAACCGGCGACGACGCCGCCCAGGACCCACGCGGGCACGCCGCGCTCGGCCAGCACCGCGAGCGCCGCGTCCGCGGCGTCGGCGGCGACCACCGCGACCATGCCGATGCCCATGTTGAGCGTCTTCTCCACCTCGGCGCGGGCCACGCCGCCCAGTGAGCCGACCAGACCGAACACCGGCGCGGGGGTCCACGTCGAGCGCTCCAGGCGGGCGTCCAGGTGGGCCGGGAGCACGCGCGCCAGGTTGGCCTCCAGGCCGCCGCCGGTGACGTGTGAGAACGCGTGCACGTCGGTGCGACGGGCCAGGTCGAGGCAGTCGAGCGAGTAGATCCGGGTCGGCTCCAACAACTCCTCGCCCAGGGTGCGGCCCAGCTCCGGGACATCGCGGTCGAGCTTCCAGCCGGCGAGGGTGAAGAACACGTGCCGGGCGAGCGAGTAGCCGTTGGAGTGCAGACCCGACGCCGCCATCGCGATCACCACGTCGCCCTCGCGCACGCGTTCGGCGCCGAGCAGGCCGTCGGCCTCCACGACGCCGGTGCCGGCGCCGGCGACGTCGTACTCGTTCGGGTCGAGCAGGCCCGGGTGCTCGGCCGTCTCGCCACCGACCAAGGCGCAGCCGGCGAGCACGCAGCCCTCCGCGATGCCCTTGACGATCGCCGCGACGCGCTCGGGCACGACCTTGCCGGTCGCGATGTAGTCGGTCATGAACAGCGGCTCGGCGCCGCACACGACGAGGTCGTCGACGACCATGCCCACGAGGTCGTGGCCGATCGTGTCGTGCTTGTCCATGGCCTGGGCGATGGCGACCTTGGTGCCCACGCCGTCGGTCGCGGTCGCCAGCAGGGGGCGCTCGTAGCGCTTGAACGCGGAGACGTCGAACAGGCCCGCGAAGCCGCCCAGGCCGCCGACGACCTCCGGCCGGGTGGCCTTGCCGACCCATTGCTTCATGAGTTCGACGGCGCGGTCACCGGCCTCGATGTCGACGCCGGCCGCGGCGTACGTCGCGGTGGGGGTGGTGGGGGTGGACTGGTCGCTCACGGCGGCGGCCCTTTCGGGTCGGGTCGGTGGATCTTCTCGGGCGCCCCGTCGCGACCGACCCGGTGGGCCGGCGCGACGGGAGCGATCCGAAGGAGAGAACTCGGCAGGGCCCGGGTGCGGGCACCACTCATGTGTTCGGGGCGACGCTGCGTCGCGGCGAGCGTCAGGGACGACGCAGCGCGTCCTCCGCGCCGCCGCCGCCGAGGAGGGCCTGCACGCCGTCCACGTCTGTGCGGACGGTCTGCTCGATGCCTTCGAGGAGGTGTTTGCCGAGCCGCTCGGGGTCGGGCAGTTCGATCGGGTATTCCCCGTCGAAGCAGGCCCGGCACAGGCGGTCCTTGGGGATCGTGGTCGCCTCGACCATCGCGTCCAGGGAGATGTACGCGAGCGAGTCGGCGCCGAGGGACTTGGCGATCTCGTCGACCGAGAGACCGTTGGCGATCAACTCGGCGCGGGTCGCGAAGTCGATGCCGAAGAAGCACGGCCACTTGACCGGCGGCGACGAGATGCGCACGTGCACTTCGAGCGCGCCGGCCTCGCGCAGCATGCGCACGAGCGCCCGCTGCGTGTTGCCGCGCACGATCGAGTCGTCCACGACGACCAGGCGCTTGCCCTGGATGACCTCGCGCAACGGGTTGAGCTTGAGCCGGATGCCCAGTTGGCGGATGGTCTGGCTGGGCTGGATGAAGGTGCGACCGACGTACGAGTTCTTGACGAGCCCGTTGCCGTACGCGATGCCCGACTGCTCGGCGTAGCCGATCGCCGCGGGGGTGCCGGACTCGGGAGTCGGCATCACCAGGTCGGCGTCGACCGGGAACTCCTGGGCCAGCCGGCGGCCCATCTCCACCCGTGACGCGTAGACGCCGCGACCGGCGATCGTGGTGTCGGGGCGGGCCAGGTAGACGTATTCGAAGACGCAGCCCTTGGGCTTGGCCTCGGCGAAGCGCCGGGTGCGCAGGCCGTGCTCGTCGACGGCGATGAGTTCGCCCGGCTCGATCTCCCGGATGAACGACGCGCCGACGATGTCGAGCGCGGCGGTCTCGCTCGCGACGACCCACCCGCGCTCCAGCCGGCCGAGCACGAGCGGGCGGATGCCCTGTGGGTCGCGCACGGCGTAGAGCGTGGTCTCGTCCATGAAGACGAGCGAGAAGGCGCCCTTGACCTTCGGGAGCACCTGCATCGCGGTCTCTTCGAGGGAGAGATCCGGGCTGCCGGCCAGGAGCGAGGTCAGCAGATCGGTGTCGCTGCTGGCCTCGATCCGACCTTGGTAGGGGTAGTTGATCTCGCCGCGATCGGGGCCCTGCTCTGCGACCAGACGGGACAGTTCACCGGTGTTGGTGAGGTTGCCGTTGTGGCCGAGGGCGATGCTGCCCGTCGCGGTGGCGCGGAAGGTGGGTTGGGCGTTCTCCCAGACCGACGATCCGGTGGTCGAGTAGCGGGCATGGCCGACGGCCATGTGTCCGCGCAGCGAGCCCAGAGTGGTTTCGTCGAAGACCTGGGAAACCAGGCCCATGTCCTTGAAGACCAGGATTTGGGACCCATTGCTCACAGCTATACCGGCGGATTCCGTCCCGCGGTGCTGAAGAGCGTAGAGACCGAAGTAGGTGAGCTTTGCGACCTCTTCGCCGGGGGCCCAGACTCCGAAGACACCGCAGGCGTCCTGCGGGCCCTTTTCGCCGGGGAAGAGATCGTGGTTGAGTCGTCCGTCTCCACGTGGCACGGGATCGAGTCTACGACAGGGCCACACGCTCCGGGGTTCACCCCATCAGCGGCAGGTGTCCGGACAAGTCGCTGCGTTCGCCACTGGCCAGGACGCTCCCGTTTTCCACCGCGTCGGCCCAGGTCAGGCGGCCGGTGGCGAGTCGGATCCAGGTTTTGGGATCGGTCTCGACCACGTTGGGCGGAACGCCCCGCGTGTGCCTGGGGCCTGTGACGCACTGCACGACGGCGAACGGCGGGACCCGTACCTCGACCGAGTGGCCGGGGGCGCGCCCGGCGAGTGCGTCGGTCAGGGCGCGGACCACCGTGCCCAGCGCCTGCCGGTCGTGGGGGAACGGTTCGCCGGTCGCGCGTTCGAGGTCGTCGGAGTGCACGACACCCTCGACGAGCCGGGTCACCAGCATGTCGGCGGCGCGCATCGGGCCGATCCGGGTGACCACGACCTTGGTGTCGGCGGTCGTCTCCATCGCGGCGATCGCGGCGTCGACGTAGTCGGCGGGGGTACGGCCGGCCTCGGCCATCTCGTCGGCGACGTCGGAGATGGCGGCGGCGTGGGCCGAGGTGCCGTTCGCCCACTGTTCGACGGTGATCGGGCTGCCTGTGGG
The DNA here is from genome assembly GCF_009865215.1 of Streptomyces sp. SID3343. Lineage (GTDB taxonomy): Bacteria > Actinomycetota > Actinomycetes > Streptomycetales > Streptomycetaceae > Embleya. The sequence continues at coordinate 9,726 of NZ_WWJX01001075.1, read as the reverse complement.
GGTGGGCAGGGCGATCCAGCGCGGGACCGCCTCGATGCTCGCGGCCATGTGGCCGACGAGGTTGGCGGTGGACCAGCCGGTCAGTCCGGAGGGGGCCGCGAGTTGTGCGGGGGTGAGCTTCGCGGTCGTGGCCGCCATCGCGCGCCACTGCGCGATCAGGGCGGCGCGCACCTTGGCCGGGTCGACCTTGCGGGGGCGGGGGGCAGGGGTACGGCTCGTCATGGGGGCAGGTTAGAGGTGGCTCGGGCATCGAGAGTAGGCGATTCGTTTCTGCACAGATCGCGGTCGCGGGCCGCCGGCGGGTGCCGGATTTTGTGACGCTGTGGCCATGAGTGCTTACGGGGATCCCGAGCGGGTGGACGCGGTGGCGGCGGAGTTGGCGGAGGCGGTGACGCGGGTCGGGGCGGTGCCGATCGCGTCGGACTGGCGGGGGAGCGCAGCGGCGGGTTTCGCGGCGCGCGGGCAGGCGTGGCGCCTGGAGTGCCTGGCAGCGGAATCGGCCGTGGGGGTGCTCGTGGCGGCGTTGCGGGCGCACGCGGACGTGATGCGGGCCGCGTTGGTGGCGATCGCCGAGCGCGAGCGGGCGGCGCGGGCGATCGGTGGCGGCGAGGAGTCGTTTCCGGCCGGCGGGAGTGCGGCGTGGCTGGACGAGCGGTGGGCCGTGCGGTGACCGGTGGGTTCGTGGCGGCGCCGCAGGAGTTGGGGGCGCTCGCGGCTGCGCTGCGCGGGGTCGCGTGGGAGAGCCGGGCGGTTCGGGAGCGGGTGGAGGCGGTGGATGTGGCGGCGAGTCGACCGCTGTCGCCGGATACCTACGACGTGCTGCGGACGCGACTGGGCGAGGCCGCGGCGGCGCTGGATCGGAGTGAGCGGGGAGCGGTGGACCTCGCGGACCGGGTCGCCGAGAGCGCCCGGGCGTATGCGGAGACCGACGCGGCCGTCCGCACCCGGTTGCTCGACGTCGCGCCGGCGGTCTCGCCTCCCCCGCGCCCACCGGCCGCGGTGGTTCGGGCCGGCGAAGCGGGGTTCGCGCTGCCCGCCGCGTACACCGGGCCGGTGACGATCCGCCCGATCGGGCGCGGCTCGCGGATCGCCCCGGCGGCGCCGGACGCACCGATCAGGCCGGTCGGACCGGACGGACCGGACGGGGGCGCCATCGTGGCCCGTGCCAAGGGCTGGGCCGATCTGCGGGTGGGCTACAGCATGAGCAAGCTGCACGACGGTTATCGCACGGACTGCTCGGGCCTGGTGTCGATGGCGTGGGGGCTGCCGCCGCCCGGGCTGACCACGGCGACGCTGCCGCAGGTGTCCCACCGGATCGAGCGGGACGACCTGCGACCGGGCGACATCCTGCTCAACACCGCGCCGGGCGCGGCGGGTCACACGTTGATTTTCGCGGGGTGGGCGGACGCGGGGCACTCGACGTATCACGCGTACGAGGAGAGCGCGTCGAAAGGAGCGCATCTCACCACGGTCCGCTATCCGTACTGGCCGGGACACGGGACGTTTCGGCCGTATCGACTCGACGGGTAGCGCTCGACCGCGACGGGGACGCTCCGGGCACGGTAGCTTCCGGCCGTAGCGATTCGGCGGCCCGTACCGCCGACGAACCGGGGGCGGGGGCCATGGTCGGGATATACGAGTCCGAGACAGTGCCGGGTGTGTTCGACACCGTGCCGAGCGAGGTGCGCCGCATCGGCACGATCGTGCGCCGGGGCGTGCTGCTTTTCCCGGTGCCGCCGGCGCTGATCGTGGGAATCGCCGGCGCCTGGAATCCGTGGAACGTGGACGTGCTCGAACGCGGCCTCACGGCCGGCGGCATCGCCCCGCTCGTGGTCGCCGGCGCCCTGATCGGGATCGAGCTCTCGCTGACCTTTCACAGTCTGCTCATCCGCCTGGTGACGCTCGCCTTCGTGTGCCTGGGCGGGCTGTTGGTGGCTCTGACCCTGTTCGTCTTCGGCCTGGTGGAGGCGCACCAGGCCTCGGGGAAAACGGTGGCCGTGTCGCCGGACGGGCGAGTGCGAGCCGTGGTGGTGCAGCGCGAGAACACGTACACGATCGACTCGACGTATTCGCTGAGGGTGCACCTCGACGCGGGCTTCGACCGCAGCACGACGATCCTGGCCGGATGCACCGACGAGGGCGGCGGGCCACCGCTCGTGCGCTTCCTCGACAACCGCACGCTGGAGTACACCGGGGCCAAGGGCCCGACCCTGCGCGTGCAGTTCGACAAGAACCTCAACACCACGGACGCCGGGCTGTGCCCGTGAGCACGGCGGCTCCGACGCCCGCCGCCGCGGGACGGGACGAGGGCGCGGCCCGATCGCCGGGGCGGTTACCGCGTCGGCCGCTGTTGCTCGGGGCGGCCGGGGCGCTCGTGCTCGTGTGCGCGGCGGCCCGGTGGGATCCGTTCAACCTGGCGATCTTCCAGGAGGGCGTCCTGACCATGGTCGTCTTCCCGTGGGCACTGGCCGCGGCGCTCGTGAGCATCGAAATCGCGCAGTCGTTCCGGCCCCTGGTGGTGTGGGTCGGGATGTGGATCGTCGGCGTGCTGTTCACCGCGGTCGCGCTGCTGGGCCTGGTGGGCTGGTTCCTCTTCGGCGGGTTCCGACCGGCGGATCAGGGCGTGCTCGCGGTCTCCCCGGACGGTCGCGTCCGCGCGGTGCAGGTGGACGCGCACGAGATGATCGACCCGAAGTATCACCTCGCCCTGCGGACGTCTCGGGGGCTCGACCGTCGGATGACCGTCTATTTCGGCTGCGTCGAGGAACACCCGCCGCACGACGTGCGCTTCGTCGGCAATCGCACACTGGAATTCACCGCGCCCGACGGACGGGTCCTGCGGGTGCGCTTCGACAAGAACCTGAATCCGGACACGGTGTACCGGATGTGCTGATGCCCGGGTGACGTGCGCTCGGCACGTCACCCGGGCATCGGTGCTGCGGCTGTCAGGCGAAGAAGCCCTTGAGGGTGTCCTCGGACGCCTTGCGCAGTTCCGCGAGTCCCACCGTGAAGTGGCCCTGGAGGTCCAGGGTGTCGCCGTCGACGACGCCGATCCGGGCGCACGGGAGGTTGCGGACCTTGCACATGTCGCTGAAGCGCAGTTCCTCGCTCCGCGGCACCGCGACGATCGCGCGACCCGCCGACTCGCTGAACAGTGCCACCGTCGGGTCGAGGTCCTCCGGCAGTACGACGCGCGCGCCGTTGCCGCCCGACAGGCACGCCTCGACCAGCGCCTGGGCCAGCCCACCGTCGGCGAGGTCGTGCGCGGCATCGATCATGCCGTCGCGCGAGCCCGCGATCAGGATCTCGGCGAGCAGCCGCTCGCGCTCCAGGTCGACGCGCGGCGGCAGACCGCCGAGGTGGTCGTGGGCCACGTGCGCCCACACCGAACCGGAGAGTTCCTCCCGGGTGTCGCCCAGGAGCAGGATGATCTGCCCCTCTTCGGCGAAGCCGATCGGGGTGCGCCGCTCTACGTCGTCGATCACACCGAGCACACCGACGACGGGCGTCGGGTGGATCGGCGTCTCGCCGGTCTGGTTGTAGAACGACACGTTGCCGCCGGTGACCGGCGTGCCCAGGATCTGACACGCGTCCGCGAGACCGCGGGTGGTCTCGGCGAACTGCCACATGACCGCCGGGTCCTCGGGCGAGCCGAAGTTCAGGCAGTCGGTGACGGCGAGCGGCTTGGCACCGGTCGTGGCCACGTTGCGGTACGCCTCGGCCAGGGCGAGCTGCGCGCCGGTGTACGGGTCGAGCTTGCAGAACCGGCCGTTGCCGTCGGTGGAGAGCGCGACCCCCAGGCCGGTCTCGGCGTCCACGCGGACCATGCCGGAGTCCTCCGGCTGGGCCAGCACGGTGTCGCCGAGCACGTACCGGTCGTATTGGTCGGTGACCCACGACTTGTCCGCGAGGTTGGGCGACGCGACCAGTTTGAGCAGGGTCGCCTTGAGCTCGTCGGCCGTGGTCGGGCGCGGCAGCCGTTCGGCGGCGTCGGCCTGGAGCGCGTCCTGCCACTCGGGCCGCGCGTAGGGGCGCTCGTAGACCGGGCCCTCGTGTGCGACCGTGCGCGGCGGCACGTCCACGATCTGCTCGCCGTGCCAGAAGATCTCCAGGCGTTCGCCCTCGGTGACCTCGCCGACGACGGTGGCGATGACGTCCCACTTGTCGCAGATCTCCATGAAGCGGGCCACGTGTGCCGGCTCCACCACCGCGCACATGCGCTCCTGCGACTCGCTCATGAGGATTTCCTCGGGCGAGAGCGTGTGGTCGCGCAGCGGCACGGTGTCGAGTTCGACGCGCATGCCACCGGAGCCGGCCGAGGCCAGTTCGGAGGTCGCGCAGGACAGGCCCGCGCCGCCGAGGTCCTGGATGCCCGCGACGAGGTGTTCGCGGAACAGCTCCAGGGTGCACTCGATGAGCAGCTTCTCCTGGAACGGGTCGCCGACCTGGACGGCCGGGCGCTTGGCCGGGCCGTCTGCGTCGAAGGTCTCCGAGGCCAGGACGGACACGCCGCCGATCCCGTCGCCGCCGGTGCGGGCGCCGTACAGGATGACCAGGTTGCCGGCCCCGGATGCCTGCGCGAGGTGGATGTCCTCGTGCTTCATCACGCCCACGCACAGCGCGTTGACCAGCGGGTTGCCCTGGTAGCAGGGGTCGAAGACGATTTCGCCGCCGATGTTGGGCAGGCCCAGGCAGTTGCCGTAGCCGCCGATGCCGGCCACGATGCCCGGCAGTACGCGCCGGGTGTCGGGGTGATCGACCGCGCCGAACCGCAGCGGGTCCATCACCGCGACCGGGCGGGCGCCCATCGCGAGGATGTCGCGCACGATGCCGCCGATGCCGGTCGCGGCGCCCTGGTAGGGCTCCACGTACGACGGGTGGTTGTGCGACTCGACCTTGAAGGTCACCGCGTAGCCCTGACCCACGTCGACGACGCCGGCGTTCTCGCCGATGCCGACGAGCATCGCGTCGTTGGCCGGCATCTTGTCGCCGAACTGGCGCAGGTGCACCTTGCTCGACTTGTACGAGCAGTGCTCGGACCACATGACGGAGTACATCGCCAGTTCGGACGACGTGGGCCGGCGGCCGAGGATCTCGCGGATGCGGGTGTACTCGTCGGGCTTGAGGCCGAGTTCGGCGAAGGGCTGCTCGACGTCGGGGTTGTCGTGTGCGTGCTTGACGGTGTCGAGGCTCATCAGGCGTTCACCAGGCGCTTCAGGATCGACGAGAAGAAGGCGAGCCCGTCGGTTGTCGGGCCGGTCAGCGACTCGACGGCGTGCTCGGGGTGCGGCATGAGACCCACCACGTTGCCGGCGGCGTTGCTGATGCCGGCGATGTCGCGGCGCGACCCGTTGGGGTTCACGTCCAGGTAGCGCGCCACCACGCGACCCTCGGCCTCCAGCATGTCCAGGGTGCGTTCGTCGGCGACGAAACCGCCCTCACCGTTCTTGAGCGGAACGGTGATCTCCTGGCCCTGCGCATAGTCCGAGGTCCACGCGGTTCGCGTGTTCTCGATCCGCAGCTTTTGATCGCGGCAGATGAAGTGCAGGTGATCGTTGCGGGTCAGCGCGCCGGGCAGCAGGTGTGATTCGCAAAGAATTTGGAAACCGTTGCAGATGCCCAATACCGGGAGACCGGCCTTGGCCTGCTCGATCACCGATTCCATGACGGGTGAGAAGCGCGAGATCGCGCCGCAACGCAGGTAGTCACCGTACGAGAAACCACCCGGCAGGATGATCGCGTCGACCTGCTGGAGGTTCTTGTCCTTGTGCCATAGGGCAACCGGCTCGGCACCGGCGATACGCACCGCGCGCGATGCGTCACGGTCGTCGAGCGAGCCGGGAAAGGTGACGACGCCGACGCGGATCGTCACTTCCCCTCCTCCGTCTCGACGCGGACCGTGAAGTCCTCGATCACGGTGTTGGCAAGGAACGACTCGGCGGCTTCGCGGATGCGGGCGAGAGCGGCCTCGTCGACCGCTCCCTCCAGCTCCAGTTCGAATCGCTTGCCTTGGCGGACGTCGGTGATTCCCTCGAATCCCAGACGCGGCAGCGCGCGCTGCACGGCCTGTCCCTGGGGATCGAGGATTTCCGGCTTGAGCATGACGTCGACGACGACGCGTGCCACAGGCACTCCCACTGTGATGGTTCGGGCCGGGCCACGTCCGGGATAGGCCGGACGCGGGGATGCGGACCCTGCTGCTGGATCGGGTCGGTCGACGCCGGCACCCGATGGATCGGCGGTATCAGGGTACCGGCCGCCTCCCCGGCGCCGTCCCGACGCCAAGTTATCCACAGGTTTTGGGTTGTCCACAGGGCTTCTCGAAGGTCGCGAAGTCAATAAATCGCCTTGAATCGGGCAATGTGCCCGGAGGGGAGCCCGTCGGCAACCCGAGCCCGCCACGTTGTCCACAGGCTGTGGATCGTCGCCGTCCGACCTGCGCGCGGCCTGTCCGGCGGAGCGAGAGGAATATCTCCAGTATCGTGAAAACGAATCGGCGACCGGTAAATTAGCGCTAACCGAACCGAAGAACAGTGGACGACACGGCGACGGTTCGCGTTTAGCGCTTAGACTCGGCAATGTAGTTTTTGTTTTTCGCCTCGGTGCTATCACCCGAGAGGACACCGCCATGGCCCAGCGTGTAGTGGTCAGCCTGCACGACGACATCGACGGAAGCGAGGCCGCGGAAACCATCCGTTTCGGCCTCGACGGCAAGTCGTATGAAATCGACCTTTCGGAAGTACACGTTCAGCAGATGCGGGACGCTCTGGCCCCTTATCTGGCCGCCGCGCGGCGTACCGCGCGCACCGGAAAGCCCTTCCGCCAGACGACCGTTACCTCCGATCCGGCCGCAGTTCGGGCCTGGGCACGTGCGCGAGGCATGGACGTGCCCGCCCGCGGGCGCATCCCGGCTCGCGTATACGCCGAATTCGAGGCCGCCAACGCTGCCAACTGACGGGCACCGCACCACGCGCGCGGCTCGGCGCTCGCACCACCACCGGGCAACGACAGGACATCGCGGCCCTCGACTCCTCCTGGGGTCGAGGGCCGCTCCGCTGTGTCGGGCCGGGGGTCGTCGGTATCGAGCCGGGGAACGTCGTCGCGGCGGAGGAGCCGGGCCTCGGGAGGTGGGCCTCGGGAAGGTGGGGAGGAAGGGGCCGGTGGGGCGCGATCGCGGTCGAGTGGGTCTCTCTGTGAGGAACTTTTCCGTCAATTCGGGACATCCGTAGCGATCCGACTCCGGAGCGTGCTCGGCGGCTTCGAGTCTCCGATATGGTTCTCTTGCACCCGGGAAACCGGGGAACACACGCAGGCGTAGCTCAGTGGTAGAGCGCCCCCTTTCCAAGGGGGAGACGCAGTGTTCGATTCCTGTCGCCTGCTCTGCTCAAAGCACCCCAACCGAGGTCGGTGGCAACCACCTCCGCGGATCGGGTACTGTTGGGAACACAACGCGGGGCAACGCCCCGAGTCGTGCGGACGTGGCTCAGTTGGTAGAGCATCACCTTGCCAAGGTGAGGGTCGCGAGTTCGAATCTCGTCGTCCGCTCCATAAGAAGGCCGGATCACTCACGTGATCCGGCCTTCTTGCTTTTCCGGTTTCCCGGCCGTGCCTTCCCCGCGTGGAGCACCCGATTCCGGATTTCGGATGTCCACGCGGGTATGCGCGCGCGGGGTCGGCGGGTCCGTGGCCGCAGACCGGGACCGCGCGGGCGCGGGTGGCGAATCAGGACCAGCGGCGGCCGGTCAGGCGCTCGTACGCCTCGGCGTATTTCTCCTGGGTGCGCCGGACTACGGCTTCGGGCAAGGCCGGCGGCGGGGTCTCCGATTTCCGGTCCCAGCCGGATTCCGGCGAGGCCAGCCAGTCGCGTACGTACTGCTTGTCGAAGGACGGCTGGGCGTGGCCCGGCTCCCACTGGTCGGCGGGCCAAAAGCGCGACGAGTCGGGCGTGAGCACCTCGTCGGCGAGCACGAGGCGCCCGTCGGAGTCGAAGCCGAACTCGAACTTGGTGTCGGCCAGGATGATGCCGCGGTCCCGGGCGATGTCCCGGGCACGGCTGTACACGGCGAGCGTGGCCTGACGCAGCGTCGTGGCGATCTCGGCCCCGTAGTGCTCGGCGACGTAGTCGTAGCTGACATTTTCGTCGTGCTCGCCCACCTCGGCCTTGGTGGCCGGGGTGAAGATCGGCGCGGGCAACTCCGAGCCGTCGGTCAGACCCGCCGGCAGGGTGACGCCGCACACGGTGCGGGACTCGCGGTACTCCACCAGGCCCGAGCCGGCCAGGTAGCCGCGAGCGACGCACTCGACGGGGACCATGTCCAGGCGGCGGCACACCAAGGTGCGGCCCGCCCAGTCGGCGGGCGCGCCGGCGGGCACCTCCGTGGAGATCACGTGGTTGGGATACAGGTCGGCGAGCAACTCGAACCACCACAGCGACAGGCTCGTGAGGATGCGGCCCTTGTCCGGGATCTCCGGGTCCAGGACCCAGTCGAAGGCCGACATCCGGTTGCTCGCGAGCATCACGAGATTGCCGTCGGCGTCGAGGTACAGGTCGCGGACCTTGCCGGTGTGGATGTGGGTCAGTCCCGGAACCTCGACGGGTTCGGGCTTGGTGACGAATCCGCTCACAGCTAACCAGCACTCTCTTGAGTCGGGGGTGGGCTGTGGGCCCACGGGCGGCCGCCCGAGTCTTTCACGAGCCGGTTGGCGGGTTGGGTGTCCCTGCGGGTGTCTTTGGGGGGTGTGGGTTGCGGTTTTGGTTGGTGGGGTTTGTTCCCACCCGCCCACCCGTGCCGTCGGGGGGCGGCTGCGGGATTCGGGCGAAGGGTGGGCGTGGTCCGGCCTCGGGGCCTGGGGGGTGTGTAGGTGTTTTGGCTGTTCGGTGGGTCGGGGGCGGTTTTGCCGGTCTGGGTCAGGCTGCGGAGCCGTCCGGGTGGACGGGTTCTCGCGTGGGGATGCCGATCTTGGCGAGCCACGTGCGCAGGGGGGTGTCGTTGCCCTCGTCCACCGCGCGGGTGATGAGTGTGGCCAGGTCCACCGCCTCGCCTCGGGCGTCGACCAGTACGGGGCCGTCCAGCCAGTCGACGGCCGGGCGCATCCTGCCCGTGTCCAGGGCCGCGCACGCGACCACCGCGAAGAGGTGGTCGGCGGCCTCGCGGTGGTCGTCGGCGCGGCCTTCGCGGCGCAGCACCGCCAGGGCGTGGTCGACCGAGGCCGCGAAGGCCCGGGCCCGCGCCCGCCACACCGGCTCGATGACCGCCTCGGGATAGTCGGCCCACGCGACCGGCTCCGGGGTCGGGCCGTCGGCGAAGATGCCCGCCGCCAGGCGGGACACCTCGGCGTCCATCACGACCGGGTCGGCCAGCAGGTCGCTCGCGGGGCGCTCGGCCAATCGGGCACCGAACGCGTCGGCGAGCCGGTCCCGCCGGGACAGCTCGGTCAGCGCGCAGACCACGCCCGCCATCAGCGCGTCCGGCTGCCGGCCCAGCGTCCACGCGGGGGCCGCCAGGCGGGTCAGCAGTCGATCCCAGCCCGCGTAGGCGAGGCCGACCTGTTCGTGTGCGGTGGCCCGAAGCTCCGGCTCCAGCGGGATCGCGAGCGCGGCGGCGCCCACCGCGATCTCGCGCTCCATCAGCTCGGCGTGCCCCACACACAGGCCCAGGAGCTGCCGGGCGAACGCGCGCGACACCCGGCGGGCCGGACGCAGCGGGACGGGGCCCAGCGAGCGCC
>NZ_WWJX01001074.1 GCF_009865215.1 Streptomyces sp. SID3343 | reverse complement strand
GCCCGCGACCCACGGCCCGCCCCGGTGCCCCTGGACGCCGCCCGCGCGCGCCGCGGGCGCGGCCCGCTCCTGCTCGCCGCGGCGGCCGCGGTCGCCGCGGTGGTGCTCGGCTTCACGGTGATCGTCGGCAGCGGTGACGACGACCGCAAGGACAGCGCCGACAAGTCCCAAGCCGGTGCGCCCGCCGCGGCTCCGCGGACACCGAGCGCGTCGGCGTCGCCCAAGGCCGAGCGTCCCGGCTCGGGCACGGCCGAGAACAACCCGACGGCGCCCGACGCCGCGGCCCCGCACGTCTACTCGGACGCCGACCTGCCCGGACAGGTCACCCGCCTGCTCGGCGAGCGCCCCAAGGACACGCACCCGCTCCCCCGCTGCGTCTCGGCGGCGGTCGGCCCCGACGTGGCGGGCGCGCTCGCCGTGGACTCGGGCACATATGGAGGGAAGTCGGCCTACGTGGTCGTCCTGCCCGGCAGTAGTGCGGCCCGGGTGCGAGTGACCATCGTGGACGCGTCGTGTTCCGCCGATGCCTCCCTGACCTCCGGGGCCTCGGAGCCTGCCACCGGCCCGGGCGTCGAGCTCTCGGGGTCCGTGTTGCTCGACACGGAGATCACCCGCGGCTGATCGGCCGGGGGCTTCGCCCACGCCGTCCGACACACCGTTATGGGCCGGGAATGGTGCGCGCCTAGGATCCGTTGTCGAACGAGACACCGCATCTCATCTGGGCGCGGGACTCGCAAGTCCGCGACGCCGACGCCGCCACCCGGCACGAGGCTCGACTGAGGAACTAGGGAAGGCTGATCGTGAGCGACGTCCGCAACGTGATCATCATCGGATCCGGTCCGACCGGATACACGGCCGCCGTCTACGCAGCGCGCGCGGACCTCAAGCCGCTGGTCTTCGAAGGCGCCGTCACGGCGGGCGGCGCGCTGATGAACACCACCGAGGTGGAGAACTTCCCCGGCTGGCCGGACGGCATCATGGGCCCGGATCTGATGGACAACATGCGCAAGCAGGCCGAGCGCTTCGGCGCCGAACTGATCCCGGACGACGTGGTGGCGGTCGACCTCAAGGGCGACGTCAAGCTCGTCACGGACAGCGCCGGCACCGTGCACAAGGCGCACGCCGTGATCCTGGCGACCGGATCCGCGTACCGCAAGCTCGACCTGCCCAACGAGGAAGCGCTCTCCGGACGCGGCGTCTCGTGGTGCGCCACGTGTGACGGCTTCTTCTTCCGCGACCAGGACATCGCGGTCGTCGGCGGCGGCGACTCCGCGATCGAGGAAGCCACCTTCCTGTCCCGCTTCGCGCGTTCGGTCACGGTGATCCACCGCCGCGACTCGCTGCGGGCGAGCAAGGCCATGCAACATCGGGCGTTCTCCGACGAGAAGATCTCGTTCGCGTGGAACAGCGAAGTCGCCGAGATCGAGGGCGACGGCAAGCTCAGCGGCGTCAAGCTGCGCGACACCGTCACCGGGGAGCTGCGCGAGCTGGCGGTGACCGGCCTGTTCATCGCGGTCGGCCACGACCCGCGCACCGAGTTGCTGGCCGGTCAGGTCGACCTCGACGCCGAGGGTTACATCAAGGTCGACGCGCCTTCCACGCACACCAACCTCACCGGCGTCTTCGCGGCCGGCGACGTCGTGGACCACACGTACCGCCAGGCGATCACCGCCGCCGGCACCGGCTGCGCCGCGGCCCTCGACGCCGAGCACTACCTCGCGTCGCTGGCCGACAAAGCCATCGCCTGATCCCACACCTGTCCGACCCAGTTCCCCCCACCAGACCGAGGAGCCACCATGGCCGGGGCCACCACCAAAGTCACCGACAAGACCTTCGACACGGACGTCCTGATGAGCGACAAGCCGGTGCTCGTCGACTTCTGGGCCGAGTGGTGCGGGCCGTGCCGCCAGATCGCTCCGGCGCTGGAGCAGATCGCGTCGGACAACGCCGACAAGATCACCATCGCGAAGCTCAACATCGACGAGAACCCGGAGATCACGACCCGCTACGGCGTGCTGTCGATCCCCACCCTGCACGTCTTCAAGGGCGGCGAGATCGTCAAGACGATCGTCGGCGCCAAGCCGAAGGCCGCGCTGCTCAGGGAGCTCGCCGAGTACGTCTGAGCCGCCCCGGCCCCGCTCCCCGAGTCGGGCCGTCGGCACGTCACCGAAGGGCGCTTCCCGGAACCGGGAAGCGCCCTTCGTACGTGTCAGCGCTTGTCGCGCCCTGAGCACAGCGGGCCGCCGGGCAGCCGCCGGGCACCGTGCGCGCCCGCCGCGAAGCATCCCGGGTCGGTACGGGAGCAGGCCGATCCGCGCGTACGATCGAGTGTTGCGTCAAAACTCGGGAGGACTCCTTTCCATGACCATGCAGCGGCGGTACCAACGCGGAGACACCGGGCCGGCGGTGGCCGAGATCAGGTCCAAGCTGGTACTGCTCGGCCTACTGCCCGCCGGTGCCCCGGCGATCGGGGCCACCTCGACGATCCGCGACACGCGGCATCACGGCGGCTACGAGGACGCGGTGTTCGACGACTCCGTGGACCTGGCCGTCCGGCACTTCCAGCAACAGCGGGCGATGACCGTGGACGGCGTCGTCGGGCCGGAGACGTACCGCCACCTCGACGAGGCACGCTGGCGCCTCGGCGACCGCATGCTGTCCTACTCGGTGGGCCACCCGACCGTCGGCGACGACGTCGCGACGCTCCAGCAGCGACTGCTCGACATGGGATTCGACTGCGGCCGCGTGGACGGCATCCTCGGCCCGGCCACCGAACGGGCGCTGCGCGAGTTCCAACGCAACTACGGCCTCGGCGCCGACGGCACGTGTGGACCGGCCACTTTCCGGGCCCTCGACCGGCTCGCCCGCACCGTCGTGGGCGGCCAGCCGCACGCCATGCGCGAGTCCGAACTGCTGCACCGCTCGGGTCCGTCGCTGGCCGGCAAGACCGTCGTGATCGACCCCGGACACGGCGGCGCCGATCACGGTGTCGTCGCGCACGGGCTGTCCGAGGCCGAGGTCGTGTGGGACCTCGCCCGCCGGCTCGAAGGCCGACTGTCCGCGCTCGGCGTCCAGGCGTACCTGACCCGCGGCGTGGACGGCGTCGGCGCGGGCAACGTCGGCAACACCGGCGAGGAGGAGCGTGCGGCCTTCGCCAACGCCACCGACGCCGACCTCGTCATATCCCTGCACGCCGACCGCAACGACAGCCCGCGCGCGGCCGGCGTCTCGTCGTACTACTACGGCAGCGGAAGTGACCGTTACGGGCGACGTTCGCCGACCGGAGAGCACTTCGCGAGCCTCGTCCAGCGTGAGCTCGTGGCCCGCACGGGCATGGTGGACGGCCGCACCCACGGCAAGGCGTGGACACTGCTCAGGCGCACGCGGATGCCCGCCGTGCGCGTGGAGTTGGGCTACCTCACCAACGCCGACGACGCGGCCCGCCTGGCCACGTCGGAGTTCCGCGACCACGCCGCCGAGTCGGTCGTCGTGGCCCTCCAGCGGCTCTACCTGCCGCCGGACGAGGACGTGCCCACGGGGATGCTGCGGTTGCCCGTCTTCTCCTGAGTCCCGGGCTCCCGAGTCCCGGGCTCCCGAGTTCCCGGCTCCCGAGTCCCGGGCCTCCGAGTCCCCGACTTCCGAGCCCCGGACGCCCGAGCCTCGGACCCCCGGCCGCCGGACTCCTCGGGTCCGGCTTTCGCGGACGCGGACCCGCGAAACCCCGCGCCCTCGTTCGGCACCACCCGATCCGCCGGCCAGCGTGAGCCCTCGGGCAGCGCATGGACCGGGATCGCGGGCCCGCCCGGTGTCCACGGCCCCGACACCCGGGAGCGGGAAGACCCGCCGAGCAGTCCGCCGACGAAACCGGCGACGGCTCCGACAGCCCCGAGACCTGCGAAAACCCAGCGCATGGATCCCATGACCCCTCCAGGGGTGGCAGCACGTTTCACGTGAAACACAAGCAAGGAAGGGGCTCGCGGTCAACGACCGCGAGCCCCTTCATACGTTCCTTTGCCGACCGCGTGCCTCGCCGGTCACGAACGCGGGCCGGTTACGGGACAAGCGCGCCGGCGTCCGGGGCGCTGCCCTGTACCGGCACTTCCGGTTCGGCGAGGCGTTGCGCGAACTGCCGACCCTCGCCGGGAGCCATCGAGGCGAGGATTCGTTCGAGGTCCTCGATCGACGCGAACTCGACGACGATCTTGCCTTTCTTGTTCCCGAGGACGACCTTCACCTCGGTCTCGAAGCGGTTCTTCAACCGGTCAGCCAAGTGGTTCAGCGCGGGAGCGACGATCCGCCCGGCACGCGGTCGACGAGGCTTCTGCGGCTTCGGCTCCGGGTCGAGGCCCTTGATCTCGAAGACGATCTCCTCGACCGTGCGGACCGTCATCCCTTCGGCGATGATCCGATCGGCGAGCGTCGCCAGTTCCTTCGGATAGCCCTCCAGGCCGAGCAGCGCTCGCGCGTGCCCGGCGAGCAGGGTGCCGGCCGCCAGCTTCGTCCGAACCGGCGTCGGGAGCTTCAACAACCGCAGAGTGTTCGTCACGTACGGACGCGAGCGCCCGATCCGCGCCGCGAGCTCATCGTGGCTGCACGCGAACTCCTCCAGCAACTGTTCGTAGGCGAGGGCCTCTTCCAGCGGATTGAGTTCGGCCCGATGCAGGTTCTCCAGGAGCGCGTCGAGGAGCAACTTGTCGTCGTGGGTCACCCGCACGATCGCCGGGATATGGGAGAGCCCAGCCTCCTTGGAGGCTCGCCAACGCCGCTCGCCCATGACGAGTTCGTAGGTGTCGTCGCCCAACGGACGGACTACGACGGGCTGGAGGATGCCGACTTCCTTGATCGAAGCGACCAGCTCCGCCAGCGCCCCCTCGTCGAACTCCGCCCGCGGCTGCCGTGGGTTCGGCGAGATGGCGTCCAGCGGCAGTTCCGCGTAGAGCGCGGCCGGGGGCGGCGGCTCATCGGGCGTGGGCTCCCCTACCAACGGAATCGACGCCGGCGACAGGGCCGACTCGTCCGTCGCTATGGCCGCTATGGCGCGCAAGGTCGCCGACGCAGAAGACGAGGGCTTCGTCGGCTTCGGCGGGATGAGCGAGTCGAGACCCTTGCCCAGCCCCCTGCGTGGTGCACTCACACTTCCTCCTTGGCCGTCGTGACACTACGCAACGCCATCTCCCGCGCCGCTTCGAGATACGACAGCGCCCCGGTCGAGCCGGGGTCGTAGGTCATCACGGTCTGCCCGTAACTCGGCGCCTCGGAAATTCGCACCGACCGCGGGATCGCCGTCGGCAGCACCTCGTCCGGGAAGTGGTCGCGCACCTCTTGGGCGACCTGGGCCGCGAGGCGCGTGCGCGCGTCGTACATGGTCAACAGAATCGTCGAGACATGCAGATTCGGGTTCAGGTGCGCGCGGACCAGATCGACGTTGCGCAGCAACTGCCCCAATCCTTCCAGGGCGTAGTACTCGCACTGGATCGGGATGACCACCTCGGCACCCGCCACGAGCGCGTTGACCGTCAACAGGCCGAGCGAGGGCGGACAGTCGATGAGGATGTAGTCCAACGGCTGTTCGTAGGCCGAGAGCGCCCGTTGCAGCCGGCTCTCACGTGCGACGAGTGAGACCAGTTCGATCTCGGCGCCGGCGAGGTCGATCGTGGCCGGGGCACAGAACAAGCCCTCGACATCGCGCACCGGCTGAACGACCTCGGCGAGGTCCCGGCTCTCGACGAGCACTTCGTAGATCGACGGGACCCCGGCGTGGTGGTCCACACCCAGCGCGGTGGAGGCGTTGCCCTGCGGATCGAGGTCGACCACGAGTACGCGCGCACCGTGCATGGCAAGCGCTGCCGCGAGGTTGACGGTCGACGTCGTCTTGCCGACCCCGCCCTTTTGGTTCGCGACCACCATGACTCGGGTGCGTTCCGGGCGCGGAAGCCCCTCGGAGGCACGGCCCATCGTCTCCACGGCCTGCTTGGCCGCTCTGGCGATGGGAGTGTCATCGATTCCGGGTGCCTCTGTTTCACGTGAAACGTCGACGGCGCCCACTCGGGGCGACGGCATCGAGGCAGTCGGATACTCGGACGGCAACGGATCACTCTCCTTTCCTGCCGTGGCGGCAGGGGCTGCCGCAGCGACAGGGGCTGCCGCGGCGACACCCAGGCCGACGGAATAGCCATGCACTGCGGCGGCACTCTCAGAGGGTGCCACGTTCCGACGCGTCTGAGGTGAGTAGAAGCGTTTCCATGGCGCACGTTTCACGTGAAACACGATCGCCGGTGCGGGCACAGGACGGCGGGTACGACACACCCTCGGAGGGCAGCATCGCCAGTTCAGCCGTCCGGCCCAGCGAGGACGAGATCTACTTCGCGGGGCGCCGCCTGGTGGCCCTCGCGCCGGTGGATTTCACCCCGCGCCGCGCTTTGGCGGACCTGGCTTCCTTCAGTGGCGCGACATTGCCGATCCGCACCCGGACAACCGTGGTCAACGGATCGACGATGCCCTCGCCCGCGTGCGCGACCTCCCACGAGACCGCGCCGAGCTTGCGCAGGTCCGCCTCGGACTCAGCGAGTTCCTCTGCGGCCGAGTCGCCCTTGAGCGCGAGCATCTCGCCGTGGGAACCGAGCAACGGCAGCCCCCACCCGGCGAGCTTGGCCAGCGGTGCGACCGCGCGCGCGGTGACCACGTCCGCGGACGTACGGCCGCGCAGTTCCTCGGCTCGGCCGCGCAGCACCTCGACGTTGTCGAGCCCGAGTTCGGCGACGACCTCGTCGAGGAAGGTGGTCCGGCGCAGCAGCGGCTCGACGAGCGTGATGCGCAGATCCGGGCGCACGAGCGCGAGCGGGATGCCGGGAAGGCCACCGCCCGAGCCGACGTCGTGCACGATCGCGTTCTCGGCGATCAGCTCGGCGACCACGCCGCAGTTGAGCAGGTGCCGCTCCCAGAGCCGCCCCACTTCACGCGGACCGACCATTCCCCGGCGAACGCCGGGGCCGGCCAGCAGGTCGGCATAGTGGATCGCCCGCTCCAGGTTGTCACCGAAGAGACGGCTTGCCGCCTCCGGTGCCTCGGGGGCGCGTTCGTCCGCCGGCGGGCCGGGGGTCGTGTCGTCCTGACGTTTCACGTGGAACATCATCCCAGGAACGGCGCCGGCCCCACCTGCAACACAGGTGGGGCCGGCGCGACGGCTTGCGGAAAACGGGTCGGCTGACCCGGGTCAAGCAGGAAGGACGACGACGCAGCGATTGGGCTCCTCGCCCTCCGATTCGCTGCGCAGTCCCGCCTCCGCGACGGTGTCGTGCACGACCTTGCGCTCGAACGGGGTCATCGGCTTGAGCTTGAGCGCCGTGCCCGATGCCTTGACCTCCTCGACCGCTTCGCCGGCGATCTCCGCCAGGTTCGCCCGCTTGGCCGCACGGAAACCGGCGACGTCGAGCATCAGGCGGCTGCGCTCACCGGTCTCCCGGTGCACGGCGAGGCGGGTGAGCTCCTGGAGTGCTTCCAGGACTTCCCCGTCACGGCCGACAAGACGCTTGAGGTCCGGACCCGAGGCTTCGCTCTCGTCACCGGCGATCACCGAGACCGAGGCGCGACCGCCTTCGACGTCCATGTCGATGTCGCCGTCCAGGTCGGCGATGTCGAGCAACGCCTCCAGGTAGTCCGCAGCGATCTCCCCCTCCTGCTCCAGACGGCTGATCTCCTCCGCCGTGAGCGTGATCCGGCGCGAGGCGGCGGGAGAGTCGACGGCGGGGGACGTGCCTTCCGTCACAGGGGAACTCCTTTGTGGACGAGTGAGCGAGTCTTGCGGGTCCGAGGCGACCTGCCCGTCGAGGGCGGTCACTTCTTCCTCGGGTGATGCTTCCGGCTCTGGGTCTGCTTTCGCGCCCCGGAGTGCGGTGTGCGGGCCGTCGAGCCCTTCACCGAACCGTTCGACCTCGCGGTGGTCCCGGAACCGTTGCCCGTGGACGCCCCGGTCCCCGACGTGTCCGAGGTGTCCGAGGTCGCGTCCTGCCCGTGGGTTTCCGCCTCGTCACGGGCCCGCGCCTTGCGCTGCGACTTGGTGAGTCGGGCCGGCTGCACCCGCTTCGCGGCCTGGGCCTTGAGCTCGGCCTGCTGTGCCTCGTACTCGGCGGCGTCGACGACCTTGCCGTCGGGGAGCAGGACCTTGCCCTCCTTGCGCGCCTTCTCGGCGAGTTTGACCTGCCGCGCCTTGAACGCCGGGCTGCCCGGTGTGGGGTTGCGGTTGATCACGTAGAGCTGCTGGCCCATCGTCCACACGTTGGTGGTGAGCCAGTAGATGAGCACACCCACGGGGAAGTTGATACCGAAGACCGCGAACATGATCGGGAACGCGTACATCATCAGCTTCTGCTGCTTCGCGAACGGGTTGCCCACGAGCGAAGCAGGGTCGGTGTTCTTCGTCATCAGCTGGCGCTGGGTGAAGAACTGCGACGCCGACATCAGGATGATCATGATGACCGTGACGATGCGCACCGTGGTCAGGTCCGCGTGCAGCTGGTCCTGGATCTTGTGTGCGGAGTCGGTGAACTTGGCGGCGATCGGCGCGCCGAAGATGTGCGCCTTCTGTGCGCTGTCGACCAGGTCGCGGTCGATGACACCGACGGTACGGTTCTGCGAGACCCGCTGCAGCACGTGGAACAGGGCGAAGAAGAACGGCGACTGGACCAGGATCGGAAGGCAGCTCGAAAGCGGGTTGGTACCCGTTTCCTTGTAGAGCTTCATCATTTCCTGGGACTGACGCTCACGGTCGTCCTTGTACCGCTTCTGCAGTTCCTTGATGCGCGGCTGCAGTGCCTGGAGTCCTCGGGTCGCCTTGATCTGCTTGACGAACAGCGGGATCAGGCAGATCCGGATGACGACCACGAGGCAGACGATGGACAGCCCCCACGCCAAACCGCTGTCCTTGCCGAAGATCGGGCTGAACAGCGAGTGGAACTGGACGATGATCCAGGAGACTGCGGTATATAGGGGGTTCAGAATCCCCACGGTCATGCTCCTCGGGCGGTGGTGTTCGCACCGGGCGCGGGCTCGGTACGGCCGGTGCTGGACGTCTGCTGCCGCTCGTGTGGCTCCGACTCCGAGTGCGTGTTCCGCTCGGGGAGCTGCCACCAACGGCGTGTGCGCGGCGGCACAGGATCGACACCGCCAGAGTTCCAGGGGTTGCAGCGCAGGATGCGCCACACAGTGAGGTAGGTGCCCTTGACCGCGCCATGGACGGACATCGCCTCGTACCCATAATGCGAGCACGACGGGTGGAAGCGGCACACCGGCCCGAGCATCGGGCTGATCGTCCACTGATAGACCCGAATGAACCCCATGAACAGGTACTTCACGCCGTCGCTCCCGGCTTGACCGCAGGCCCGTCCGCTCGAACCGCGACGGAGCGCCCGGCCCGGCTCAGGAGCCGGTCGAACGCGGCGTCCAGATCCCGCGCCAGGGCGTCATGATCCGCCTGGGCAGCAGGCGGCAATGCCCGTACCACGACCAGGCTACCTGCCGGAAGCAGGGCCAATCGGTCGCGGACGAGATGGCGAAGCCGACGCTTGACGACGTTGCGGACAACAGCGGGGCCGACAGCCTTGCTCACGACGAAACCCGCACGCGGCGGTGGAGCGTGCTCCACACCCGCGTGCGGGTCCTCTGCCACAGATTGGCGCAGGGTGTCCGGCTCGGACGGCTGCGTGGTCTCCGGGGCGCGTTCCGGGTTCCCGGCCTTGCTCGTCCCCTGCTGTCGCAGGTGGACGACCAGGTTCGGTCGACCGGCTCGACGCCCGCGGCGAACCGCGATCGCGAAGTCCTCGCGCCGCCTCAGCCGGTTGTCGGGAGGCAGCACGGAAAGATCCGCGAACTCAGGCGGAAAGCTCCGCGCGGCCCTTGCGGCGACGGGCAGCAAGGATGGCGCGACCGGCACGGGTGCGCATGCGCAGCCGGAACCCGTGGGTCTTCGCCCGGCGACGGTTGTTCGGCTGGAAGGTGCGCTTGCTCACTCGGGGGCTCCAGGATTTGAATCGTGGGCCGGCAGAAAAGACCGCCGGCCACCACCGTACGTCCGCATCGACATGATCTCGGACATGCGGCAGCGGTCGTCAGACAACTAGACCGGCCCACGGTACGTACGAAGGGGCGACGGGGTCAAATGGGGGATCCGGGGCACCCCGCCCACCTGCACAAACGTCATTCGGCGAGCACTGTACACAGGCTGTGGACAACGGCTTGAGCAGCCCGGCGGGCGCCACTACCGTGAACAGGTGGCATCGGACCGGAGCGCTCGCTCCCGGGGTCCGGGACACTGGGAGTCCTCCCGAGACCTGTGTCGATGCAATGAAAGAGCGTGCACCGTGGCTGACATCACCAGCGACCTCGCCGCAGTCTGGGCACGGTTCCTGGAACGACTGGCCACCGACGACTCGGTCACGGCCAAGGACAAGGGATGGCTCCAGCGGACCCAGCCGCTGACGCTCTTCTCGGACACCGCGCTGCTCGCGGTGCCGAACGAGTTTGCCAAAGAGGTCTTGGAGACCCGGCTCCGCCAGGTGGTCACCGATGCGTTGAGCCATGGTTTCGGGCGGCCGATCCGGTTCGCCGTGAGCGTCGAGCCGAGCGCGGGCGAGCCCGAACCGGTCCCGGATCGGCTCGATCGCTCGCCACGTCACGACGACTACAACCCGAGCCCGTACGGCCGCCCGTCCTACGGCGGCGACCGCTACGGCCGCGACGGCTATCCCCAGGAGCCGTACGGCCAGCAGTCGTACCGGCAGGACCGGGACCCCTACGGCGATCCGTCGTACCAGCAGGAGTATCCGCACGAGCGCTACGCACCGGGCCCGTATCGGGACCGGGACTCGCGGGACAGGGACTCACGCGACGCCCGCGATCCCCGTGACCCGCGCGAGCAGCGGGACCGGGATCAGCGCGGTGACCCGCGCGATCCGCGTGACCCGCGCGATCCGCGGGATACCCGCGATCAATACGGATACGGCGGCAATCCGAGCGGTTCGTCGGACCACCCGGGAATTCCGCCGTCCGACGGGACCCTTTTCGCCGATCGCGAAGACCTGTTCGGACCACCCGGGTTTTCCACACCTTCCGTCCACAGCTTTGTGGATAATTCGACACATGGATCCGGCGACAGGGAGACTCCGTCGGGGCTCCCTCATTCGCCCCAATCGCCGCAGCAGTCCCCGCCGTCCCACCAGTCCCCGCCCACGCCGCCGGCCGAACTGCCCGGTGGGCGTCCGTTGCGGTTGCCCCGGCCCGGGACCGGGCGCGAGCACGGCGTGGTCGAACACGAGCCGGCCGCACGGCTGAACCCCAAGTACCTCTTCGAGACCTTCGTCATCGGGTCCAGCAACCGGTTCGCGCACGCGGCCGCCGTCGCCGTGGCCGAGGCGCCCGCGAAGGCGTACAACCCGCTGTTCATCTACGGCGAGTCCGGGCTGGGCAAAACGCACCTTCTGCACGCGATCGGGCATTACGCGAAGAGCCTGTATCCGGGCACGCGTGTTCGATATGTGAGTTCCGAGGAGTTCACCAACGAATTCATCAACTCGATCCGCGACGGCAAGGCCGACGGTTTCCGCCGGCGCTACCGCGACGTGGACGTCCTCCTGGTCGACGACATCCAGTTCCTGGAGACCAAGGAGCAGACGCAGGAGGAGTTCTTCCACACCTTCAATACGCTCCACAACGCGAACAAGCAGATCGTGATCTCCTCCGACCGACCGCCCAAGCAACTGGTCACCCTGGAGGACCGGCTGCGGAACCGGTTCGAGTGGGGTCTGCTCACCGACGTCCAGCCGCCGGAGCTGGAGACGCGTATCGCGATCCTGCGCAAGAAGGCGATCCAGGAGGGGCTCAACGCGCCGCCGGACGTGCTGGAGTACATCGCCAGCAAGATCTCGCGCAACATTCGGGAGCTGGAGGGGGCGCTGATCCGGGTCACCGCGTTCGCGAGCCTGAATCGGCAGCCGGTGGACCTGCAGCTCACCGAGATCGTGCTCAAGGATCTCATTCCGGACAGCGCGGGTCCGGAGATCACCGCGACCACGATCATGGCGCACACCGCGGCCTACTTCGGGCTGTCCGTCGAGGACCTGTGCGGCACCTCGCGCAGCCGGGTGCTGGTGACGGCCCGGCAGATCGCGATGTACCTGTGCCGTGAGCTGACCGATCTGTCACTGCCCAAGATCGGTGCCCAGTTCGGCGGGCGAGACCACACCACGGTGATGCACGCCGACCGCAAGATCCGGTCCCTGATGGCCGAGCGGCGCTCGATCTACAACCAGGTCACCGAGCTCACGAACCGCATCAAAAGCTGACAAAACGCACCCGCGTCACCCTCTTGGGCCGGCCGGCGTTCCCTTTTTGGGGCGCCGGCCTCTCTGTGCGCACTGTGACCTTCGTCTCATCGCGCCGTTTTCAGGCCGAGTTATCCACCGATCAGCGGCCGGATCGGCATCCACACCATGGGGACGACGTGTTTGGCCGTTGGTTCCCCACAATGGCTGCGAGAACCTGGGGAAAACGCCGGCGAGCCGGCAGGTCAGGTTCCTGTGGGGATGTGCGGCAACCTTCTCCACAGACTGTGGATAACTTTTCGGTCGCGCGACGTCCACACCCGCTTCACGTGGTTGTCCACCACTCGTCCACCGACTTTTCGCGGTTGTCCCCAGGTTGTCCACGGATCTGTCCACAGTCGGGGCGGTTTCACCCCTTACGGTGAATACCGCGCCGAGCGGGGTCCACGAGGGGTGGGGACAACCTGCCTCCAACCTGGGGATTCGCTGGGGACAAGTGGGGGTAGCCCTGGGGACGGCCTGTGGAGCCATTTCGGGCATCCACAGACAGAGGGGGTTTATCCACTGGTCCACCCACACCCCGCAGTGGACAAAAAATAGGCTCCGACCTGCGGATATACCGGTTATCCACGGTATCCACACCCCCTACTACTACGACCACACGTAGTTCAAGGCAGATGACGGGTAAACAGTCGGGTCGGCCCGAATCTGTGGACTGCGCGTTTTCGAGGGGCTGCGCGGGCTGTCGGTGGAGTGCGTCAGACTGTGTGCCGGTGCCGGACCCCGACGACGGTCGAGACCTACCGACGAGATGCCGGCCAGACGAGATGCCAGACAACAGATGACGGCCGGAAACGGCAGGAGGCGGTGAATCCGGTGAAGTTCCGGGTCGAGCGTGACGTTCTCGCTGATGCGGTGGCGTGGACCGCACGCAGTCTCCCGGCGCGGCCGGCGGTTCCCGTCCTCGCCGGATTGCTCCTGGAGGCCGCGGAGCAGCGGTTGACGCTCTCCAGCTTCGACTACGAGGTCTCCGCTCGCGGCGGCTTCGAGGCCGAGGTCGACGAACCGGGCCGCGTGCTGGTCTCGGGGCGACTGCTCGCCGACATCTCCAAGAGCCTGCCGAACCGGCCGGTGGAGATCTCCACCGACGGCGCCAAGGTGACCGTGGTCTGCGGCAGCGCGCGATTCACCCTGCCGACCCTGCCTGTGGAGGACTACCCGGCACTGCCGGACATGCCCACCGCCGCGGGTTCGGTGCCCGGCGACGTCTTCGCCGCCGCCGTGGCCCAGGTCGCGATCGCCGCGGGTCGCGACGACACGCTGCCGATGCTCACCGGCGTCCGGGTCGAGATCGAGGGCGAGACCGTCACCCTCGCCGCGACCGACCGCTACCGGCTCGCCGTGCGCCAGTTCACCTGGAAGCCCGAGGCCGACGGCCTGTCCTCCGCGGTGGCCCTGGTTCCGGCCAAGACGCTCAACGACACCGCCAGGTCGCTGACCCAGGGCGACAGCGTCCAGATCGCGCTGTCCGGGGACAAGATCGGCGAGGGCATGATCGGGTTCGAGGGCTCCGGTCGGCGCACCACGACCCGCCTGCTCGAAGGCGAATTCCCCAAGTACCGCGCGCTGTTCCCGGAGCAGTCCGAGACCGTGGCCACCGTCGAGACCGCGCCTTTCGTGGACGCCGTCAAGCGTGTGTCGCTGGTCGCCGAGCGCAACACCCCGGTGCGGCTGTCCTTTTCCGACGGGCGGCTCGTGCTCGAAGCCGGCTCCGGCGACGAGGCGCAGGCGTCCGAGGCCATCGACGCGACGCTGACGGGGGAGGAGATCTCGATCGCCTTCAACCCGGGCTTCCTGCTGGAGGGGCTCAGCGCGATCGGCTCCCCGGTCGCGCAGATCTCGTTCACGACGTCCACCAAGCCGGCCGTGATGACCGGCAAGCCCGACGTCGAGGCCGAGGCGACCGACGAGTACCGCTACCTGATCATGCCGGTGCGCCTGTCGGGCTGAACGCCCGTCCACACCCGGTCCACAACCCGTACACAGTCGGGTTCGACGACCACGCATGACCCCGCGGCCGCGCGGGCAACCGCCATCCGCGTACCGTCGACGCGGTGAAAAGCCCTCACGAGGGGCGAGCCCCTCACCAGGGGCGTGAAGCGGCCTCGGTGGTGCCCTATCCGGCATCGCAGCAGCGAACGAAGGATTTCAGGATGCAGCTCGGACTCGTCGGCCTCGGCAAGATGGGTGGCAACATGCGTGAGCGTCTGCGCTCCGCGGGCCACACGGTTGTGGGCTACGACCGCAACGCGGACGTAGCCGACGTCCACAGCCTCAAAGAGCTTGTGGACACGCTCGCCGCTCCGCGCGTGGTGTGGGTCATGGTGCCCGCCGGGGATCCCACCCAGGCGACGGTGGACGCGCTCGCCGAACTCCTGTCGCCCGGCGACGTGGTCGTCGACGGCGGCAACTCGCGCTGGACCGACGACATCAAGCACGCCGAGGCGCTTGCCCAAAAGAGCATCGGGTTCGTCGACTGCGGTGTCTCCGGCGGGGTTTGGGGTCGTCAGAACGGCTACGCGCTGATGTGCGGCGGCGAGAGCGAGAACGTCGAGAAGGTCAAGCCGATCTTCGACGCGCTCAAGCCCGAGGGCCCCGCCGGCTATGTGCACGCCGGCAAGGTCGGCGCGGGCCACTTCGCCAAGATGGTCCACAACGGCATCGAATACGCGCTCATGCAGGCGTATGCCGAAGGCTGGGAGCTGCTGGAGGCCGCCGACGTCGTCACCGACGTGCGCGAGGTCTTCCGCAGCTGGCAGGAGGGCACCGTCATCCGCTCGTGGCTGCTCGACCTGGCCGTGCGCGCGATGGACGACGACGAGCACCTGGAGGGCCTGCGCGGCTACGCGGAGGACTCCGGTGAGGGTCGCTGGACCGTCGAGGCGGCCATCGATCACGCCGTGCCGCTGCCCGCGATCACCGCGTCGCTGTTCGCGCGGTTCGCGTCGCGTCAGGACGACTCGCCGCAGATGAAGATGATCGCCGCGCTGCGCAACCAGTTCGGCGGGCACGCGGTCACCGCCGCGTCCACCCACAAGGGCGCCGACGCCCCGGGTGCCGACGTCACACCGCCGAAGGAGGCCGACGCGGGCTGATCGGCAGCCCGTTCGCCTATGCATGTAGCGCACCTTTCGCTCGTCGACTACCGGTCCTACGCTCGGGTCGAGGTTCCCCTCGAACCGGGCGTGACCGCGTTCGTGGGCCCCAACGGTCAGGGCAAGACCAACCTCGTCGAGGCGATCGGCTACCTGGCCACGTTGGGCAGCCACCGAGTCGCCTCCGACGCGCCGTTGGTCCGGCTCGGGGCCGAACGCGCCTACGTCCGCGCGAGCATCGTGCACCACGGCCGCACCGCGCTCGCCGAGCTGGAGATCAACCCGGGCAAGGCCAATCGCGCCCGGATCAACCGCTCGGCGGCCACCCGTCCGCGCGACCTGCTCGGCCTGCTGCGAAGCGTGCTGTTCGCGCCCGAGGATCTGGCCCTGGTCAAGGGCGACCCCGGCGAACGCCGCAAGTTCCTCGACGAGTTGCTCACCGCGCGCACCCCGCGCCTGCTCGGCGTGCGCCAGGACTACGACCGCGTGCTCAAGCAGCGCAACACGCTGCTGCGTACCGCCGCGATGGCCCGACGCGCCGGCGGCGCCCGCAGCGGCGCGCTGAGCACGCTCGACGTGTGGGACGAGCACCTGGCCGCCACCGGGGCCGAACTGACCGCGGCCAGACTCGACTTGGTGGCGTCCCTGCAACCGCTCGTGGACAAGTCCTACGACGCGTTGTCCACCGGGGGCGGCCCGACCGTACTGGACTACCGCAGCTCGATGTCCGAGGACCCGCTGCCGCACGACCGCGCCGGCATCCACGCCGTGATGACCGCGGCGATCGCGGCGGGACGCGCGGCCGAGGTCGAGCGCGGGCAGACCCTGATCGGCCCGCACCGCGACGATCTCGTGCTCCGGCTCGGCCCGTTGCCCGCCAAGGGCTACGCCAGCCACGGCGAGTCGTGGTCCTACGCGCTCGCGCTTCGGCTCGGCTCCTACGAGCTCCTGCGCGCCGACGGCGGCGAGCCCGTACTCGTGCTCGACGACGTGTTCGCCGAGCTCGACACCACACGTCGCGAGCGCCTCGCCGAGATGGTCGCCGACGGTGAGCAGGTGCTGGTCACCGCCGCCGTGGCGCAGGACGTGCCGCCCGTGCTCGCCGGGGCGCGTTTCGACGTCGCGGACGGCGAGGTCCACCGGGTGGCCCCGAGTGAGTGACGAAGCGCGTAACCCCGCCGCGGCCGGCAGGTCCGCCGGGGGCCGGCCCAAGTCCGCGAGCGGGGCACCGGCCGACCCGGCGCCG
>NZ_WWJX01001073.1 GCF_009865215.1 Streptomyces sp. SID3343 | reverse complement strand
GGGGGTGGCGGTGTAGGAATGTGTCGACCAGGTTGTTGGTGAAGGCTTTGTCGATGGGTTCGGCGGTTACCAGCACGCGGTAGTAGAGCGGGCCCACGAGGTGGTCCGCCTCGGTGGCGATGTCGAGGTCGGTGGGCAGTCGGCCGTCGCGGACGGCGCGTTCCAGTGGCAGGCGGTCGCGGCGGCGTTGCGCGTCGAGCCAGTTGGAGCGGAAGTCGCGGGCGAACACCGGGTCGTGCTGGGCCTGGGCGATCAGCGCCCGGAACACGGCCCCCGAGTCGGACTCGGCGAGGAAGTACGCCAGTCGGCCCAGATAGTCACGCAGATCGAGCGCGATGTCCCCGGAATCGGGCGGCGTCAGGTCCTCGGCGGCGTCCTGGAGGAAGGCGTCCATCAGGACGTCGGCCTTGGTCTTCCACCAGCGGTAGATGGTTTGTTTGGCCACGCCCGCCCGCGCGGCGATGCCCTCCATCGTGACGCCGGCGAAGCCCTTCTCGACGAGCAGGTCGTCGGCCGCCTCCAGAACCGCCAGGCGGGCCGCTTCGCTGCGCCCGTGCCGGTTGCCGTGGTGCTGCCGCCCCGGGCCCCCCGAGCCGTCGGCCTCGGCGCCGTGGATCGCGGTCGTCATGCCGTCTCCCGTCTCCCGTCGCGTATTCGAGGTCCAGGGTATGGGATCTAGAAAAGACGCGACGGTGCGTCTACTCTAGGTCTCATGACTCGTACTCACACACTCGCCGACCCTCGCGTCCACGCGGCACTCGACCGGATGTTCGCGGGAGCCGCGCACGACGAAGACACCTCTGCCCGCATGGACGCGGCCCTGCCCGACGGGTTCGCCCCGTTGTCGCCCCAGGAGCAGGCCGATGCCGCGGCGGAGATCTACATGCCGATCTCCGCCGGCGGCGGCGCGCTGCTCTACAACCTGGTCCGAGCCGTCCGCCCGACCACCGTCGTCGAGTTCGGCACGTCCTTCGGGATCTCCACGCTGTACCTGGCCGCAGCCGTCCGGGACAACGGCGTCGGCCGCGTGGTCACCACGGAACTGAGCAAGGACAAGATCGCCGCGGCGCGCCGCACCTTCGCCGAGACCGGTTTGGACGACCTGATCACCGTGCTGGAGGGGGACGCCCGCGAGACCCTGCGGGATCTGGACGACCCTGCGGACTTCGTGCTGCTGGACGGCTGGAAAGACCTGTGCCTGCCCGTACTTCGACTCCTGGAGCCGCGCCTGCGGCCGGGCACGCTCGTGGTGGCCGACGACATCGTCCTGAGCAGTCTGCAGCCGTACCTCGACTACGTTCGTGACCCGGAGAACGGCTACCACAACGTGACCTTCCCGGTCGAGGACGGGATGGAGATCAGCTGCCGCCTCTGATCGGGCGATCGGGCGATCGGGAGATCGGGCCCGGCCTCGTCGGATCGGCGGGCAACCCGCCCGGCCGTCGCGCGGCGAGCACGCCCGACCCGGCCGTCCGTCGAGGACGGCCGGCGTCAGGAGTGCTCGCCCGCGAGGTCGCCGGCCCGGGCGCGGTCGTCGTCCCCGACGGCAAGCGCACCCGCCTCGGCGGACAACCCACTCGTCTCGCCGGCGGAAGGGCCCGACGGCGCCGGCACGTGGTCGAGGTCGTGGGCACCGTCCGGGCGCCGTGCCCAGCGGCCGGAGAGTACGGAGCAGACGATCAGTTGCAGTTGGTGGTAGAGCATCAGCGGCAGGATCGTGAGCCCGGCGTGGGCGCCGAACAGGACCGCGGCCATCGGCAGGCCCGAGGCCAGGCTTTTGGTGGCGCCGCCGAAGACGATGGCGATCCGATCCTCGGCCCCGAAGCCCAGGCGTCGGGTGAGCGTCGCCGTCAGGGCGAGCGCGATGCCCAGCAACGCGGCGGTCACGGCGAACAGCGCCGCCAGCCGCGACGGCGTGACCTGGTGCCAGATGCCCTGGACCATTCCGGCACTGAACGCGCAGTAGACGACGAGCAGGATCGAACCGCGATCGACGAGCCCGAGCCACTTCTTGTTGCGGGTGACGAACGCGCCGAGCCAGGGTCGCAGGAACTGGCCGGCGAGGAACGGCGCGAGCAGTTGCGTGCCGATGGACAACAGACCGGACGCGGAGACGTCCACGCGTGAACCGATCAGCCACGCGGCGAGCAGCGGCGTCGCGAGCATGCCGAGCAGGCTGGAGTACGTACCCGCGCAGATCGCCGCCGGCACGTTGCCGCGCGCGACGGACGTCAGCGCGATCGAGGACTGCACGGTGGACGGTACGACGCACAGGAACAGCAGCCCGATGTAGAGGTCTCGGGTGAGGACGTGGGGAACCAGGCCGGCCGCCGCGAGCCCGAGAACGGGAAAGACGACGAACGTGCAGGTGACGATGGTGAGATGGAGCCGCCAATGGCGCAGGCCCGCGACCGCCTCGCCGGTGGACAGTCGCGCGCCGTAGAGGAAGAAGAGCAGCCCGACGGCCACGTCCGCACCGCTGCCGATCACCGAGGCGGCCGAGCCCCGGGCGGGCAGCACGGCGGCCAGGGCGACGGTGCCGAGGAGGGCCGCGATGTACGGGTCGATCGGCGGGCGCCGCATCACCCTTCGTACCCGGGTACGGCGGTCGGGTGTGTCGTCGTGCATGGCTTCCTTCGGTGCTGTGGTGGCGCGTGGGCGTGAGCGTGGCCGGGCCGGGGAGCGGCGGCCGAGTCGGGGGTGCACCCGCTCGGCCGCCGTGGCTCTCAGTCCCCGGGGCCTCCTTCGAGGTCGCTGCCGACGACGCCGCCGTCGCCCGTATCCGCGTTGATCGAGCGGTCGACCTCCAGCACCGAATCGGGTTTGAAGGTGCCGACGCGCAACACCGTGATGGTGGGGGCGAGTTGGGCGACCGGGGCGGGAGGAGCGGTGGGTGTGATCGCGGACCCGCCCCGGTTGTCGACCGCCACCGCGCCCGGGCTTGCGACGTACAGCAGTCCTGCCGCGAGGGTGGTGACGGTGCAGGTGTTCAGTGCTCGCACGTGGTCGGGGTTCCTCGTCGGGGGAGGGGCGGCCGGCGACGCGGACGGCGCGTGGCGTGGCGGGTGGTCGGTCGGATCGGCATGGTCACACCGAAACCGCGCTCCGGGCGCGGTGGTGACGGCTGATGTTCTTCTCCAGCAACTCGGTCGACTCGCGGACGCCGATGCCGGCGCCGTCGTTCGCCTCCGGGAGTCGTCCGTCGGAGAAGGTGAGGTCGGCGAGCGCGGCGTCGATGGCGCTGTGCGCCGCGAACAGGCACGGGGTGCTGTAGATGGCGACGTCCACGTTCAGTTCGGTCAGTTCGGTGAGCGAAAGTCGCGGTGACTTGCCGCCCGCGATCTGGTTGAACAGCAACGGCTTGTCGCCGATCTCGGCCCGGATCCGGCTGATCCATTCGATGCTGCGGACCCCGTCGACCAGGACCACGTCGGCGTCGGTCTCCGCGAGCGCGGCGGCGCGCCGCAGGATTTCCTTCTCCTCCGTCGCATCGGTGCGTGCCACTACGAGGAGGTCGGTCCTCGATTCGAGAACCAGGTTCAGTTTCGTCAAGTACTCGTCCAGCGGCAGGATTTGCTTGCCGTCCGCGTGGCCGCAGCGGCGCGGACGCTGTTGATCCTCCAGGATGACGCCGGAAGCGCCCGCTCGTTCGAGCCGCTGGACGACGTGGCAGGCGACCTCCGAATCGACGTAGCCGTCGTCGATGTCCACGAGCAGGTGGTGCTGGGGGAAGGCCAGCCGCAGACGTTCGGCGAAGTTCACCATGTCGGGCCAGGCGATGAAGCCGATGTCCGGCAACCCGTAGTGGGACGCGGCGAAGCCGAACCCGGAGAGGAAGAAGCCTCCGTAGTGTTGGGCCGCGATGGACGCCGAGTACATGTCGTAGATGCCGATGAGCGGCGTTGTTCGGGGACGGGAGATCTCTTCGCGCAGGGCACTGCCGTAATTCACGGTTCCTCCGGAATCGAGAGCGAGTCCTTCCGCTGCGACCGGTACACGGGAGCGTGCAGTCGATGCGGTGGTCGACACGTCCGGCCCGGTTCGTCGCACGTATACCGAGACGGACGGCGCGACTTCTCCAGGGCAGAACAAAGCCTGCGCCGACTACTGCATGTGGCGGAACGACTTCGCTCCGTAGTATGTGGAGGTGGGCAAGTCTCTGTCAAGATTCAACCAACTGGCTGTTAATTCCCACCTGATGACGGACCGGGACCCGCGGCCACGCCGTCCGCACACCCGATCGACTATCACCGATTCCCACGGGACTCCCACCGACTCCCATCGGCCCCCATCCGCTCCCGACGCCCTTCGCGCGCGGTGAACGTCGGCCGTGGCGCCCGACGTTCACCCGGTCGACGCCCCCGGCGCCCGAACATCGTTTGCTCGGCCCCGCCTTGCGCTCTCGCGAGCATCCGGATGCCACGTGGATCGGTCAGGAATCGAGAAGCACCGGCTGCCGCGTCCGCATAGCCTGACCGGCATGGACATCACGATTCACACGAGCGTTCTCCCACACGACGACCCGGACGCGTCCGTGGCGTTCTACCGCGACGCCCTCGGCTTCGAGGTCCGCAGCGACGTCGGCACCGGCAGGATGCGCTGGATCACGGTCGGCCCCGTCGGTCAGCCGGGTACATCGATCCTCCTGGCGCCGCCGGCCGCCGACCCCGGGGTCACCGAGGACGAGCGCCGTACCATCGCCGAGATGATGGCCAAGGGCACCTACGGTTGGATCCTGCTGGCCACCGGCGACCTGGACGGCACGTTCGACAAGGTGCAGGCCGGCGATGCCGAGGTCGTGCAGGAACCGACCGAACAGCCGTACGGCGTCCGCGACTGCGCCTTCCGCGATCCCGCGGGCAACCTGATCCGCATCCAAGAGGTTCGCTGAGCCGTCCCATTCGTCGACGGAGTCCCGGCGCCTCGCCGCTCGTTCGGGCCCGCACCCCGCATGTTCACCGACTTCGAAACGAGGATTTCACCCATGTGCCACCCCTCGTGGGCGCGCGCACGTACCGACGCGCAGCGCCTGATCGACCTGGCGCGATTGCGCCGCGTCCGCGACCGGATGGACCGGGAGTACGCGCGGCCGCTGAACGTCGAGGCCCTCGCCCGCGACGCGAACATGTCCGCCGGGCACCTCAGCCGCCAATTCCGCCTCGCGTACGGCGAATCGCCGTACGCGTATCTGATGACCCGGCGCATCGAGCGGGCGACGGCGCTGCTGCGTCGCGGCGACCTCGGCGTCACCGAGGTCTGCTTCGCGGTCGGCTGCTCGTCGCTCGGCACCTTCAGTACCCGCTTCACCGAGCTGATCGGCATGGCGCCCAGCGCCTACCGGCGCCAAGCGGTGGGCGCCGCGGCCGGCATGCCGCCGTGTGTGGCGAAACAGGTGACCAGGCCGATCAGGCAACGGGAGGCGCCGATCGCCCAGCCACAACCGGCGTGACGGCGACGGCTTCCGGCCGCTCGTCCGGTACTCGGACCCGGACCACCCGCGTCGCGCCGAGGGATCACGGCGGCCGGTGATCCGGCACCGGCGACACGGGACCTCCGTTCGCCCGTCGGACGAGGAGTTCGGTGACCAGGGCGAGCGGGGGCCAGTCCAAGCGGCCGTGGCGGGTGACGGCGTAGGCGCGTAGTTCCACGGCCGGGGAGGCGAGAGGGACGAGCCGTACTCCGGGAACCGCGAGGGAGTCGACGGGCAGCAGGCCCACGCCCAGGCCCGCGGTGATCATGTCCTCCACCAGGTCGAGGCTGTCGGCCTGATGGGTTGTCCGCGGCGTGAATCCGGCCATCGAGGCGAGGGTTCGGATGACGGTCTCGTCGGCGACGTTGCGGGAGTTGACGATCCAGTCGTGCCCGGCGAACTGCGCGACGACCTCCGGCGCCGTCCCCTCGCGGGCGGCGGTGTGCGCGGGTACGCCCAGGGCCCAGCGCGCGGTCCACAGCGCGGTGGCGCGCAGCGCCGGATCCTCGGTCGTGGGCGCGAGGTTGTAGTCGTAGGTCAGCGCCAGGTCCGTGGCGTCCTCGACCAAGAGCCGAAGTGCCTCGGCGGGTTCGTGTTCGCGGATCAGGACGCGGACGCGCGGGTGGCTCACGGCCATGGCGCTCACGAGAGGCAACACGTGGGTGCGGATGGCGGTGGCGAATCCGGCGACGCGCAGGATGCCGTTGGGCTCGGCATCCGGAGCGAGGTCGTGGCGGGCCGCCTCCACCGCGGCGAGGATGCCGACCGCGTGCTCGGCCAGTCGGCGACCGACGGGGGTCAGCCGGACCCGGCGCCCGTCCGGCTCGATCACCGCGGCGCCGACGTCGTCGGCCAGCACCGCGATCTGTTGCGAGACGGTCGAGGTGGTGACGCCCAGGACGTCGGCCACCGCGCGCATCGACCCCAATCGGGACAGTTCCACCAGCATCCGTAGTCGGCGTGTCTCCATACGCACATTGTCCAGGATTCATGAACAAAATGTTCGGGATCGGCACGTGGACGCGAACGGTATCCATTGCTTGTAATGGCCCGCATGAGCCTCCCGGATCACCGCACCCGCCCGCGCCTGCCCGGTTCCATGACCGGGGCCCTGATGGCCGTCGTGTCCATGTCCACCGTCCAGCTCGGGCTCGCTCTCTCGGTGCCCCTGCTCGAACGACTCGGGGCCCTGGGCACCACCGGTCTGCGGCTGGGGTGGGCCGGCGTGCTTTTGCTCGTCCTGATTCGGCCCCGTCTGCGCGACTTCACCGGCCGGGACCTACCGGCGTGCGTCGTGTTGGGGGTGGTGAGCGCGGGCATGATGGTGTTCTTCATGCTCGC
>NZ_WWJX01001072.1 GCF_009865215.1 Streptomyces sp. SID3343 | reverse complement strand
GCCGGCACGCCCGGCCCTGCGGCGGAACGCCCCTCGGGGCCGCTGTCGTCCGCTCTGCGCGCCGGCAAGGACAAGGAGGGTGATTCCTGATGATCCGTCTCGTGCTCGCCTGGGTCGTTGCGCTCGCGGTGGCGGGGCTGCTGTTCGCGGCTCCCGCGCTGCGGCGCCGCTTCCCGATCCACTGGTGGTACGCGTTCGGCTTCCCACTGGTGGCCGTGCGCGTGTGGCGGTCGTGGCGTCCGCTGGCGATCGAGCGGGGCCTGACCATCACGCGTCGCCCCTCCCGCGTGCTCCTCGGTGACCTGATCGTGCGCGGGCAACCGCTGCGGCCGATTCCGCCTCGGATCGGCATCCCCCGACCCCGCGCGGGCGGCCTGTCGGTCGCGGTACGGATGCACCCCGGGCAGACACCGGACGCGTTCGCGGACGCCTCCGGCGCGCTCGCCCACGCCTGGCGCGTCCACGCCGTGCGCGTCGCCTCCACCGCGCGGGGATCGGTGCGCTTAACGGCGTTGGCGACCGACCCCCTGAACGACGTCCCCACCCCGGGCAAGCTCGACCGGTCCGTGTCGCTGATGGTTGCCCCGGTCGGGCGCCGTGAGGACGGCCAACCCTGGGTGATCGACTTCCGTACGGCTCCGCACTGGCTGATCGTCGGGGCCACCCGCACGGGTAAGTCCACGCTCATGGCGGCCTTGGTCACGGCGTTGGCTCCGCAACCCGTCGCCCTGGTCGGCATCGACTGCAAGGGCGGCATGGAACAAAGCCTGTTCTCCCCTCGCCTCTCCGCGCTGGCCACCTCCCGTCAAGAGGCGAGCCGGCTCCTGGGCGCGCTCATGGACGAAACGCAACAGCGCATGCGCGTCTGCCGGTTCGCCCGGGTCCGCTCCGTCTGGGAACTCCCCGCCGGCAAGCGGCCGACACCCGTCGTGGTCCTGGTCGACGAAGTCGCGGAACTCTTCCTCGTGGCCTCCCGCGCGGAAAAGGACGAAGCGGCCCAGGTCGCCACCGCGCTCGTGCGCCTGGCACAACTCGGCGCGGCGCTCGCCGTTCACCTCGTCGTCGCCGGCCAACGCGTCGGCTCGGACCTCGGTCCCGGCGCGACGGCCCTTCGCGCGCAACTTGCCGGGCGGGTCTGCCATCGCGTCTCGGACCCCGGCACTGCGGAGATGGCCCTCGGGGACCTCAACCCCGACGCTGTCGACGCAGCACAAGCCATCACGACGGACGAACCCGGCGTCGCGATCCTCTCCGGCGTGGACGGCTCGTGGATGCGGGCCCGGTCCGTCCACGTCTCCCCCAAAGAGGCGCAACGCGTCGCGCGGGAACACGCGGCCATGACACCGGACATGCCCGCGCTCGCTGCGGCCGTGGCCGGCTGGGACCCCGGGACCCGCTCATGACCGACGTGACCGACGCGCAAGCACTCCAGTTCCCGATGGTCGTCATCTTCGGCCTGATCGTCTTCATGCTCGTCCGCGCCGGCGAACTGCGCGTATGGCAAGTCTGCGTGGTCGGCCTCTTCGGCTTCTACCTCGCACAATCCAGCCTCGCACCATCCATCACCGCGCTCGTGGGCTCCCTCCTCGGCGCACTGTTCCACACCGGTTGACCCACTCGGAGGAGAACAACACGTGAGCATGCGTCCCGTCCTGTGCCCCGTCTGTCACGGCGACCGCAACACCCGCACCCGCACCGGTCGGCACCGCAAGTGCCGCTGCTGCCGGGGCAAAGGCACCACCCGCTGACCCCTCCCCACCACACCCTCACCTGACCGCTGTCAGGCATCCCGGAAAGGCCACTCGCCGTGATCACACACCCGCGCCGCGCGGCGCTCCCCACCCACCCCGTCCGCCCCGTCAGGAGGCACCACCTTTGCCGGGCTCCACCGCGCGCACCACCGACGACCACCGCGCCCGGAGCCGTGCCGAACAGACCCGTTTGGCACGGCTCCACGCGCTCACCCCCACCGAACAAGAACTCATCCGCATCGCGAACCTGCCGGGCTTCGCGCGCTGGGTCGAACAGATCCGCGC
>NZ_WWJX01000110.1 GCF_009865215.1 Streptomyces sp. SID3343 | reverse complement strand
ATCGGGCGCCGCACCTCGCGCAGTGCGCGACGTAGAGCGCGGCGACCGGTCCCGGGGTCGCGGCGGGGCGGGCGCGCAGGCTTCGCCCCTCGACGACGGTGACCAGGTCCGCCCACGGGTTCGGGCAGGCGCAGCCGGGCGGCGGTTCCTCGGGCGGCGGGGCGTTCATGTGGTGCCGCCGTCGTCCGGCGGGTCGTCGGGGCCGGTGGCACGCCATTCGCGGGGCTTGCGGCCGACGGCCTGCCGCACGTCGGCGACGTCGGTTTGGTCGTATGAGGTGCGGACGCCGGGCCCGCACGCCCGCCGGCCGGACTCTCGCGCTCTCGGGCGTCCGGTGACGGGGGTTGCGCCTATCTTGTGGTTCCGGCGTGGTGGGCGTCCGAGGTTCGGGATGGGGGCGTGTGGTGAGCGGTGACGGTGGTCAGTCGTGGCGGTATCTGTACGAGCGACTGGGCGAGAAGCCCTTCCAGCAGTTGTGTGGCGCGTTGCTCGCCCAGTCCACGCCGGACATGCGGTGCTACCCGGTGGGGCACTCCGACGGCGGGCGGGACGCGGTCGACACCACCGGCGGGCGCACGGTGATCTACCAGGTCAAGTGGTCGGCGAACGCCGTGAAAAACCCGGTGACGTGGTTGAGGGCCACCATCAAGGAGGAGGAGGCCAACATTCGGCGGCTCGTCGCCGAGGGCGCCCGCGACTACTACCTGATCACGTCGGTGGCGGGAACCGCGGTGCCCAGGAAGGGCAACATGGACAAACTCGATGCCGTCCTGGCCGACCTGGGCGCGGACTTCGGTATCGAGATGCGCGTGTGGTGGCGCGCGGACGTGGACGCGCGCGTGGACACCGCGCCCGCCGAACTCAAGTGGGCGTACGCCGACATGCTCGCCGGCCACGATCTGATCCGGTACCTGATCGAGGGCGAGAGGGTCGCCGCCCGCGAGGACGCATTGCGCGGCCTGCTGTTGCGGGTGATCGCCGCGCAGTGGGACGAGGACGCCAAGGTGAAGTTCAAGCAGGTCGAGCTGGACACCCATCGTCTCCAGGACCTGTTCGTCGACGTGGAGGCGATGCGGATCACCAAGCCGGAAGCCGCCTTCGGCGGTTTCCGGTCGGGCCTGGGGGAGCAGTTGGGCGGCGCGGCGGAGTATCTCGCGGGCGCGGCCCGGCCGTTCGCCCTGGTACGGGGGGAGCCGGGGCAGGGGAAGTCCACGCTGGGCCAGTACCTGTGCCAGATGCACCGCGCCGCGTACCTGCCCGGTGTCGCCGCGGTCGGCACGCCGACTGTCGCAGGGCCGCGGATGCCGTTGCGGGTGGATCTGCGCGACTACGCGGCCTGGCTGGCCTACCGCGATCCCTTCGGCGACGAGGACGACACCGGACCCCGGGCCACCTCGGGGTTGCGTCCGCAGGGCTCTCTGGAGGCGTTCTTGGCGGCGTTGTTGCGGGCCCGCAGCGGCGGCCTGGTCGCGGACGTGGGCATCGTGAACGACATCATGCGTCGTCTGCCGCTGCTGTTGGTGCTCGACGGCCTCGACGAGGTCGCCGGCAGCGACACGCGTGTGCGGGTGGTCGAGGAGATCGACGCGTTCACCGCTCGCCTGCGGGTGTGCCCGTTCCCACCGCAGGTCGTGGTGACCACCCGACCCAACGCCGCCGAGCTCGCCGAGCCGTCCGCAGACCACTACGAGATACTGGTGCTGTCCCGGCTCAGCCCGGAGTTGCGCGCGTGCTATCTGCGCAAATGGGCCGACGCCAGGGGCGTCCGGGGCGCGGAGCGCCGCTCGCTGGAGCAGGTCTTCCGGCAGCGCTCGAGCGAGCCGCACATCGCGCAACTGGCGGACAATCCGATGCAGTTGACGATTCTGTTGTACCTGATCCAAAAGCGTGGGAACTCGGTGCCTTCGGGCAGGACCGAGCTCTATACCTCCTACATGGAGACGTTCCTGGATCGGGAGGCGGAGAAGACGCCGGCGGTGGAGGAGCACCGTGTAGTCCTGGAGGAGGTCACCGCGTTCCTGGGCTGGCTGCTGCAGTCGCGCGCCGAGGCCCGGGAGGGCAACGGTCTGATCGCCACCCACAGGCTGAAGAGGGAGATCGCGGGTTACCTGTTCGACGTCCGGAAGGAGACGTCGCTGGTCGAGGACCTGTTCACCGGCGTCACCGCTCGGGTGTGGGCGTTGACCAGCAAGGTCGAGGGCACCTTCCAGTTCGACGTCCAGCCGCTGCGCGAGTACTTCGCGGCCCGGTATCTGTACGCGTTCGCCGGGGCTGACCTGCCCCGGTTCGACAAGGTCGACGTGCTGCGCGAGTTGGTGCGCCGCCCGTATTGGCTCAACACCACGAGGTTCTACGCGGGCTTCGCGCAACCGAACGAGTTGGGCGGTCTGATCGAGGGTCTGAAAGACGAATGGGGCAACCCGGCGCGGTTGCGGCAGGTCCGTTTCACCGCGTGGACCTTGTTGAGGGACGGGGTGTTCCGCTGTCGCACCCGGTCCCAGCAGAGCGCGGCCGAGCTCTTCCTCGACCCGCTCAGCGTGCGCCTGATCAACCACGCTCTCAACGCGGGCGAGATCCCCCCTCTCGGCTGGGACTCGGGCGCGAACGATCTGACGGCTGCGCTGCTCGACCGGATCGCGGACGACCCGCATTCGGTCGCGACCCGCGAACGGCTCGCCCTCACCGAGCAACTCATCGACGAGAGAGGCGTCTTCGACACGTGGTGGCTCCCCCACATGCGCGCCGCGATCGGCACGAACGACGAGCGCGCGTGGTTGACGATCGGTGCGGCCCTCGCCGCCGCGTCCCGGACCGAAGGCTCCGACCTCGAAGGCCTGAACCTGGACGATCCGCACATCGCCACCGCAGCCGTCGCCGTCGGTCTTCCTGCCGAGGCCGGCTCCACCACGGAGAAGACCTTGGTGCGCGCCGTGCTCGACGGGCACTGCTCGGACGTGGAATGCGCCTCGCTCACCGGCTTCGCCCATGACCTGCTCAGGGTCGCGGCGCCGCAGCACTTCCTACGCAAACTACAAGTCTTCCGGCACACCCTCGGCCATGATCCTCTGTACCGCGTACCCGTACACCACGCCGACCGCAGGATCGGGCCGGACGAACACCGAGCGGCCCTGATCCGACTGCGGTCGCGAGACGACCGTTTCGCCCGGTTGGGCCAGGCGCGGAGGTTCACCCGGGAGTCACGGGACACCGTCGCGCCCTGGGTCGACACCGCGCGTACCCTCGCCGACGTCTTCGGGCCGTGCTGGCTCGCGGCCGAGATCGCCGTGATCGGCGCCACCGCCACTCCGACGAACTTCGCCGCCCAAGGAGACACCACCCCCGGCTCCGGTCCCTTCGGTCCGCGTCCGGACTACGGACGACTCGTTCAGGACATCCGAGGCTTCCGCGACACGGGATCGTGGTGGACGACCCAGTACGAGCTGCACCGGGACCCACTGTCGCGCGCGACCTGGGTACTGGCGCTGCTCACCGTTGCCTCCGACGACGTCGTCGAGGCACATCTGAGCGGCGTCGACGAGGCAACCCGCGCTCTGCCCGAGGAATCACGGCAGGCCCTGATCCTGAGCTCCAGCCGCATCGGGGCGTCCGTGGCTGTCTCCGAACAGCGAAGAGGCTCCATCCTGGCCGGGACAGCCGGCCTCTCCCCGATGACCACCCTGCTGGTCGCCCACCACGTCCGCGCAGTGGCGTACTCGCACTTCACCACCACGGCCCTGAGGGACCTGGCACCCTACGGAGCCGCGGCCTGGCCCGCGCTCCTGGCGCTCGGCGACAGGATGACGAGCAGCCCCGGTGAAGACGTGTGCGCAGCGTTTCGAGCGCACGAACCCCATGACATCGTCGGCCGCGACCGCCTCCCGACGTACGACGCGGCCACGGCCGCCACCGTCATCGGCCCGATGATGGCCCGACCCTTCGACTTTCCCTTGGACTGGATCCTGGAAGTCGAGGCCGTCCTCGCGCGCACCGAAGACGAGGCGCTCGGCGAAGTCGCCGACGCCGACGCATGGTTCCGATAGGAACGAGATACGCAGGAAGGCGGCGACGGTGCCGTAGAAGTCGAGGAAGGGTGGTCGCCTCACCGCAGAAGGCACTTGCCCGTGCCGAACACCGCGACCCGCGCCCCGGGTTGGTGGAGGAGCCGACACACGACATACACGGGGTCCGCAAGAGGCGGGGCGTCGTCGGGACCGCCGGCGTCGGTCGTGGTCAGCCGCATCGTCCCGCCGTACCGGGCGACGGCGCCGAGGGTGCCGGTCCGGACGCCGACGCTTGCGTCGTGGTGGGGGTGGGCGAGCGTGCGGACGCCCACCGTGTGGGCGTCGGTGCCGTGGACGTATTCCGGGAGCGGGTCCAGGGTGTGGGTCGGGCAGTTCACGGACAGGTTCGGACGCTCGCCACAACCCGGACACACCCGATCCCCGGTCTGACCGCTGCCCTCGAACACGACACCAGCGTAGGCCCCGAAGTCCCCGCACGACTGGGATCAGAAACCGATAGAGGCGGTGCCGTGGCCGGAGATCGGCGAGGTTTCCCAAGGCGCGGCGGCCCCGAGCGTCGGCCGCTGGGCCATCCACGCTTTCGAGCACTTTCACTGCGTCGTCGACACACACCGGAACTGGCTGGACGAGGCGACCGAAGCCGGGCGCGGATTGATTGTCCTCGTCAGCCGGTGACCGACGACCGCGTTCTCGCAGAGCCTGCGG
This sequence comes from Streptomyces sp. SID3343, assembly GCF_009865215.1. Classification (GTDB taxonomy): domain Bacteria; phylum Actinomycetota; class Actinomycetes; order Streptomycetales; family Streptomycetaceae; genus Embleya. The sequence goes on along the minus strand of NZ_WWJX01000110.1, from coordinate 2,251 downwards.
CAGTGGGTGAACGCATGGCCGATCCAGTCGGGCGATCCGCCGAAGAAGCCCGACACGCGTGGCGTCGACGCGGCACGCGCCGCTCTCGGGCCGCAGCCGAGCGGCAGCACGGTGCGTGGTGCGCGGTTCCGCCTCGTCAGGACGTGGCGGCAGGGTAGTGCGCCAGATCGGGTACCAGGGGCGGTACCGCGTCCGCGAGGCCGGTGACGCGGAACTCGCGCAGGGTCGCGGGGCATCCCTCCTTGACGAGTCCCGCGAGCGCGACCAGCCGATGGTTGCCGTCCAGGACGAGCACGTGATCGCGGTCAGCCGCGCACGTGGCCAGGGTCAGGCCGATCTCGCCGTTGTTGGCCTGCGTCGAGTACCAGCTTCTCAACGACGTGATCCGCGCGCTGCGATCGGTGTCCACGACCGCGGCCCTGTCGACCACCTGGGTGTGGCGGATCGGGTGGGCCGAGGGGTGGTCGTGTCCGACTTCCCGCCCGGCCGGGCATCCCGGATCCGCGTACCAGGGCGCATGGAAGTGGGCGAGCGCCGCCAGGTCGTAGGGGGCGATCCTGGTGTGGATCCGCTCGATCCGCACCGACGCGCCGACCGCCCGGGTCAGGCCGGCGAGCCGATCCCAGTCGAGGGCGACCCGGATCCGGTCCGGGCCGTCGGTGTAATGGTTGCGGAACGCGTCGAAGGGCACGGACGAGGCGGCGAGGACCGCCAACCGGCGAGTCGCCGGGTCGATCGAATCCGTCCAGTGCGTGCGCACGGTCGACGACGTTCGGGCACCGGCCCGTGTGCTCTCGCCAAGGCTCAGCACGACTCGCCGAAACTGCTCCCAATCGTCGGCCGTCCAGTCGGCGTATGCCTCCAGGGAGGACACGAGTCGGTTCTCCACGTGCCCTATGACCGCGACGACGGTCTGCAGATACTCGGCCTGCATGGGACCACGGGCCAGCGGAACCAACGACATCCCGGCGCGCGCGTCGTACAACGCCCGCACGATCTCGCCCGGTTGCGACGACGTCCGCAGGTACGAGACCCGGCCGGACAGCACGGCAACCTTCTCGATCAACTCCAGATCCGCCAGGGCTTCCTGGAGCGACGCCTGTCGGCGTGCCAACAGCACACCCACGGTGACCGTCACCACCGCTCCCAGCACCACGTTCGCCATCCAGTCGGACAGGCTCCACGCCTGCCCTCGCCACACCAGGATCCCGTCCAGCGACACCGCGACGAACGGCACCGCCACAAGCGGCCAGTAGGCCCGCAGCAAACGACGCGCACTCGCCATGCATCCCCCTCGGCACCGCATGTGGCATTGCCCCAAGGATGACAAGAACGGGGCTCCGTTGCACACGTTTCACATCGGGCGACCCTCGTCGCGTTCGCGCCGAGGACGCCCACGCGAACCGGCGCCCCGTCCGGTACATCGACGCCTGCCGACCCGCTCCCCCACCCGTGACCCGCGGCCAGACACCGGTCACGGCGAAACCCAAGGGCCTGTGCCAGGCGATCCTGGACTTCTTCGGCGCCGAGACCCGTCGCCTGACCCTTCCGCAACTGATCCGTCAGGTCGCCGATTCCCTCGACGACCACGGGACCCAGGCGCTGATCCTCGACGACGTCACCCGCCTGCGCATGCACCGCGCCGACGACCAGGACACCCTCGACCTGGTCCGCGCCCTCATGAGCATGAACGTCACCCTCGTCCTGGTCGGCGTCGACATCGCCGGCTCCGGCCTGCTGCGACAGGGGCGGTGGGACCCCCGGTCCCACCAGTGGGTGCTGTCGCCCCGGGGGCAGGCCCGCGTCCACGGCCTGGAGGCCACCCAGACCGAACACCGCTTCGACCTGGTCGAACTCGACCGCTTCCGCTACACCACACCCGCCCGGATCACCGCGTTCCACGACCGTCTCGCCGGGCTGGGGACCAACCTGCGCCTGCTCAAGGCCCCTCCGGGGATGCTCACCGGCGGCACCATGCCCGAATACCTCATGCGCCGCACCGACGGCGTGGTCGGCCTGCTCGAGCGACTCGTCGAGGACGGCTGCCAGGAAGCGATGGACAGCGGCAAAGAAATGCCGGACGAGGACCTCCTCGACGAGATCGTGCTCAGCCTCGACGATCCCGACCGAGACCCGCAGACCGGCGAAGTCCCCACGATCCCCGGCTCCACCCCGGGAGCGCCCGCCCGCAGGACCCGCGGCAGGAACACCGTCCTCGACGACCACGGCCCCGCGGCCGCCGCGGACGGCT
>NZ_WWJX01001071.1 GCF_009865215.1 Streptomyces sp. SID3343 | reverse complement strand
GCTGCGGTTGCGGTTTGGTTGGGTTGGGAGGTGTTCCCACCCGCACCGCCCGTTGCGTTTGCGTTTTGGGCTGCGGGATTACGGCGCCGGGGTGGCGTGGTCCGGCCCCGCGGCCCTGTCCTTGGTTGGTCTATGGCTTGGTTGGCTCGGGGCGGGGTGTCCTGGGGGCGTTGTGCCCGCGGGGAGGGTTGTTTCGGGAGCGGTGTCGGTGGGGGTGCCGCTGCGGTTGCGGTTTGGTTGGGTTGGGAGGTGTTCCCACCCGCACCGCCCGTTGCG
>NZ_WWJX01001070.1 GCF_009865215.1 Streptomyces sp. SID3343 | reverse complement strand
GTTGCGATCCTCGGTCAACCCGAAGGGTGACTGCCACAGGTCAGCGTCAAGGGCACGTTGGTCAAGTGCCCGTTGCGATCCTCGGTCGACCCGAAGGGTGACCGCCACGTCACGATCGCCACATGGGTAGCCGGCAGCCCGTAGTTGCGATCCTCGGTCAACCCGAAGGGTGACCGCCACAAGCGGCTGGAGTCCACGCACCATCGCGCGTACGTGTTGCGATCCTCGGTCAACCCGAAGGGTGAC
>NZ_WWJX01001069.1 GCF_009865215.1 Streptomyces sp. SID3343 | reverse complement strand
CCTCAACAACCTCACCAAGGTCACCGACCCCCTCGGCGGCGAGACCACGTCCGCCTACAACGCCAACGGCGCCCGCACCTCCACCACCTACCCCGGCGGCGTCGTCCAGGCCGTCGACCTCGACAACAGTGGTCGCCCCAAGCAGGTCAAGGCCACCAAGGGCGCCACCGCCCTGTCGGAACCGAACTACACCTACGCCTACGGAGCCGCCAACACCGACGGCTCCAAGACCCGCACCCGCACCGACGGCGCCGGCGTCAAGAACACCTACACCTACGACACCCTCGGCCGGCTGACCAACGCCCGCGAGGCCGACAGCGCGAACACCCAACTCGCCGCGTGGCTCTACT
>NZ_WWJX01001068.1 GCF_009865215.1 Streptomyces sp. SID3343 | reverse complement strand
AACGCCGGCCGGGCTGGTAGGTGGCCTCAAACGCCGGCCGGGCTGAAGGGATGGCCTCAAACGCCGGCCGGGCTGGAGGGGGATGGTCTCAAGCGCCGGCCGGGCTGAAGGGGTGGCCTCGAACGCCGGCCGGGCTGGGGGAGGGTGGCCTCAAACGCCGGCCGGGCTCGGGAACGTGGCCTCAAGTGCCGGCCGGGCTGGAGGGGGGTGGCCTCGAACGC
>NZ_WWJX01001067.1 GCF_009865215.1 Streptomyces sp. SID3343 | reverse complement strand
GCAGCGCGGGTGTGGGATGCGCCGCGAGGGCGGCCAGGCGCAGGGTGTGCCGTACCTCGTCCGGGAGTTCGGCGAGCCGGGAGGCGGCCAGATGGATGGCCAGGGTCGGAGCGGGAAGCGCCTCCGGGCGGGCCGTGTCGGCGGGCAGGTCGGCGAGCACCGCCTTCGCCAGGACCGGGTTGCCGCCGGAGAGCCGGTGTACGTGCCCGGCCCACCGGGCGGGCAGTGCCCGCTCGGCGAGCAGCCGGGCGACGTCGTCGATGTC
>NZ_WWJX01001066.1 GCF_009865215.1 Streptomyces sp. SID3343 | reverse complement strand
CGTTGATCAAACGCATCAACGCCGCCGTCGGCACGGACACCGTGCGCTTGTTACGTGTCATTCCGCCCGGCGGAGCGGCCGGCAGACCACAGGGCCGCATCGATGCGCAGCCGCGCGACCAGACCTCGACCCTGCCCGGACAACGCCGCGACCCCGGACCGTCCGACCCGGAACCGCGCCGCGCACGGTCGGCGGCGACACAGGCGCGACAACACCGACGTCGGCCGGGCCGCCCGACGCGTGGGCGCGGGCCGTGGCACGGGCGCATCGGGAACGCCTCGCGAC
>NZ_WWJX01001065.1 GCF_009865215.1 Streptomyces sp. SID3343 | reverse complement strand
GTGGCCGCGTCGGGTTTGGGCCCGCGGCCGAACGTCGCGGGGTCGGAACACTCGACGCGGGTGCTCGTGCCGCGCCCGCGCAGGTCGAAGCCGACCAGGTCGTAGGCGCGGCGGACCCGCTCGGGCAGCCCGGCCGCGAGCGCGGCCATCGAACCGACGGAGGACGCCCCCGGGCCGCCGAAGTTGACCACGAGGATGCCGCGGCGCTCCGACCGGTCGCCGGTGGCCTCGACCCGCGATACGCCGACCTTGATCCGCTTGCCGCCGGGGTGGCGTGGTCGAGCGGCGCGGCGACGGTGC
>NZ_WWJX01000109.1 GCF_009865215.1 Streptomyces sp. SID3343 | reverse complement strand
CCTGCGGCGGCGCGGACGGGCCCGGACCGCGGGTGGGGCCCGCCGGGCCAGGCCGTCCGACGCGGCTGCGAGGGCGGCCCGGGACGCGCACAACACACCTGCTCGACCTCGACCGTGCCCGACCTCCGACTCGGCCGCGCCGCCCTCGGGACGCCGCACCGGCCACCCGACGGGCGACCTGGCGACCAGGGTCCGGGCGTCGATGAGCAACGCCCGCGCCGGCCACGGTGTTGGAGCACTGCGCCTGGACGACCGACGGCCCGGGTTCGACCCTCCGTCCCGAGCCCCGATCGCCGAGGCGTTGCGCGTCGCGGCTCGCGGCCTGCCAGGCTGACCCCCGCAAGGGATCGTCTCGCCGAAGGAAGTCCGCACGTGGAGATCTGGATCAACCCCGCCTGCTCGAAGTGCCGCTCCGCCCTGTCGCTGCTGGACGAGGAGGGCGCCGAGTACACCGTCCGCCGCTACCTCGACGACCCGCCGACCGCGCCCGAACTCGAAGCGGTTCTGGCCCGGCTCGGCCTGGAGCCGTGGGACATCGCACGCACCGGCGAGGCGGTCGCGGGCGACCTGGGCCTCAAGACCTGGGCCCGCGACGCGGCCACGCGCGACCGCTGGATCAAGACACTCGCCGAGCACCCGATCCTCATCCAGCGCCCGATCATCACCGCCGACGACGGCAGCGCAGTGATCGGGCGCACCCCGGAGGCAGTCCGCTCGACGCTGACCTGACGCACCGCACACTCGGCGGTCCGCCCGGTCCTTCGCGAACTCCGCCACGAACGCGGCCGGTTCGAGGTACCCACGGTCGTCGACGCGGTGCGGCTCGTGGTCCTCGGGACGGGTGAGGACAACGACCTCGTCCGGGCGGCAGGAGTACGCCGGGCCCAGGAACATCGGGCACGGTGATGGGCCGGCACGTGGATGGGGGAGCCGCTCAGGCGCTCGGTGCCGAGCCTGGTGCACGCATCGTGGCTCGCGAGGCTCCCCGGCGTGCACGGTCGGATCGCCCGTCCGGGCGACCGGCCCGGGCCGGACATGACCGGACAAGACCGGACGAGACGAGGCCGGACCGACCGGACCCGTGCCGCGCCCACGCTCTTTCCCCTGGGAAACGGGTGACATCGGCCGTGAATAGTGAGGTTTCGGCCACATTGCCCCATAGCGTTGCGTAATGACCTTCTCGGTGGCCTCGTACTTCGTGGTCGCGGCGATCGCCCCGTGGCTCGTTCAACGGCTCGGCCGCAACGCCTTCCTGGTACTCGCGGCCCTCCCGGCAGCCACCACCGGCTGGGCCTTCGCGCAGGCGAGCGCCGTCTTCGACGGCACGCCCGTGGTCGAGTCGCACGAGTGGATCCCGCGACACGGCGTGGCGCTGGCCTTTCGCTGCGACGCGCTCGCCCTGCTCATGGTCTTCCTCGCCGCAGGGGTCGGCGTGCTCGTATTGGTCTACTGCGCCCGCTACTTCGCCGACGACGAACCCGGCCTCGGGGCCTTCGCCGGCGTCCTCGTCGCATTCGCCGGCGCGATGATCGGGCTCGTCACCACCGACGACCTGATCCTCCTGTACGTGTTCTGGGAGCTGACCACCGTCTTCTCCTACCTGCTGATCGGCCACCGCTCCGAGCACCGCGGTTCGCGCCGAGCCGCGATGCAGGCCCTGACCATGACCACGTTCGGCGGCCTCGCCATGTTGGTCGGCCTGATCCTCCTCGGCGAGGAGGCCGGCACCTACCGCCTCTCCGAGATCGTCGCGCAACCGCCCACCGGCACGATCACCACGACGTCGATCGTGCTGATCCTGATCGGCGCGCTGTCCAAGTCCGCGATCGTGCCGTTCGGTTCGTGGCTGCCGGCCGCGATGGCCGCGCCCACCCCGGTCAGCGCCTACCTGCACGCCGCCGCGATGGTCAAGGCCGGCGTGTACCTCGTCGCCCGGCTGGCCCCCGGTTTCGCCGAACTCCCGCCCTGGCGACCCCTCGTGCTGATCACCGGCGCCGTCACCCTCCTGCTCGCCGGTTTGCGGGCGCTGCGCGAGAACGACCTCAAGCGCGTACTCGCCTACGGCACGGTCAGCCAACTCGGCTTCCTGACCGTGGTCACCGGCGCCGGCAACCGCGACGCCGCGCTCGCCGGCATCGCCATGCTCGTCGCCCACGCCCTGTTCAAATCGACCCTGTTCCTCGTCGTCGGCATCATCGACCACGGCGCCGGCACCCGCGACCTGCGCCGACTCTCCGGACTCGCCCGCGCGATGCCCGTCACGTGCGCGGTCGCGGTGGTGGCCGCACTGTCGATGGCGGGCCTGCCGCCGACGGCCGGCTTCGTCGCCAAGGAGGCGGTGTACGAGGCGTTCCTGCATCGCGGTACCGGCGACACCCTCGCCCTCGCCGCTCTGGTCGCCGGCTCGGCGCTGACCGCCGCGTACACCCTGCGGTTCGTGTGGGGCGCGTTCGTACGCAAGCCCGGTGTCGCGGACACCACGTGCGAACCGCTCGGTGGGCTGCTGCTGGGCCCGGCCGTGCTGCTCGGCGCCGGCTGCGTCGCGCTCGGCCTCGCCGCCGGACCGCTCGATCACTGGATCTCCTCGTACGCCGACCTGTTCCCGGCCGAGACCGACTACCACCTTGCGCTGTGGCACGGCCCGGGCACGCCGCTGTACCTGTCCGCCGGCGCGATCTGCGCCGGCGTGGCGCTGTTCGCGGCCCGCGAACCCGTCGTTCGCCTCCAACTCGCCACCGCCCGGATCGAGCCCTCGCGCCTGTACGACGCGCTCGTGCGCGGCGTGGACCGCGGCGCGCTGCAACTCACCGGCACCACCCAGCGCGGCTCGATGCCCGTGTACGTCGGGGTGATCCTGATCAGCCTGATCGCGATCACCGCCGGCGCCGCCCTGGTCGACCTGCCGCTGCCGATGCCGCACTCGCCGCGCTGGTCCGACTCGTCCGCACAGGTCGTGGTCGCGGTCCTGGTCGCGCTGACCGCGCTCCAGGTCACCAGGACCGGGGGCAGACTCCCCTCGGTGCTGCTCGTGGGCGTCACCGGCTACGGCTGCGCGACGCTGTTCGTGCTCCAGGGCGCGCCCGACCTCGCGCTGACCCAGGGCCTGGTCGAGACGGTCAGCGTCGTGGTGTTCCTGCTCGTGCTGCGCCGCCTGCCCCGCCGGTTCACGTCGGGCCTGCGCCACCGGCGCCGCGCCCTGCACGCCGCCATCGCGCTGCTGACCGCCGCCGTGGTCGCGACGGTGACCATCTCCGCGTTCGCCGCCCGAACCGCGACGCCGGTGTCGGTGGCCTTCCCCGACGCCGCCAAGGAGGCCGGCGGCAAGGACATCGTGAGCATCCTGCTCGTCGACATCCGCGCTTGGGACACGATGGGCGAGATCGCGGTCCTGGCGGTCGCGGCGATCGGCGTCACCAGCCTGATCTTCCTGCGCCGCGACCGCGCACCGGTCCGGCTCGGCGACGAAGTCGCAGCCGGCGCCGCGTCGCCCCGACCCGGCGGCAACGTTCCCGAAACCGGCGCGGCCGCGTCGCCCCGACCCGCCCCCTACGACCCGCGCCGCGACCGCATCCCCTGGCTCGCCGGCGCCCGCACGCTCGCCCCCGAACGTCGCACCGTCCTGTTCGAGGTGGTCGCGCGCGTCGCGTTCCCCACGATCCTGGTCCTGTCGCTGTACTTCCTGTTCAGCGGCCACTCGACCCCCGGCGGCGGGTTCGCCGGCGGCATCACCGCGGGGCTCGCACTGCTCGTGCGCTACCTCGCGGGCGGACGCTACGAACTCGCCGAGGCGCTGCCACTGCCCGCCGGGCTCCTGCTGGGCACCGGCCTCGTGGTGGGCACGGGCGCCGGCCTGGTGGGTCTGCTCGCCGGCGGCTCGGCGCTGCGCAGCACCGTGCTGGACGCGTCGCCGCCGCTGCTCGGCGGCGTGCACATCGCCACGTCGGTGTTCTTCGACATCGGCGTCTATCTCCTGGTCGTGGGCCTGGTGCAGGACGTACTGAGCGCACTGGGCGGCGAGTTGGACCGGCGGATCGGACAGGCCCGCGATCGGGACGCCGAACGGACGGTGATCGTGTGAACAGCCCGACCCTGGATCTGGTGCTGACCGCCGCCGTGTTGGTGGGCGTCGGCGTCTACCTGATCCTGGAACGCAGCCTGACCCGGGTCCTGCTCGGCGTCGTGCTGATCGGCAACGGTGTCAACCTCGTGGTACTGACCGGCGGCGGTCCGGCGGGCGGCGCGCCCGTGCTCGGGGTCACCGAGCCGGCCCGGATGAACGACCCGCTGCCGCAGGCGATGATTCTGACCGCGATCGTGATCACCCTCGCGGTGACCGCGTTCGTGCTCGCCATGGTGCACCGGCACTGGGAACTGAGCGGGACCGACGAGATCCAGGACGACGCCGAGGACCTGCGCGTGGTGCGGCGCGCCGAGCGAGTCGACCTGCGGGCCGAACATCGCCGACTGCGGCGGGAGTTGCGTGATCAGACCGCGGCGCGTGGCGCGCGGGTGCAGCGGCTGGCCACGGAGGCGCGCAGTGGCTACCTCGCGGACTGCGAGCGGCTGGGGGTGGACGCCGACGGGCACGGCGGCCGGCCCGAGCAGGAGCGGATCGCCCGGGTGCGACGCGACGAACTGCGAGCGCGGCTGCGGGAGATCAAGGCCGAGCATCGCGCACAGCGGGCCGAACTGCGGGCCCGGTTCCGCGCGTCGCGCCGCGAGTTGAACCGTCGGGCCCGGGCCGAGCGCGCGGCCGTCGCCCGTGCCGACCAGATCGTGGACGACGTACCCGACACCGAGTTCCCGCGCGGGGCGAACCCATCCGGGCCCACCGCGTCGAACCCGCCCGGGCCCACCGCGTCGAACCCGCCCGGCCCCACCGCGTCGAACCCCCGGAACGAGCCTCGCGGATGAACCATCTAGTCCCGCTCCCGGTTCTGTTGCCGCTGTTCGGCGCGGGGCTCAAGCTCGCGATCGGCGGCCGACTGCCGCGCGGGCAGCGGGTGATCAGCGTCGGCGTGCTCACCGCCGTGCTCGGCGTCGCAATCGCCCTGCTGGTCGAGGCGGACCGCGACGGCCCCGTGGTGGCGCGCCTGGCCGGGTGGCCCGCCCCGACCGGGATCGTGCTGGTCGCCGACCGGTTGTCGGCGCTGATGCTGGTGGTCTCCGGCGCGGTCACCCTGGGCGTGCTGATCTACTCGATCGGGCAGGGCCGTGCCGACAAGGACGAACGGACGCCGCTGTCGGTGTTCCATCCGACCTATCTGATCCTGGCCGCCGGAGTCGCCAACGCGTTCCTGGCGGGGGACCTGTTCAACCTGTACGTGGGCTTCGAGGTCCTGCTCGCGGCCAGCTACGTCCTGCTGACCGTGGGTGGAACGGCCGCGCGGGTAAGGGCGGGAGCGGGCTACGTCGTGGTCGGCCTGCTGTCCTCGCTGGTGTTCCTGGTGGCGATCGCGATGATCTACGCCGCGACCGGCACGGTCAACCTCGCGCACCTCGCGGTGCGACTGCCCGACGTGGACCCCGGGGTGCGGCTGATCCTGGAGTCGATGCTGCTGATCGGCTTCGGCGTCAAGGCGGCGGTGTTCCCGCTGTCGGCGTGGCTGCCCGACGCGTATCCGACCGCGCCCGCGCCGGTGACCGCGGTGTTCGCGGGACTGCTGACCAAGGTCGGGGTGTACGCGATCATCCGGGTCCAGACGCTGCTGTTCCCCGACGGTCGACTGCGCGAACTGCTCCTCGTGGTGGCGGCGTTGACGATGATCGTCGGCATCCTGGGCGCGATCGTGCAGAGCGACCTCAACCGGTTGCTCTCGTTCACCCTGGTCAGCCACATCGGCTACATGGTGTTCGGGATCGCGCTCGCGAGCGCGGCCGGGCTGGCCGGGACGGTGTTCTACGCGGTCCACCACATCACCGTGCAGACGTCGCTGTTCCTGGTCACCGGGCTGATCGAGCGACGCGGCGGCAGCACCGACCTGGGTCGGCTCGGCGGGCTCGCGCGGATGTCGCCGCTGCTCGCGGTGTTGTTCTTCGTCCCGGCGATGAACCTGGGTGGGATTCCGCCGCTGTCCGGATTCCTGGGCAAGTGGTTGCTGCTGCGGGCGGGCGCGGAGGTGGGCACGGTGACGTCGTACGTGCTGATCACGGCCGCGGTCGGCACGAGCCTGCTGACGCTCTACGCGATGGCGCGGGTGTGGGGGCAGGTGTTCGGGAGCTCGCCCGACGAGTCGGGGGCGACCGCGTACTCGTCGGGCGCGAGCCTGAGTGGGCGCGACGTCGCGGCGACGAGCAAGGTGCTGCCACGCACGATGACGCTCGCCACGTGCGCGCTGGTCGGCCTCGGACTCGCGTTCACGCTGTGGGCCGGGCCGTTGGTCGCGCTCACCGATCGCACCGGCGCGGAACTGGTCGGCCACGCCTACGTGGACGCCGTACCGCTGCCCGGCGGATCCGAGCGGGGGTCGGGCCGATGAGCACCCGGCTGCGGACGCCCGCGGCGCGGCGCGTGTCGCCGCTGATGGTGGTGTGGCTGACCGCGGTGTGGGTGGCGCTGTGGGGCAACCTGTCGTTCGCCAACGTGCTGACCGGCGCGGTGATCGCGGTCGCGATCCTGGCGCTGTTGCCGCTGCCGCCGGGGCGGGCCGGGCTCGCGTTCCGGCCGTGGGGGCTGATCCGGTTCGTCGTGCTGTTCGTGGTCGACCTGGTGGTGTCGTCGCTGCGGGTCGCGTGGCAGGCGCTGTGGCCGGGCCGGTTACCGCGCAGTTCGGTGGTGGGTGTCGCGCTGATCGGCCGCTCGGACGTCATGCTCACCGCGACCGTGCTCGCGCTCAACGTGATGCCCGGCAGCATCGTGATCGAGATCCGCCAGGGCACCCCCACCGTGATCTACATCCACGCCCTCGGCGCCGAGACACCGGCCGCGGTCGAGGCCGCGCGGCGCAGCGTCGTGCGCCTGGAGGCCCGCGTGATCGCGGCCTTCGGTACCCGAGAGGAATTCGCCTTGCTGAACCGAACCCGCGGAGGCCGCCCGTGAACCCCCTGGTCGGCGTCGCCGCGCTCGCCCTGCTCGGATCGGCCGCCGTGATGGCGCTGATCCGCCTCGTCCGCGGCCCCTCGACGCTGGATCGCGCGGTCGCGGTGGACATGGTGTTGGCGGTCGTCCTGGCCGGCATCGCCGCCGAGGCGACCCTGAACCGGCACACCACGACCGTCCCGGTGCTCCTCGCGCTCGCCCTGGTCGGGTTCCTCGGCTCGGTCTCGATCGTGCGTTTCTCGGCCCGCGAGGAGGACTGACGTGCGCGGCGGCGAGATCGCCGACACGGCGTCGGCGGTGTGCCTGCTGGCCGGCTGCGCGCTCGCGTTCGTCGCGGGCGTGGGGCTGCTGCGCTTTCCCGACCTGCTGTCGCGGATGCATACGGTCGCCAAGCCCCAGGTGCTGGGTCTGCTCCTGGTCACCTTCGGTCTGGGGCTGCGGCTGCGCAGCGGCATCGACATCGGCATGCTCGTGATGGTCGCCTTCTTCCAGCTCACCACGGTCCCGGTGGCCACCCACCTGGTCGGTCGGGCGGTGTATCGCCTGCCCCAACTCCCCACGGGCGACCTGGCGGTGGACGAATTCGCGGACCGCGCGCCGGGCGAGGGGAGGCGGGACTGATCGGCTGCCGCCGCCGTGCCGGCGGGGCGTCGCAGGGCCCCGCCGGGGCGGCTCGAACGGCCCGGGGACCGCGCGAAAAAGGTGATGATCGCTTCGGGGGTCGGAGTCTAGGATGTTCGCCGCAGTGTCGCCGAGCGGACAGAGACGAAGTCGATTCATGGACACCAAAGCAGGGGACCGGCGCCAGGTTCTGATCTTCGATGCCGACGACACGTTGTGGGAGAACAACGTGCTGTTCGAACGGGTCATCGACGACTACCTCGACTGGATCGACCATCCCACGCTCGACCGCGTTCGCATTCGCGAGATCTTGAACGACATCGAGGCCGCGAACGCGATCACCTACGGCTACGGCAGCAAGATGTTCTTGCGCAGCCTCGGCGAGACGCTGGCGCGGCTGCGGGAGCGGCCCGTCTCCGAGGCCGAGAGCCGACACATCGAGCAACTCGCGGTCGCGCTCGTGGAGAACCGGATCGAGCTCGTGCCCGGCGTCGTCGAGACGCTCACCGCGCTCGGCACGCGCCACGACCTGCTCCTGTTGACCAAGGGCGACACGGAGGAGCAGCAGCGCAAGATCGACGCCTCCGCGCTGGCCCACCACTTCAGCAGCACGCACATCGTGATGGAGAAGGGCGTCGACGTGTACGTCGACCTGACCCGCACGCACGGGCTCGTTCCCGAGACCACGTGGATGATCGGCAACTCCCCCAAGTCGGACATCCTCCCGGCTCGGGGCGCCGGCCTGAACGCAGTCTTCATCCCCAACGCGCACACGTGGGTCCTGGAGCAGAGCGTCCTCGACCCGCACGACGACCGGGTGCTGCGGCTGACCGCGTTCCCGGAACTCCTCGACCACTTCTGAGTCTCTTCGTCTCCCAGGGAAGCGTGCTTCGTGAACCGCCCCACTCCGGCCGCACCGTCCGTGTCGTGCGTGTTCGTCTGCCACGACGGCGCCGGCCGCGTGCTGCTCGCCCGGCGGGGCGCGGGCGCCCGCGACGAGCCCGACACGTGCGACACCGGCGCGGGCGCGCTGGAATGGGGCGAGACGTTCGAGGCGGCGGTCGCTCGCGAGGTGCGCGAGGAGTACGCCACCGAGGCGCTCGACGTCGAGACCCTCGGGGTGCGCAACGTGCTGCGCGGCGAACCGGTCGACTCGCACTGGGTGGCGGTGGTCTTCGCGGTCCGCGTCGACCCGGCGACGGTCGCGATCGGCGAGCCGCACAGGTTCGACGCGCTGGGGTGGTTCACTCCGGATGCGCTTCCGGAGCCGCTGCACTCGCAGTGCGGCGCGGGCCTGGCGCTGTTCGCGCGGCGGGTGGCCGGCGCCGGCTGACCGACGCCCGCGCCCACCGGGGTCCGGGAGGCCCCCGG
>NZ_WWJX01001064.1 GCF_009865215.1 Streptomyces sp. SID3343 | reverse complement strand
GGGGTGCGTGCACGGGGCGGCAGGTTTCGTCGACCGTGCCCGGCAGGGCGAGCCCGGCCAGGGCGCGATCGGCAGGGCGAGCCCGGCCAGGGCGCGGTCGTAGCGGTCCCGGTCGCGGCGTGCGTGAGCGGGCCGGGAGATCCCCCGGGACACGGCCCGCGTGTCGCTCTTGCTGTACGGCGCGGTGGAGCGCCGTCACGCACGGCAGGGTGTTCGTAGTCGGCGACGGCGGGGCCTGGTCAGGGTGTTCCCGCATCCAGTCGTGCAGGGCTTTCACGTTCGGGCCCAGTCCGACAAGCGGGACCACAACGCGTCCGTGAGCGTGAAGGAGAGACGCCGGGCGGGTTCCGCCCGTCCGGACTCGCGGGCGATCGCCAACCACCGCCACACCGTGCGCGGCGCCGTCCCGGCCGAGGCGGCGGCGAACCGCACGTGGACCGTCTCCAAGGACTTTGCCTCGTCCGGAGCGAGAAGACGACCCACCACCAACCGGCCTGTCAGGGCACGGTCTTGGGACACCGACGCGGCCGGCGACGCTTGC
>NZ_WWJX01001063.1 GCF_009865215.1 Streptomyces sp. SID3343 | reverse complement strand
AGCCGCCACACCCGGCCCGCGCCGGGGCCGGAGACGAGTCGCACGGTGACGAGCACCGGATCGGACGCGGGCGGTCGCCACGCGCGCGTCGCCGTCTCGGTCGGCGCGGGTTCACCCAGACCGATCAGCGCGCCGGCGCGGATACCGCTGGCCCCTACGCGCTGATCGGGATTGAGCCGGCGATCCCCCAGGAACAGATCGGCGGCGCCCAGCACGGAACCGAGATCGGCGACGGTCGCCGAATCGGGGACGTCCAGCAGGTGATCGGTGCGCCGGCCCTGGGGGTCGGTGGTGGTTACGGCGAGGTTCACGGGGGTCCAACTCTCGCGGGGGAGGGGGAGTGGAGGAGCGGAGGGAGAGGGGGAGGGCGAGGCC
>NZ_WWJX01001062.1 GCF_009865215.1 Streptomyces sp. SID3343 | reverse complement strand
CCCTGTCCGCGCACACCGGCCGCGACGTCGTCCTCGTGGACACCACGTCCGGCCCGCCTCGCGCCCAAGGCGCGACCGTCGTGCGCGTCGTGGCCCCGGGCGCCCAAGCGCTGCCCACCGGATCCGGCACCGACCGGGGCCTGCCGAGCCGGTCGAGGCCCCACCCGTTCGGGTGACGCGAGCACCGGACGCCCCGGGGCATCCGAGCGGCCAAGTGCGGCCAAGCAAGTCCGAATACGCCTCAACATTCCCAAGTTCGCAGCCAACGAACCATAAAACGACCCGAGCACCGGACACACCGCGAGTCGAGGAGCCCGGCATGCCCCTGCCCAAGTCCTACACCCCGACCGGGCGCAACTCCCGCCTGCTCGCGCCCACTCCCTCCTCCGCCCCCACCCCCGACAGCGACCCGCACCCCCCGGCGCCGCCCGGCGGCACCGACCACCCCGCCCCACCGGGGTCCGGCCCCGGCTACGCCGACACCTTCGCCGCCGACTACGACCGTTGGTTCGGCAAACCCGGCATCACCGGTGCGACCGTGGACGCGCTCGTCGGCCTCTCCGGTACCGGCCCCGTGCTCGAACTCGGCGTCGGCACCGGCCGGATCGCGCTCGCGCTGTCCCAACGCGGCATCCGAGTACACGGCATCGACGCGTCGGAGGCCATGATCCGTCGACTGCGCGACAAGCCCGGCGGCACCGAAATCACCGTGCACATCGGCGACTTCTCCCACGTGGACGTTCCCGACCGGTACTCCCTGATCTACCTCGCCGGCGGAACGTTCTTCGAACTCGCCGACACCGAGGCCAAACAACGCTGCCTCGCCGCGGCCAGGGCGCGCCTGAAACCCGGCGGACTCCTCGTCTTCGACGCCCACCTGCCCGAAGCCCTCGCCGTCGCGTCCGCCTCGGGAACACCCGAGGTCGTCGCCGAGACGGACGAGCGGCTCATCCTGTGCCACCGCAGGATCGACGCGTCCACCCAGACCTACCAATCCCACTACCTCATCCACGAGGCCGACCGCACCCGACACCTGCGCGTCGCCTTCCACTACGCGTCCCCCGGCGAACTCGACCTGATGGCCCACAAGGCCGGACTCCGGCTCGTACGCCGGCAAGGCACGTGGGCGGGCGCCCCGTTCACCCGGGAGAGCGCCTACCACGTCTCCGTGTACGAAATCGGCGCCGCGGAGGAGTCGTGACCCGACCCGAGCCCGAAGCCCGCGCCGACACCCACGTCTTCCCCCTCCCGCACCGGGACGGACTCGACCCCATCCCGGAGTTCGCCGCACTGCGCCGCGAAGCGCCCTGCGCCCGAATCAAGCTGCCGAGCGGCGACCCGGCCTGGCTCGTGACCCGATACGCCGACGTACGCCTGGTGTTGGGCGACCCGCGCTTCAGCCGCACCCGCGCCACCCGAGGCACCGGGCCCCGCATCGCCGACGTGCCCACGCTGCCCGACTCGATCCTGGCCGCGGACCCACCCGTACACACCCGCCTGCGCAAACTGGTCGCGGCCGCCTTCACCGCCCGCCGCGCCGAGACGATGCGCCGCGACATCGCGCGCCTGGTCGACGAACTCCTGGACAACGTCGCCGCGCACGAGCGACCCGCCGACCTCGTCACGCTCTTCGCCCGCCCCCTGCCGCTGGCCGTCATCTGCGACCTCCTGGGCACCCCGCGCGCCGACGGCGACCGACTCGACGCCTGGTGCGACGCGTTGCGCAGCCTGACCGCGATCTCCGACACCGCGGTCACCCACGCGGTCGGCGAGATGACCGACTACCTCGGCGCGCTCGTAGCCGCCAAGCGCGAGCGGCCGGCCGACGACATGCTGAGCGTCCTGATCGCCGCCCGCGATCGGGAGGACCGCCTCAGCGAGGACGAACTGGTCTCCTTCTGCCTGGTCCTGCTCGCCGGCGGCTACGGCACCACCTCCGATCGACTGTCCGGCATGATCCACCTCCTGCTCGACGAACCCGAGCGCTATCGGCGGCTGTGCCGAGAGCCGGACACCATCCCCGGCGCGGCGGAGGAACTGCTGCGCTACGCCCAGACCAACGTGCAGGCCAATCTGCGGGTGGCTACCGAGGACCTGCGCCTCGGTGGCGTCGTGATCGCCGAGGGCGATGCGGTGATGGCCGTCAACTCGTCGGCCAACCACGACGAATCCGTCTTCGCCGACCCCGAACGGCTCGACTTCGACCGGGCTTACAACCCACACCTGAGCTTCGGGCACGGCGTCCACCACTGTGTCGGCGCGCCGCTTGCCCGGGTCCAGGTCCAGGAGGGTCTCGCCGGTCTGGTGCGCCGGTTCCCCGAACTGCGGGCCGCGGCACCACCGGTGTGGAAAGCGGGCCTGAAGACCCGGGCTCCCCGCACACTGCCCGTGAGTTGGTGAGCCGCGCATGACCTCGACCTCGGGTCCGACCGCGGGCATCCGCGTCGACCTCGACCTGTGCATCGGCTCGGGCATCTGCGTCGCCACCGCCCCGCGGTACTTCGGGCAAACCCCGGACGGCCGCGCGCGCGTGCGGCCGCAGGCACCGCCGCCGAACGAACTGGCCGAGGACGCGGCCGCCCTGTGCCCGGTGGAGGCGATCCTGATCAGCGGAAGCGGAAGCGGAAGCGGAAGCGGAAGCCCGAGCCCGAGCCCGAGCGGCAACGGCAACGGCAACCCGAGCCCGAGTCCGCCGGCGCCGATACCCCCGTCGATAGGGCCGTAGGCGGGCATGCGCATCGCCTATCTCCACCCGGGAAGCGTCCCCTCGCTCTACGCCAACAGCGTCCACGCGATGCGCATGTGCGATGCCTTCGCCGCGGCCGGCCACGACGTGGCGCTCTACACCGCGCCCGGTGCGTACTCGGTCGACGACCCGCACGACTACTACGGGGTCCGCCATCGCTTCCCCGTGCACACCGTGTCCAGCCCGGACTACACACCGGCCGGGTACCGGGATCGAGCGGAACGGGTGCGGGAGTTGCTGACCCGCGCCACCCCCGACACGATCTACGGCCACGACCTCTACGCCCTCACCGCCGCCGCCGACGTCGCACCCGTGGTGTACGAGACCCACCGACTGCGCGACGACCCGCACACGTTGGGCCTTGAGGATCGGCTGCTTCGCGCCGACACGCTCGCGCGGGTCGTGGTGATCAGCCACGCGCTCGCGCGCGACTACCGACACGCCTACGCTCGGCTGGGCAGGCTGCCGATCCTGGTCGCACCCGAAGGCGCCGACCCACCCGAACCAAGCGCCGGAACACCGGAGTTGCCGGGACGACCGAACGTGCCGCGGATCGGCTACGTCGGGCACCTCTACGAAGGACGCGGCATCGACCTCGTCCTCGATCTCGCCGATCGGTTCCCCGACGTCGACGTCCACCTGATCGGCGGCACTCCCGAGGATTTGGCCCGCTGGAACGAGCCCCGGCGAGCCGGCAACGCGCACTTCCACGGGCATCGCCCGCCCGGGGCCGTGTCCGCGTACTACCCGCTGCTGGACGTCGTGTTGGCCCCGTATCAGGCCAAGATCTACACCGCCGGCGGGCATTGCGAGACCGGCCGCTGGGCGTCGCCGATGAAGCTCTTCGAGTACATGGCCCACGGCCGCGCGATCATCGCGTCCGACCTGCCGGTCCTGCGCGAGATCCTGCGGGACCGGGCCAACTGCCTGCTGCGCCCGCCCGACGAACCGCGGGCCTGGGCGGACGCCCTCGGCGAACTGCTCACCGACCACACGCTGCGGCACACCCTCGGCGACGCGGCCGCGCGCCAGTTCGCGCACACGCACACGTGGCGCCACCGCGCCGCCCGAGTACTCGCGAACCTCGACGGCGGCACGACGTCTTCGACGTGATCGCGCCCGCGCAGCCGGGGCGCCACCGGACTCGAACCGGTGGCGGCGGGCGCGGGCGCGCGTACCCGGCGGGCTCCGTTACACCTGTGCGCGACGGCAGGCCTCGAGGGCGATGGTCGCCGGCACGTAGAACTCTCGCAGCGCGCCGTAACAGGCGTTCCGGTTGACGACACCACCTTCGGCGGAGACCACGCAGGCGCCCTCGGCCGCCGCGGGATCGATGCCGGGGTGATTCTCGAGCAGGTAGAAGTAGCAGTCCTGCGCGGAGGCGTCGGCGGTCGGTGCGACGGCGACGAGGCCGCCGAGGGCGAGGGCGATGCCGCCACCGACGGCGGCGAGGCGATGTGCGATGCGCATGGGGATCACAGGTCCTTCACGGCGGGGAACGGGAAACCCGAGGCCGTCGACGACGACTCGGGCATTTCGGTGCCTGCCGGCGCGCCCGAGACGCGGCCGCGC
>NZ_WWJX01001061.1 GCF_009865215.1 Streptomyces sp. SID3343 | reverse complement strand
CGCCGGGTCCTCCGGGGTCGGGTCGGCGCCGGTGCGGCCGAGGAGTTCCAGCCGGCAGCCGGTCGCCCGGGCGAGACCGAGGGCGGCCTGCGCGGTGATGCCCCGGGCGCCGCCGGTGAGCAGGACCACCGAGTCGGGGCCGAGCCGGGTGCGCAGCAGCGCGTCGCGGTCGGTCGGGTCCAGGGTGGACAGCGGCGACGGGCGCGGTCGGAGCGTACGACGGCCCTGGGCGGACAGGCCGATCGTCACCGGTTGCCCGGTGCCGCCGGCTCGGCGGGCTTCGGCGAGCAGGCGGCGCGCGATCAGCTCGGGCTCCTCCTTGGGGTCCACGTCCACGACGCGGACGACCCGGTCCGGGAATTCGAGCGCGGCGGCCCGGGCGAAGCCCGCGAGTCCCGCGCCCGGGACCGGGTCCGGGCCGTTGGCGGCGCCGGGCCCGCGCCCGAAGTGGCCGCCGCCTGCGGTGACCAGGAACACCTGGCGCACCCCGCCGAGCAGCGCGGCGCGCAGCAACGGGAACGCACCGGGCAGGACCGGATCCTGGCCGTCGCCGAGAGCCGCGAGGTGCACGAGTGTGTCCGCGCCTTCGACCACGCACACGTCCGCGCCCGGGCGAGTGGACTCGACCTCGGCGCCGTGTGCTTCGAGCAGTTCGGTCAGCGCCCACGCGACGCCGGCGCCGTCCTCGACGAGCACCACGCGGCGGCCGGCGACGGGTGGGCCCTCCTCAGGGGTTTCCAGGGAGCCGGGTGATCCGGGGCCGCTCGGGTCCTCCACGGGTACGCACTCGACGACGTGCCGGGTCGGACGGGCGGCGGCGGGAGCGGCAGGCGCGTCCGCCGGCGCGGGACAGGCGTCCGCCGGGTCGACGGTGGCCGGGTCGACGGCGGTCGGGTCGACGGTGGTCGGCTCGGCGGGCGGTTCGCTCGGACCCGAGGCGAAGCCGACCACGTCGTCGACGATCCCGTTGATCGTCTTGACCTTGGCCAGGCGCTCGACCACTGCCTCGTCCACGGCGCCTTCGGCACCCGGAAGCCGTAGCCGTACCGCCAGTTCGCCGATGATCTCGGTGCGCTTGATCGAGTCGATCGACAGGTCCGCCTCCAGATCGAGGGTCGGATCGAGCATGTCCTCGGGGTAGCCCGTGCGGGTGCCGACGATGTCGAGAACCACCCGCAGGACGTCCGCACGGGTTACCGGGCCCGCAGGCGCCCTGGCCACCAGGGCCGGCGGCTCGTCGACCACGACAGCCGCAGCCGGCACGGCACCCAGCCCCGACGCCACGAGTCCCGGCGCCGCCGGCGGCGCCACCCCGCCGGCCACCCCCAGGTAGCCCAGCAGCACGTCCCGCTGCGCCGCGACCGCCTCCCGGGCGGCGGCCAGGTATTCGAGCAGCACCGCGTCACGGGCCGGAGCCGCCGCCCCCGCCGCCCCGACCGCCCCCGCCGCCTCTACCGTCACGGCGGCCGGCAG
>NZ_WWJX01001060.1 GCF_009865215.1 Streptomyces sp. SID3343 | reverse complement strand
GCCGTCCTCGCACACGTCGAGAACGCCCGCGGCGGTCGCGCCGGCGACGGTGCGCCGGACGAGGTCGCCGCCCGGCGGCTGCGGGGCGTCGGTGCGGCCGATGGCGGTATGCGGGCGGCTCTTGGCCGGCCCGTACGTGAAGTCGACGGCGCCGCACAGCATCCCGACCGTGGGCCGGGCGGCGGCGCCGGCCAGCAGGAGCAGTCGGCGGGCCTCGGGGGCCAGGCCCTCCAGGCGCGCGGTCAACAGGCGGCGCAGGCTCTCGGGTACCGGCAACGGTTGGTCACGCGTGGGCAGTCGAGCCGACCGGCGCAGCGCGCGGGCGAGTTCGAGCGCGTACAGCGGGTTGCCCGCGCTCGCGTGGTGCACCTGTCTGGTCAACCAGCGCGGCAGCGCCCGCTCGTCGGTGTCGCCGCCCGGTCCGTCGAGCAGGTCGCGAGTCTCCGGCAGGCCCAGCGGCGGCAGTTCCAGCTCGAACGCTTCCCCCGGGCACAGCGCGGTGCCGTACAGCGGCCCCGACGGCGGCTCGTGACCTCGGCGACGACCACGCGCACCCTTGCCGGATCCAGGCGCCGGGCGGCGAAGGCCAAGACCTCGGCGCTGGCCGGGTCCACCCACT
>NZ_WWJX01001059.1 GCF_009865215.1 Streptomyces sp. SID3343 | reverse complement strand
GGGCCTGGTCGGTGGGCGCTGACGCGCCGGGAGCGCAGCCGAGAGTCGCTCCTGAGGGAAGCCCGACTCGTGGGGCGCAAAGCGCCATCCCCGACCGGGCCGCGAGGCCGGACCACGCCGCCACGGGGGCGGTAAACCCGCAGCCCTCGCTCGCAACGCAACGGGTGGGCGGTGGAGACAAATCCCCCGGGCCCGCCGCAGGCGACCCGCTCAGTCCTCCCGCAACGCACCTTCGCGGTCGGCGTTCACCGCAGCGTCTAGCCGCGCCCGCGCGCCGTCGAGCCACTGCTCGCACACCACGGCCAGCCGCTCGCCGCGCTCCCACAGCGCCAACGACTCCTCCAGGGTGATGCCGCCGGTCTCCAGGCGCCGCACGACCTCGACGAGCTCGTCACGGGCCTGCTCGTAGGCCGGCGCCTCGTCGGACGCCGGCGTGGTCTGCTGCTCGCTCATGCGCCCAGCCTAACCACCCGTCGCCGGTCGGCTCACGGCCTCGCCGCGGTGACCCGCACCGCCGCGCCGCCGTCGGGATGCCCCGGGGTCAGCGGGCGAAGCAGTTCGGCCGACGCGCCGTACGCGAGCGCGGAACCGGGATCGCCGGTCCCCAGCGTCGAGTGCTTGTACGGCTGGCCGTGGTGCGCGTAATCGGGTGCGCCGTCGGCGTCGACCACCTTGGTGCTGTACGGGCCGCGCGCGGGCACCACGGTCGACCCGTCCGTGAAGCGGTCCACCGGCGCACCGGCCACGTACTCCACGCCCGGCGCCCAGCCACGCGCGTCGGAGAACGCGCGAACCGGGTCGCGCGGGTCGAAGTCCTGGCACCACGCGCCGTTGGTGTGGCACGCCGCGAACGCCGGAGTCGGTACGAAGCCGAACGCGGCGTCGGAGGACTGCGCGCGGTTCTCGATGTTCTTGCGCGGATTGCCCTTGACCGAGTAGTGCTCGGCGGCCTCGCCGGTCCACCGGCGCGGGTCGGGGTGCGCGTCCACGACCAGGACCTGCCCCTTGGCGCCGTAGCTCGGGGGCGCGCTCAGGTTGAAGTTGACGCCGTTGTTTTGATATTCCGCGTCGCGCAGCCACACCAACATGCCCGGCACGTCGTAGCGCAACCGGTTCACGGAGATGCCCTGGGCGTCGCTGTGCCCTGCGGTGTAGGCGTGGTTCAGGCCCTCGTCGAAGCCGACCGGCGCGCGCCACTCCATCAGGTAGTACTGCTCACGCGCGACCGCGCCCGACGTGCGACCCCAGCCCGCGCCGCGGGTCACGGTGGTCGAACCCTTGACCGCGGTCCAGCCGTTGTCGCCGTTCTCGACGTCGTCGGTCCACACCGTGTCGGTGCCGACGGTGAGCGAGAAGTCGTCGGCGAACCAACCCTTCTCCATGAACGCGGCGTCGGTGTTCAGGTCCAGCCGCAGCTTGACGCGTTGTCCGGCGTACGGGGTCAGGTCGACGCTGTCGTGCCGCCAGCCACCGGAGTCGCCGGTGAGCGCGTCGGTCTTGCGCAGCTCGCCGAGGTTCTTGTTCGGGTCGGCGTAGTCGGCCTTGGTGCTGACGAGGTTGCCCGCGTCGTCGTGCACGGGCAGTTGCCGCCAGGTGACGCCGTCGTCGACCGAGAGTTCGACGAAGCCGTAGTCCCAGTCCTGTTCGATGACGTAGTCGTTCCACATCCGGAACCTGACGTCGGATCCGGTGGGCACCGCGATGTCGCGCACGATCCGGCTGTCCGACCACTCCTGGTCACGGCCGGAGTACCACATGCCGGCTCCGCCGTGCGGGGTGCCGATGCGGACCACCTCGTCGGGCAGGTCGACCCGGACCGCCTCGCGGGTGCCGGGTCGGGGCTTCGCGGCGGCGCCGAGCAGGACGGTACGGGTGCCGCCGCCGACCGGGACCACCTGCGGATCGATCCAACCCAGGACGTACTTCGACCAGGCGCCCATGTGCGCGGGCATCGTTTGGAACAGGGGCCCGGCGTGGGATCCGGAGGACATCAGGTCCCAGAAGTCGACGTCGGTCTCGCCGCCGCTGAAGTTGTCGTACAGGTCGGGCAGACCGAGGTCGTGGCCGAACTCGTGGGCGAACACGCCCACTCCGGAATCCTCGGGCTGCACGATGTAGTTGGCCACCTTGAGGTCGGTGCCGGGGACGACGTGCCCGCGCAGCACGGTGCTCGCGTGCGCCCAGATCGCGTAGGTGCCCTCGGCGCCGCCGCCG
>NZ_WWJX01001058.1 GCF_009865215.1 Streptomyces sp. SID3343 | reverse complement strand
ACCCCGTTCGAGTGCCCGGGCCCGGGTACCGCGCCGACCCGACAGTCGGCCGCGCAGGCCGGCGCGGCGTGGCTGGTGGCCGCGCTGAAGGCCAGCGGCAACCACGTGGGCGGCTCGGCCGACTTCGACGCCACCGTCGCCGCGGTATCCGCGCTGTCGGCGACCGGCCACCCCGCGGAGGCGGGCGCGGCGGCCGACTGGCTCGCCGCCGGCGCCAAGACGATGGCCGGCAACGACCCGGTCCGCCTCGCGTCCCTGATCCTCGCGGCCGAGGCCACCAACCGCACGATCACCACGTTCGGCGGCCTGGACCTGCTCAACCTCCTGACCGCCACCGGCCCGGCCCCCACGCCGACCCCCGACATGGCCAACCAGAGCAACACCTCGAACGGCCCGGAAGACCACACCCTGCGCGACACCATCAGCGCCGTCATCGCAGTCCTCCTGGCCGCCACATTGATCCTCGGCACGCGCCGAAGCCGCCGCGAACCGTAGCCACAACCCCGACACCCTCAACACCGGCCGGCGCGGCCTCAACCGCCGGCCGGGCTGTCATCAACCCACCCGACCCTTGAGACCACCCTTCGGCCCGTCCGACGAACGACGAACGCGGCCGGCATTTGAAGCCACTTTTCAGCCGGCCGCCATTTGACGACAAACCAGCCCCGGCCAACACTCGAAGCCACCCTCGGCCCGGCCCGACAACAACCAGCCCACCCGGCACTTGAGATCACCCTTCGGCCCAACCGGTGCGCAACCAGCCCGGCCGGCGTTCGAGGCCACCCCCAGCCCGGCCGCGCGTGCCGCCACCCCCCAGCCCGACCGGCACTTGAGGTCACCCCTCGGCCCAGCCGGTACACAACCAGCCCGGCCGGCGTTTGAGGCCAC
>NZ_WWJX01001057.1 GCF_009865215.1 Streptomyces sp. SID3343 | reverse complement strand
GACCAGCGACATGTCCACCTGCCCGCGGCGGGCCGCCTCGGTGATCATCGCGTCCATCAGAGCCGCGAACACACCGGCGTCGCGCCATTGGCGGAACCGGTCGTAGACCGTCGACCAGGCTCCGAACTCCGGCGGGACCTCCCGCCACTGGCTGCCGGTGCGAAACCGCCAGACCACGCCCTCGAACCGGTCCCGCAACCGTTGCGGATACGGGCCGAACTCGCCTATCGGCAGGAACGGTTCGATCAACTGCCACTCGTCATCGTCGAGTTCACGTCGTCCCACGACAGTGTTCTATCAGCTTGTGAACAGAGAAGATCACAACTCCGTACAGGCCCTAACACCCCGGTCTACATGGTGTCCGACCACCACGGCACCGGCGGCACCATCCTCGACGCAGCCACGTTGACCGCCACCCGCCGCCTGTCCAAGCCCTTCGGCGAGGCTCGCGGCGCGCAACCCATCCAGGTCAACGGCCAATGGCCCACCGAAAAGGGCTTCTTCGGCAAGCCCATAGACGCCACCGGCCTCACCCACGTCGGAGCCCGCCAGTACGACCCCAACCTGGGCCGCTTCATCAGCGTCGACCCGATCTTGGACCTCGCCGACGCCCAAAAAATGCACGGCTATACCTACGCCAACAACAGCTCTATAATAATACTGTGCGACTCGGACGTCCAGCGGAGAGGTTTATCGTTAACCCATGAGAGTATCGGTTGCCTCCTCTGTGTTCCAGTTCGTTAAAAGTGTTCCCCTGCGTAATTAAGACGGGAAAGTGGATATGAGTTCTGCGGGAGAACTGAGCGAAGAAGAACTGCAACTCATTGAAGAGCGGGCTGGTTCTGCTACTCCGGGCCCGTGGTTCGTGCGAGATCTTGATGACAGGGAGAATATGAGTCTCACGGCCGTCAGTACGATGCCAGGCACTGGGTTTGACGAAAAATGGCCGAATTTCAACTCTGACGATATGGTGGCACTCACCCTGGTGCAGGATCCTGAGTACGCCACTACGCGCGACGAGCTGTGGGATCAGAACGCGGACTTTATTGCGTGCGCTCGACAGGATATTCCCCGCTTGATTTCCGAGGTCAGGCGACTTCGCAGTCTTTTGAAATAAGTGGTTGTGAGTGGGCGGTGTGCTGGTCGACATCGCCCGGTAGGGGTAGGGGGTCCGGGCTGCTCAATGAGCATTTCGAGTGTGGTCGTGGAGCTGTTGCTGGCTGTCATGTGTTGACCATGGTGGCCCTGGCCCCGCCGTGCGGCGCGTCCGAGGCCGCATCCGCGTCGAGGTTTTCCAGGGCGGGGACGACGGCGTCCACGGCCTCGCGCTGGTGCGGGCGCAGCAGCGACGCCGGCCGGCGCACGGGATGTTGTGAGGTCTCGGGCGGGAAAAGTGGCAAGGAATTCTGCACGATCTCGCTCTCCGCGTTGCCGGCTCCCGGACGTGATCGAGCTGTTGTGAAGCTGCAGCTCGGTGTCGTGGTGGCCGCATGAACGTGTCCTTGACCGTGTGGCGGGTCGTGCCTGGTCAAAGCGACGAAGAGGGCCCGGCCGAGACATTCCGGGGTGGGTTTCCGCGCTACGTGCTGACGTTTCGTCGGTCGCCTTCGTGCATCTTCCCCGCCCGATCCGTGCCCACCGGTCGCTGCGTTCCCGGACGTCGCCGTCCCG
>NZ_WWJX01001056.1 GCF_009865215.1 Streptomyces sp. SID3343 | reverse complement strand
GCCCGCCCGGGCCCGGCGCTGTCCGGCATCACCACCCGCGAACGCGAAGTGCTCAGCCTGGCCGGACGCGGCCTGACGAACACCGAGATCGCCGCCGAGCCGCACCTCGGCCCCGCCACCGCCAAGACCCACGTCGGCCGCCTGCCGACCAAACTGGGCACCCACGATCGGGTGCAACTGGTCATCGCCGCCTACGAAGCGGGCCTGGTGGCCCCACCGGCTGATCCCGCGCCGTCGCGGCTCCGGTCCGCCCGAGGTCCACGGCCGCCGCACGCACGTACGATCACCACCCCCGGCTCCAGCGGCACCGAGCAGGCGGCGACCCGTATCCACCGCAATCGTGGGGTCGTCCGGGCCTGCCCCGGCGGCGGTCCAGCGCTCGTCCGGGGGAAGTGGGGAGGCGGAAAGACGGATCGGATTCGGATGGATCGATGCGTCCTTCCCGTCACCGTTCCAGGTCGTTGGGCACCTCTCTTCATTTCTCCGTCCGCAGCCCGGATTGGATACTCACTCGGTCACCTGATGTGGTGAATTCGCCTCGGTGGAGTACTGCTCGACAGGCGTCGTGGGAAAGCGTGGACGATCTGGACACATCACCTGTGCGGCGAATGCGCTGACTGCCGTCGGCCGTGAGCGCGGGTTGCACCCGAGCAGGAGGCACGAATGAACCGTGGTTTTCTCTCCATCGCCCTCTCGTCGGCATTTCTTTTGGCCGCCGCTGCACCGTCCGTAGCCGGGACGGTGGAGGGTAGGGCCGACTCCACCTGGCGGTACGTGTGTCAGTTCCCCAGCAAGGACATCGATGGGAATGTGGGGGACGACATGCGTCGTTGCGAGGCCAAGAATGGTGCCCAAACGGGATGGGGTTATATCTGGCAGCCCTTCGAGATCGTAGGAATCTACGCGAAGGGCACGTGGGTCTGCGACCAGAAGAAGGAAAACGGGGCGTACGGGGAAATTATTCAGGGAACGCTGTACGGCAACAAGTGCCGCAAAGTCGCCTGACAAACCGGTGACGGCCCGCCGACTTTTAAGGGCATCGAATCGACTCTGCTCGCCCCAAACAGGTTGTCTCGTAACTCGACACAGATCGGCATGGGTGGGACGGGACGCGGGGCACGGGTCCGCGTGCGAGTGACGGCGGTATGGGGAGCGGGCCGGTCTGCCTCGGCGCAGGCGGGGCTGGGGGCAGAGTGGGTCGCTACGCGCCGACCGACGTGCACGGTCGGCATGTGGCGCTTCGCGCCGGGGCGCGCCGGCTCGTCGGACTTCGCGTGCCGGGTTCGTGACACCGGGAGGTAACCACCGCGGGAGCCAAGCGGGCGTCCTTCGCCGTCGTCGACACCCGCAACCAGGTCACCGTCTCGCAACTGTGGGCATGAGGCGAAGTTGTCCGCCCACGCACAGCAGGCGTGATCGCGGGATGTCGTCGTAGACGAGTGCGGCTATATCGAGTGGTCGCCGGACGTGGCTGGGGCGCGCCACGACCCGACGTGCGCCCGGGCAGCCCATGGCGATGAAGGAGAAGCCTCTGTCCGCGTGGTTGTCGTTTGAGTCACCCGCGACGAGCCGGGTCCTGTGGCGGTCGATCTTCCGGATCACGACGTTGTCGGTCGGGCGGCGCCCGTCGTCACACGTCGCGGTTGTCGCGTCGGAGACGGGCGTTGTGTATGCCTCGGGCCGGATGCCGACCTCGTGGGTCCAGTACTCACCGAACCGGTTGATGTGTTCGGTCGGGTACGGCGAGATGTGCCTCAGGCCCTGGGTCGGTCGGTCGGCCGACCGGTGCCGATGGACGTGCGCGAGGGCGTCGAGCACCCGGCTGTCCTCGCTGGTCGCGGTGAACTCCGGTTTGTCGTCGGCCGGGTCTAACATCGCCGGTGTCGTCCGCTCGCATGCGCGACGGTCCACCGCACTCTGACGATGCTCCACCCGCAGGGATACAACCGCTGGGGGAAACACACCGGCATTCCACCCGTTCGACGACGAGTCGAGGGCGACGACAGCGGGTGGCCGGCGTGTGAGCCGAGCAGGTGCTCGGGTAGCCGTGCTCGCTCATCCCCAGGCGAAGCGGATCCCGCAAGCGGCGCCCATGATGTCCCGGTCGTCGAGCGGGCGGACC
The DNA here is from genome assembly GCF_009865215.1 of Streptomyces sp. SID3343. Lineage (GTDB taxonomy): Bacteria > Actinomycetota > Actinomycetes > Streptomycetales > Streptomycetaceae > Embleya. The sequence goes on along the minus strand of NZ_WWJX01001056.1, from coordinate 6,361 downwards.
CGGCGCCAGACGGAACGTCGGTGTCGGGAAGGCGCCTTCGCGCTGTCAGGGTTGGCAGGCGGGGCGAGCAGGAAGCCGCGGTCGGTGCCGACGACGCCAGAGGACATGGCCGGCTCACACCAGGCCTGGTTGGCGTACTCGATGAGGTTCGGGGCGTCGTAGTCGAAGTAGGCGTCCCGCCGACCCGTCTCGGGGCCGCAGCCGATTGCCGCGCCCACCACGAACGCCGGCAGTCGAGTCTTTGGAGCCCCTCCCTCAAGCACCTTCAGGCCGGCCTTCCGCAGCGGCGCGCATACCTTGCGATGCATCTCCTGCTTGCCCAACTACCACTCCCCTCTGCCGCTCGACTGTTGGTCGCGTCTGTGGCCGATCCGTAGGCGGCCCACCCCCAGGAGCGAGCCGAGGCGATCGTGCCGGCTATTAGATCGCTGGTCGACGGTCGTGGAAAGCTGACCGACGGCGGTGGTCGGCTTGACGGCAGCGCCCCGTTCACCCCGAACCCCGAGGACTGGATGGCCTACGAACTGCGGGCCTTCCGCCAGGAGACGTCTGCGGTCAAGCGGCTGATCAGCGGCTGCGTGATCCCGCAGTCGATGCACCGTCTCGACGACAGGGCCGTCAGCTGATGCCGGGGCAACTCGGCGGCATCGAGTCTGGATTCGAGTCGGGATTCGAGTTCCTGATCATGCAGTTGAAAACCGTCCGCGGAACCGCCTGAACCTCCCCGCGAGGAAAGGGGTCGGCACGAGGTAGTCGGCTGCGACGCGCGGCCTCAACCGGCTTCCTCGTCGCCGCGCCAGTGAGTCGACGGCCGACCGGTACGTGGCATCGTCGGCAACCGCGAGCAGAGCGCCGCGGATCCGGTCGAGCGCAGGGCGTATGCCGCAGTTCGACCGACTGTCGCCGACCTCCGCATTCGTGCGGGTCGGCTACCAACACCGGCCGGTGGGGACCCATTCGGCCAAGTGGTGTTAGCTGGCCGCGTGTTCGACCGACGCCTAGGCGGCGATGACGAGTTCGTACTCTTCGACCCACGCGCCGGCCACGATCGCGTGGTCCGTGCCCACCGAGCCCTGCCACATCGCCGCGAGCGGAGCTGTCGGCGCGTCGCCTCGGTGGTTGCGGACGGCTTGGACCAGGTACGCGTCGGTGCGGGGATCGGCGAGCGTCGATTGCGTCGCGGCCTCGGCTTCGATCGCGTAGGTCCGTGTCGGCTCTACCGCGTCCGGCAGCGGAGGAGTCGGGGGACGTAGCGAGGGTCGCGCCGCGGATGTACCTTTTTCCGTCACGCGTCGAGCAGCACAGAGGCGTCCTCGTCGGGCAGTTGCGGCGGAGCGAACGGTCATGGCGGTCCCGTCGGCGTGGTGGGGCTGGGGGTTGGTGGTCCGGTGGGCGCCGGGTATGACGATCACCGCCGTCGGGTCGGCGAACGCGACCGACCCGACGTTGTCGAACGGCTTCGAACAGCAGCGAGGTCGGCCGACACGTCCCGTGGCACGACGTCGCGCGGCCGTACCTCCTACGGCTTACGGGAAAACGTCTCCCGCCGGGCTCGACGGCCGTGTTCCGCCGGGTCGTTCGACGAGGCGACCGGGCCGCCGGAGATGCTGCCGTTCAGGGGGCCATGGTCCCCGGCGGGGGCGTCGTCCCGGTGTAGGCGGGCAGCGGGAGCGGTCGGTCGAGGAGGTAGGCGCGCAGGTTCGCGAGGTAGAGCTCCGGTTGGTCGATCGCTATCGCGTGGCCGGCGTCGGGGACGTAGACGAGCGTGGAGGCGGGCAACGTCTTGCGGTAGTCGTACGTGACCGCCCACTTCTTGTAGTCGCACTGGCCGCGCATGATCAATGTCGGTACGTGCACGTCGCGCAGGCGCGGGCGGGGGTCGGGGAGGTGTTCCGCGTCGTCGATGGTGAACTGGTTGACGTAGAAGCCGGTTCGGTTGTCGGGCAGGTGCGCGGCCGGTCGGCCGGGGCACTGGGCGGCGGGCAGGGACGCGCCGAGGATCTCCCGAAAGCGCGTGTCCACCTCACGGTCGCCGACCAGGGCGTGCGCGGCCTTCGGGTTGACCTGTTGGAGTAGGGCCATCGCAACCATCCGTGGGGTGGAGGCGAGTTCGTCGACGTGCTGCTTGGTGCTCGCGGGCAGCCTGTCCCACAGGTCGCCGGTCTTGTCGTCCGGGAAGGCGCCGTACCACAGCACGCCGGGCGAACTCAGGACCGCCTTGGCCACGTGGTCCGGGTGCGCGGCCAGGTAGTGCGCGGCGAGCGCGCCACCCCAGGACTGGCCCACCACGATGATGCGTTCGGCACCGATGGCCACCCGGAGCGCGTCCAGGTCGGCGACGTGCCGAGCCACGGTGTAGCCGCTGGGATCGTCGAGGCGACCCGAACGGCCGGAGCCGATCTGGTCGTAGGCGTAGACCTCGAACCCGTCGGCGGCCAGCGCCTTTCCGGCGTCGGAGACGCCGTCGTTGGCGGTACCGGGGCCGCCGTGCAGGAACACCACGGGGTCCGGGCGCGGCGTTCCGACGGCCGCGACATGGCTGTAGGCGATCCGGGATCCGGTGGGCAGGTCCCGGTAGCGGACGTCGGGACCGGCGGCGGCACCGGCCGGTCGGGGCATCGGACGAAAGACGGTGACGCCGGCGAGTACGGAGACGACGCACGTGGTCGCGACGGCCGCGATCAGTGCGGCCCGGCGGGGGCGGTTGGTCCGCAGCACCGCGAACGCGCCCCAGGCGACGGCGTAGACCACTCCGGACAGGGCGACCAGGCCGCCGAGGACGAAGAGCGGGACGACCGGCGTGAGCGCGGCGGTGCAGAGGAGGCCGGCCGGCGCGGCGACGAGGCCGAGCACGAGGGCCAGGAGGAGGAGAAGGGCACCGCCGACGCGGCGCAGAACGGTTCTTGCCATGCCCGAAACGCTAGGTTCGCGGGTTCGGCGGGGTCGTCGTGCTGGATGCTGGTTCCGGTCCGCCCGGAGACGGCCGCCCGGCGGGGGCGACCCCCCGCCGGGCGGCGGGGATTGGCCGCCTGGGGTGGGTTCGGGGCACCGCATGGCGGGTGGCGGATCGCGAGTGACGGTGGCGGTGGCGGGTGGCGAGTCGTAGGCCGTGGGTCGAGCCGGGTGCGCAGTCGGCGGGTGTGACGCGAGGTTGGGTGCGAAGCGCAGCGAACGCTGCGCAGCGGGCGACAAGCCGAACGGCGCTGCGTGGCACGGATCTACGGACGCCAAGCGCGGACGGAACTCGAAGGCGGGCGCGTACCGGCGGGCGCGTACCAGCGCGGGCGTACTGGCGCGGGCGCACGCCATAGCCGGCCCGGCAAGCGGGCAAGGCCCGGCACGCGAGTTGCGTGTGCCCCGCGCCGTGGGCGGGGCGGACCGCGCGTGTGCTGCGGGCCGATGTGATGCGCTGCAGGCCCTTGGGCGGTAAGCACAGCGAAGAACGCCGGCGAGCGAGCACGCGCCGCGCGGCAGATGGGGTGGCGCGACGGGGACTGCGGCAATGCGACTTGAGCGTGACGCGAAGGCCGGGCATAACGCGAAGCGAGCACGGCATGCCGCCGGTGCGTGGGCCCCGTGAGCTTGCTCCGCTTTGGCGGACACCTTCGTTGTGCTGGTCAGGCTGCGAGTGCGGCTTCGCATTCGATGGGTGTGCGGTAGCCGAGGCTGCTGTACAGCCTGCGGATGTTGTACCGGCCTTCGATCCACTCGAAGACCTCGGCGTGGGCGGCGGTCCGTGTCGGCCGGGGCCGATCGGCCCCGAGGTCGCTCTGGAGAGTCGCGAAGAACGACTCGGCGAGCGCGTTGTCCCAGCACTGGCCGGTCCTTCCGACCGAAAGGAGAGTCAAATCCCGAACTCGCTTGCCAAAACGGCGAGTTCGTGAATGGTGGGCTTGATTCACTTTGGCGGCCACCCTGACTGAGGGGTTTGACCCCTTTGGGAGGATGTCCATCATGGAGAGCGAGGGGAAGAAGAAGCCTCGGTCTCGCCGCTCGTTCACGCCGGAGTTCAAAGCCGAGGTCGTTGCCTTGTGCAAACAGGGCGACCGGTCGGTCGGTCGGGTCGCGAAGGACTTCGACCTGACCGAGACCGCGGTACGCGACTGGGTCAGGCAGGCCGAGGTCGACGCGGGCGAACGCGACGACCTGACCAGCGGCGAACGGGAGGAACTCGCCACGTTGCGCCGGGAGAACACCCGGCTGCGCCAGGACGTGGAGATCCTCAAGCGGGCCACGGCTTTCTTCGCGAAGGAGACCCGGTGACGGTGCACCCGTTCATCGAAGCGGAGAAACGCGCGGGACACAGCGTCAAACGCGTCTGTGAACTGCTGAAGTTCTCCCGTGCCGCCTACTACCACCGCCGTACCGCGGCCCCCGGCCCGCGCGCGTCGCGGAGCTGACCGCACGCATCACCCTGGCCCACCGGCGCTCGCGTGGCAGCTACGGCGCCCCGCGCGTCCACGCCGTCCTCGTGCGCGACGGCGACCACGTCGGGCGCCGCCGCGTCGCCCGACTGATGCGCGAGGCCGGACTCGAGGGCCGTCACCGCAGAGGCGGCCGACGCACCACCGTGCCCGATCCGCACGCGGCCGCCCGCCCGGATTTGGTGAAGCGAGACTTCCGACCCGGACCGGCGGCCGAAGGAACGCGCTGGTGCGGAGACAGCACCTACCTCGCGACCGGTCAAGGCTGGTTGTTCCTCGCCACGGTCATCGACATCGCCACCCGCAAGGTCGTGGGCTGGGCCACGCCGACCACCTGCGCACCGAGTTGGTCGCCGACGCCCTGCGCGACGCGGTCCGACGACAACACCCGCCGGCCGGAACAGTCTTCCACTCGGACCGCGGCTGCCAATACACCGACCACGAATTCGCCTTGCTCGCAGCGCAGTTCGACGTCCGACTGTCCGTTGGACGCACCGGCCAGTGCTGGGACAACGCGCTCGCCGAGTCGTTCTTCGCCACCCTCAAAAAAACGATCTCGGCGCCGACCACCATCCCTGGCCCAGCCCGGCCGCCGCCCGTGCCGCCGTCTTCGAGTACGTCGAAAGCTGGTATAACCCACACAGACTGCACAGCAGCCTCGATTACCGCAGCCCCGTCGAATACGAAGCCGCACTCGCGGCCTGACCACAACGACGGTGTCCGTCAAAGCGGAGCAAGCTCAGGGGCGATGCGGAGTGACGAGGCCCGCTCGGTCGGGTCGACGGGCGGACAGGTACCGCGAAGTCCTACCGAGTGCCGGGCCGGATCAGGCCCGTCTCGTAGGCTGCGATGGTCGCCTGTAGGCGGTCCCGGACGCCGAGCTTGCCGAGGATGACCGCGACGTGGTCCTTGACCGTGGCCGGGCTGATGGCCAGGGCTGCGGCGATCTCGGCGTTGCTGCCGCCGCGGGCGACCAGGATCAGGACCTGCGTCTCGCGCGGGGTCAGTGCGGCGGTCCGAGTGTCCTTGCGGGGCACGGGAGTTGCCGCGTAGTGGTCGACCAGGACCCGGGTCACCCCCGGGTCGAGAAGCGCGTTGCCCGCGGCGACCACCCGTACCGCGTCGATCACCCGTTCCGGCTCGGCGTCCTTGAGCAGGAATCCCGAAGCGCCTGCCCGCAACGCGGCGAACACGTACTCGTCGAGGCCGAACGTGGTGAGCACCAGGACACGGGTGGCCGGGGCCGACACGGTGATCCGGACAGTGGCCGCGATGCCGTCCAGGCGGGGCATCCGGATGTCGACGACCGCGACGTCCGGGGCCAGGGACGTGACCTGCTCGACCGCGGCCTCGCCGTCGGCGGCCTGGCCGACCACGCTCAGGTCCGGCTCGGCGTCGAGTACGGCGGCAATGCCTGCGCGCACCATGGCCTGGTCGTCGGCGATCGTCACTGTGATCACCTCGACACCACCTCCGGAAGCCACACCCGTACGCCGTCGTCGGCCGTCGCGAGCGTACCCCCGGCCGCGTCCGCGAGAGCACGCAGCCCGCGTCGGCACGCGGCCGACACGGGTACCGCCCGGCGTACCGTCACCACGACCCCGTCGGTGGCGAAGTGCACGACGATCTCGGCCTCGTCGACGATCGTCGAGGCCACCACGCGGTGTACGGCCACCTCGACCGCGACGGGCAGCGGCCGCACTTGTCCGGACAGCCGGGTGGCGGCGCGGTGGTGGGCCGCGAGCGTACCGATGCCGGCCACGGTGGGCGGTGGCGTGTCGTCGGCCTGGGGAACGGTACGAAGTTCGGCCAACAGCACCCGCAACGCGGTCAGGGCGGCGCGGGCGTGGGCGAGCGTACCGGGGGCGTCACCGCAGTCGGCCGCGGCCACCATCGCGGCGACCTCCACGCGAGGCCCCGCGCGCAACCCGGCCGCC
>NZ_WWJX01001055.1 GCF_009865215.1 Streptomyces sp. SID3343 | reverse complement strand
AACGATGTCGCGGACGTCCAGGGGTTCTGGATCGTCGCGGCGATCGTGTGCGCGGCGACGGCGCTGATCGCGTGGATCGACATCCTGGTCGTCCTGCGCCGCCGCCGCACCGAGCGCGGCACGCTCCCACCGTCGCGCCCGCGCGGGTGACCACAGCCGGATGCCCTGATCGCGTCCGCCCCCGACACCTCGGCCCGTGATTTTTCGGCTCGTGGCCCCTTTGCCCCTCGGCCCGAAGCCGGTCGGTTGTCGGGTATGCGCGACACTGGGGGCGTTGGCCACTGACTCCCATCGGTCAACCGATGGGGAGGAACCCGGATGCCGGACCGCAGTCGAGACATCACCGAAATGCTCCGCTCACTGCTGAGCGCGAGCCATTTGATGCCGTTCGAGCAGTTGTCGACCCAGGTGGCCGAACACGCCCGCGGGGCCGGGCTGCGGGATGTGTCGATCCACCTGTGCGACCTCCAGCAGCGGGTGCTGCGCGTGCTCCCGGGCGCCGACCCGGGACCGCGGGTGGAGGCCGAGGCGGCCATCGAGGGTTCCCTTGCCGGGTGGGCCTTTCAGCAGGGCAAGGTACTGCCCATCACCCGGGAGGACGGGGAGGGGTACGGCTGGTGGGTACCGCTCCTGGACGGCAGCGAACGACTCGGCGTGCTCCGCGTGTACACCGACGACGACGCCGCCGACGACGACGCGACGTACGGGGCCATGCTGTCCCTCGCGACGCTGGTGAGCCTGCTCGTGGTCAGCAAGCGCAGGGCCAGCGACGTGCACGCGCACCTGGTCCGCACCGAGTCGATGAACGTCGCCGCCGAGATGTCGTGGCACCTGATGCCGCCGCGTTCCTACACGGACGACCGGGTGATGATCGCGGCCGTCATGGAACCCGCCTACGAGGCGAGCGGCGACGCGTTCGACTTCGCGATCAACGGCGACGTCGCGCACGTCGCGATCTTCGACGCCATGGGCCACGACACGGCCGCCGGGCTGACCGCCAACCTGGCCGTGGCAGCCTTTCGCAACAACCGCCGTCAGGGCCTCGGCCTCGTCGATACGGGCGAGGCCATCGAGAAGGTCCTCATCGAACAGTTCGACCGCACCCGCTATGCCACCGCGATCCTCGCCGACCTGGACACCTGCAGCGGTCTGCTGACCTGGGTCAACCGCGGCCACCACCCGCCGGTGATCATCCGGGGCGGCCGCTGGAGTGCGCCCCTCGAGGGCGTGCCCGCGCACCCACTGGGCACCGACCTGGGCATCGAGGCGAAGCTGCACACCGAGCAACTCGAACCCGGCGACCGCGTCGTCCTGTACACCGACGGCATGACCGAGAGCAGACTCTCCCGAGGCGAACCCTTCGGCCTCGACCGCTTTTTGGACTTCCTCATCCGGCACCATGCCGACGCACTGCCGGTTCCCGAGACTTTGCGCCGCCTCGTCCGGGGTGTCCTGAGCTTCCACGAGAACGCTCTCGACGACGACGCCACGGTCCTGGTCCTGGAGTGGCACGGCCCGACCCCGTACCCCCGCGAGGAGGCCGAGGCTCGCGTCGGCCTGCCCGAAGGCGCCACGTCGGCCTCGGCGACGAGGATGCGTGAGCAGGACGCTTGACCGGAACGCCTGACGAGGACGCCCGAGCGTCCACCTGGCGGAGGGTGCCGGGCCCGCCCGCGCCCGCTTACACGTGATGGGTCTCGATGAAGGCGCACAGGTGGTCGAGCGCGCGTTCCAGCACCTCGCCCATCGGCATCCGCTTGTCGTGGTCCCCGGTGAGCGCGTCGACCGGCAGTTCCTCGCGGCCGTGCGAGCCGCCGAACCGACCGATCTCCTGCACGCCGCCCTCCCGTTCGAACTCGGCGTCCTTGCGGTGTTCCCCGTCGTCGACCGACACGGTCACGATGCTGTCGATGTCGCTCGGACCGTCGCTGACCTTCACGATCCCGGTGTACGTCGTGTCGCGTACGACCCATTCGATGCGGGTGCCGGGGCCGTCGCGGTCGAGTTCGACCACGGCCGGCACCGCGTCGCTGCCGACGGTCAGCCCGACCACCTCGCGGGAATCGGCCCGGACCTCGGTGACCGGCGGAAAGTACCTGGGCAGCAGTCGGACGTCGGACAGGAGCAGATACACCCGGTCGCTCGACGCGGCGACCTGTACGGAACGCGTGTGAAGAACCATGCGGCTACTGCTGTCCAGCGATGCCGGGTTCCATGCATGTGTCGCCGTCGACGCGACCCGGGCTTTACCGAGTACGAAGAACCCGGTCCGGGTAGCTGCGGCCAATGGACCGATTTGTGGGTTGGCGACGTAAGGGGTAGGCCATGCACGCCGTACGAACCGGCTCGGGCCGTCCGCTGTTGCTGGTGCACGGGCTCGGGCCCGGCCACGGGACCTGGGCGCCGATCGTGCCGGCGCTGGCGGCTCGGCACGAGGTGGTCGCCGTGGACCTGCCCGGCTTCGGCGACACGCCTCCGCTGTCGGGCCCGGTCACCATCGCGAACCTCGCCGACGCGCTGGAGCGCTTCATCGCGGCCGAGGGCCTCGGGGGCGTGCCCCTCGTGGGCAGTTCGATGGGCGGCAGGATCGTACTGGAGCTGGCTCGCCGAGGGCACACCGGCACGACCGTCGCACTCGCCCCGGACGGCTTCTGGACGCCGGGCGGGCTCAAGGCGTTCAACGTGTCCATGCGGGCGTGCGCCGCGCTGGCTCGGATGCTGCATCCCGCGCTGCCGGCGATCGTCGCGAGGTCGGCGGGCCGTACCGCCCTGATGTCCCGGTTCTCCGCCTGCCCGTGGAAGCTGCCCGCCGATCTGGTCCTGGCCGAGCTCCGGGGGTTCGAGACCTCGCGTGGCTTCGACGCCGCGCTCGCCGCGATGGTCCGGGGTCCGCAGCAGGCGGGGGTCCGGCTGGGCGCCCTCGACGCCCGGGTACTGATCGGGTGGGGCCGCCGGGACCGGGTCACGCCGCCGAGTCAGGCCGGGCGCGCGCTCTCCCGCTTCCCGGACGCGACGCTGCATTGGATCGAGCGGTGCGGCCACTACCCGCACTGGGACCAGCCGCATCAGACGGCCGCGCTGATCCGCAACGCGGTCGACGCCCGGGTACGCGGCTGACCGGCCGCCGCGTTCGGCCGGTCAGGCGTCCGTGGCCAGTCGCGCGTGCAACTCCACGTCGTGCCGTACGTCGCCGTAGCGCAGCTTGCCCCGCTGTACTCCCTCCACCACGAACCCGGCTCGCTCTGCCACCCGACACGACGCCGGGTTGTCGAGCCGGTGACCCAACTCCAGTCGGTAGAGCTTGAGTTCGGCGAACGCCCAGCGGGCTGCGGCACGTACTCCGGCCGCTGCCACGCCGCGCCCGCGCGCCGCCTCGACGGTCCAGTAGGACACCCATCCGGTGTCGTGTCGCCGATCCACGGCCGTCACGGCCACACACCCGAGCACGGCGGCGTTCCGGCCGACGACGGCCCACGAATACCCGGTCCCGGCTTGCCGATCACGCTCACGATCGCTCAGCCACAGGTGTGCGTCGGCTGCACTCAGGATCTCGCGCGACGCCTGCCGGCTCATCTCGGGTGCCGCGAACGCGCCCACTACGACCTCCGCGTCGCCGGCCTCCCACGGCCGCAGCGCGAACTCGCCTTCCGTCCACCGTTCGTCGCCGTCGTTCATCGCTCCAGAGTAGGTCCCGCCCTGCCTACCGGCCGCGTTCCGGCCGCCGAGTCGGTGTCGCGGGACCGGCGGTGGTTAGAGTGATCGGATGACCGAAAGTTGGGAAGCCACCGACGTCGGGGTGTTGCGGCTCCCCTCCGGCCGTATGGTGCGTGGGCGCGGATTGCGGCATGCGTTGCCGGCCGGGTCGACGCCCACGTACGCCGTCCACCTGCTCGGCAAGACCCCGCCCGAAGTGCCTTGGGAAGCGGACTGGTTGCGGTGGCCCGATTTCCGGCTGCCCGCGGACCACGCGCGCGCTCGGGAGCTTCTCACCCGCGCGTGGGACCGAGCCGATACGGATCGGGTGGAGGTGGCCTGCGGAGGCGGTCGCGGGCGGACCGGAACTGCCCTGGCGTGCTTGGCCGTTCTCGACGGAGTGCCGGCCGATCGGGCCGTCGCCTTCGTCCGGAGTCACTACGACCGCCGTGCGGTCGAGACTCCTTGGCAGAAGCGGTACGTGCTGAGGTTCGCCGGCTGAACGGATGCCGCCGGGTGGGTCGGGTCGCGGCGAGGCGGGGCGGGGCGAGTGGGGCCGGGTCGGGTCGGACGGGTCGAAGGGTGGGGCGCGGCCGGTGGTTGGTGAACGTGGGATTTGCCGAGCCGACCGGCCTCACGCTGCGGAAGCTGCTCGGTGAGGGCGGGTTCGGGTTCGTTTGCTCAGCCGCGCAGGATGTCGAGGATGTGCGGCCAGGCCGCTGCGCCGAGAGCGGCGTCGGCCCGGTGGGACCCGCCGTAGCGGAAACGTGTCGACACGGGGGCCGGGCCTTCCCCGGGCAGACGCGGACGATGGCCGGCGTCGGGGCGGGTGATCACCCGTACGGGCAGGTCGAACGCCCTGCGGCGGGCGGCCAGTTCTTCGGCGAACGGCAGGGACGGCCACATCGCGTCGTCGCCGCCGGCGACGAGCAGGAGGTCGGCCTCGGCCTCCTCCACCGGGACGGCGGCGGCGCGGGCGCGATCGGCGTAGGTGAGCAGGCTGCATTCGTACCAGCCGCGTACGGCGACGGCGGTGCCGCGTGGCTCCTCGGGCGTCCAGGCGTCGTCGTAGGGGACGAACGGCAGCGGCCGGCCGTGCCAGGTCCAGGAGGAACGGTACGGGTGGGTCCGGCCGTCGCGGCCCGGGCCGAGGTTGGCCCACGTCGACGAGGTCGGGGACAGCGCGACCACGGCGTCGATTCGCGGATCGAGCACGGCCAGGAGCAGCGCGGCCTCGGCGCCCTTGGACAGCCCCAGGACGCCGACGCGGTGGGCGCCTTCGGCCCGTAGCCGTTCGGTCGCGGGTGTGAACGTCTCCAGCGGGACCTCGCAGATGCCCTGCGACTGTCCGGGACCGCCGAACCACCGGATGGACAACGCGATCACGCCCGCTCGGGCCAGTACGCGACATCGCTCGTGTTCGATACGGCCACTGGAGCCGCCGAGAACGAGTACGCCGGTGTCGCTGCCGCCCACCGGCGCGGCAAGGATGCCTTCGAACGGATCAATGAGTTGGTGCTCGACGATCTCCACGCGTGCCCCTCACGACGCTCGCGACCCTACCGACTGTGCGGGCCGCACGGCACGCAACTCGCCGCGCCGCTGCGGGAGCGGCATTCCGGGGCGAGAGCGCGGGGATGGGCTGGACGTCACATGCCGGCTCGGTTTTGGGTCGGGTTGGGTCGGGTTGGGTTGGGTGGGGTTGGGTTGGGTCAGGTCGGGTTGGGCTTTGCGGCTCCGTCAGTCGAAGAGGGATTCCTGCACGTCGGGCACCGGGAGGAACTCGGGTTCGACCGGGCTCGGGACCGTGCCGGCGATCCGGATCAGGTCGTCCAGGGTGGACCATCGCCCGGTCGAGACCCCGGTGGTGACCACATGCTGAAAGAGTGTCATCGCTGCGTAGACGTCCCAGGTCAGGGCGCGTTCCCCGGCCGGCACCTCGACCCCGATCTGTTGGAGCCGCGCCTCGAACGGCAGGCGGGTGGCGGCGGGCCGGATCGCCGCGGCCAGGCCCATGACGTCCAGCAGCACGCACGACGCCAAGCGTGGACAGTAGGCCCGCTGTTCCCACACGACGGCCTTCTCCACGAAACCGTTCACCACGACCAGCGCGTGCGGGGTGTCACGCACGACCCTCCGCTCCACGTCGGCGAACGCGGCGGCCAGTGTCCCGAGTTCGGGCGGCGCAACGGGCGCACTCGGCGCGGGCGGCGGCGGAGTGGCGGGATCCGGCGGCTCGATCGGCGTGTGTACCCGCCAACTCGCCGGCCCGGTCCGGTCGCCTTGGCGAGCCATCGCCGCCAACTCGACCGGTACGGGTCGTTGTGCGGGCCGATTCTCCAAGCGCATCCGCAGTCCTACGAAGCTCACACCCGAGATCAGCGTTCTACTCATGTCGCCGGCCATCTCCGGAGTCTAGGTGCTGTCGCGTACGGCGTCGGTGTTCGAGTCGATGGGTGGTGAACAGCGGGTTGAACACTCCCGTGTACGTGATCAGGCCGAACTCGACGACGTCGGTCGACTCGCGTGCGCGGTGAGGAAGTTCAGTACTCGGTGCCAGGCGTCTGCCGAGGCTGTGGCGAACTGCGCGACGCCGAGCTCGAAGAAGCCGTGTGGTGCGCTCGGGTAGGTGACGAACTCGTGTGGGCAGTTCGCATCGGTGAGTGCCGTGTCGAAGGCGGTGACCGCCTCGCCGGAGATGTGCGGGTCGCCGCCGCCCCACAGCGCGAGTACGGGGGCGGTGAGCCCGGGCGCGAGTTCGGTGGGCCCGGGCGCACCGTTGAGGGCACCGGGAAATCCGTAGAAGCCGATCACCCCGGCAAAGTCGAACCGCGGCGCGGCGGTACGAAACGCCTGTCGGCCGCCGAAGCAAAAACCGAGCGTGACGATCGCCCGTGCACCCTCCGCGCGCAGGCGCTCGGCAGCTGCGGTGATGCCCGCGTCGAGGCCGTCGGGAGTCAGTCGGACCAGGTGTGGAAAGAGGTTTTCGGTCTCCGCGAAATCCGCGTCTCGGTCGAGATACTCCGAGCCGGCGGTCCGACCGAAATAGTCCACAGCCAGCGCGGAATGCCCCTGCTCGGCCAGCCGTACACACAGCGCGCCATAGAAAGAAGACAGACCCCGATTGTCGGGCAGTACCACGACTCCGACGCCCGACCCCTTCTCGGGCACGGCCGCGAAGGCGCCGAACGGCGTACCGTCGATCGAAGTCAACGTGAGCGGCCCCGACTTGGCGACCCCGGTGACTGCGGGCCCGTGGACAGGCGGGACAGCGTCGGATTCATAGCACACGAAGAGTTCCTCACAGCTTTCACCGAATGGGAACGAGCCCGCTTTCGGGGCGCGTTCGACGTCGGCGAAACTGTACCGAGGATTTCGATCACCAAAACTACAGCATAGCATTCGGAATTAAATTACGAAAGCCCCTGCGGATAAAATCGTCACCAATTCACACTCGGTGGCCACCACTCGAAGCGTCTCCCCGACCCGAAGCGTCACCCCCACCCAAAGCATCACCCGCCCGAAACCGCGACACTCGACCCGACCTCGGCGAAAAGCACACGACGTGCGCCGGCAAACCGCCTACCCTGTGCGGGCCCTCCCGGCCGGGCCTGCCGGCCCGGTGAATACTCCCGAGCGAAGGAACCATGACCTCCAAGCCCTTCCGGATCGCCGTATCCGACGACACGCTCGACGACCTCCGCGCCCGCTTGGCCCGCACCCGCTTCACCGCCGCGTCCGACGCCGTCCACTGGGCGGCCGGCACGGATCCGGGCTACCTGCGCGAGCTTGTCGCCTACTGGGCCCATGACTTCGACTGGCGTGCGGCCGAGACGAAGCTCAACGCTCACCCCCACTACCTTGCCGAAGTCGGCGGACGCCAGGTCCACTTCGTGCATATCCGCGGCAAGCGCGCCGAGGGTGCGCCCGCGCCGCTGCCGCTGATCCTGACCCACGGCTGGCCCAGCAGTTTCGTCGAGATGCTGCGCGTGGTCGGGCCGCTGACCGATCCCGCCGCGCACGGAGGCGACCCCGCCGACGCGTTCGACGTGATCGTCCCCTCGCTGCCCGGGTTCCTGTACTCGGAGTTGCCTCAGGAGCCGTTCACCCGTAGAGGCGTCGCCGAGATCTGGCACTCGCTGATGACCGAGACCCTCGGATACGACCACTACGGCGCGTTCGGCGGCGACATCGGCGGCGGGGTGACGCAGTGGCTCGGCGCCCTGTACCCGGACGAAGTCGTCGGCGTCCACGTCACGTCCGCAGTGATCACGACGCAGTTCGACGAGCACCCGGCGACCGCCGAGGAACAGGCGTTCCTCGACGATCTCGACGCGTACGACGCCTCCGACCAGGGCTACAGCGAGATCATGTGCACCCGCCCCGACACGATCGCCGCCGCGCTGAACGACTCTCCGGCGGGGCTGGTGGCCTGGATCGTCGACAAGTACAAAGACTGGAGCGACTGCCGCGGCAACCTGGAGACGCGCTGGGACAAGGACACGATCCTGACCGTCGCGACCCTGTACTGGGCCACCGAAAGCATCGGTTCGTCCTTCCGGCAGTACTACGACTATCCGTCGAACAAGCCGCTTCCGGTGATCCCGGTGCCGGCCGCGGTCACCTTGAGCAACGAACCGGCCTTCGCGAACTACCCCCGGAGCCTCGCCGACCGCATCTTCGCCGACCTGCGCCATTGGCACACCCCGGAGCGCGGCGGCCACTTCATGGCCCACGAGGAGCCGGGGCAGGTCGTCGACGACGTGCGCGCGTTCTTCGGCCCACTCCGCCGAGGCCACTGAGCGTCGACCGGCCCTCCCGACAGGTCCGTTCGGGGGACGCCGGGAACCCGGCCGCCGGGTGCCGCGACTACCTGTAGGCAAGCGCGAACAGGCCGCGCCCGGGCGGGATTCGCCGGGCGGATCGGAGAGACAGGTGCCATCGATGGATGCCCGGACGACGCACACGCCGACCCCTACCCCAACGCCACCCCCAACGCAGACACCGACGTATGCGGACGCGGATTCGGATACGCGGGCGCCGGCGCCGGCGACGCACACGTTCGCGGTGAGCGGGATGAGTTGCGGAAGCTGCGTACGGCACGTGACCGACGAGGTCCGCAAGGTCGGTGGGGTCGACTCGGTTGCCGTGGACCTGGTTGCGTCGACCGTCACCGTGAGCGGCACCGGAGTCGACGTCGACCTGGTGCGTTCGGCGATCATCGAGGCCGGATACGAGCCCGCCGCGGCGGTTGCGGTCTGAGCGAGCCGCGGTCGGGAGGAGGGGCACATCGCCGCGGCGATGTGCCCCTCGTACGTATGCCGCGGTCAGCCCACCCGGCCGCGCAAGGGCGTTCGCCTCCCTCGCACTTCGCGGACCTCGACCCCGGTGTCCACGCCGGCATCCGCAAAGGCCCCGCGCTCCGCCTCCCGCAACAGCGTGACCAGGTCGTCCCTTGCCCGCGCGACGCGCGAGCGTACGGTGCCGATCGGGCAGCCGACCACGCCGGCCGCTTCCGCGTAACCGAGGTCGAGGACCTGCGTGAGGACGAACGCCTCCCTCCGGGCGGGATCGAGTACGCGGCACAGATCGGCCAGTACGAATCCCTCGTCGAACCCCGGGAGGGTGATGTCCTGGCGTCGTTCGGCGACTTCGACCCAGTCCTCGACGGAGACCGTACGCGGTCGGGCCGAGGCCGCCCGGTAGCGGTCGACCACCGTCCGGCGGGCGATGGACAGGAGCCAGGTACGGACCGAGGATGCTCCCGTGAAGCGCGGCAGCGCCGTCCAGGCCCGAAGGTAGGTCTCCTGGGTGAGGTCGTCCGCGCTCTGTACGTCGGTCAGGTACGCCACGAACCGCCACACGTCTCGGTGCGTCCCGCGCACGAGGTCGTCCACCGCGTCCGGGTCACCGGCCGCACCGGCCAGGGCCCGAGCCGTCATCGGATCAGGATGGTCCACAGTTCACACCCCCGCACAGCGGGCGGTGCCCACGAACGGAGAACATGAGCCCATGGATTGCACCCGATGCCGCGACGTGTTGTCCGCGTGCCTCGACGGCGAGGAGCCCGGCACGGACGAGGAACCGGACGGGAACGCAGACGGGGAAGCAGTCGGGGAAACGGTCGGGGAAACAGACAAGGAACCTGAAGTTGCGACCGGCGAAGGATCCGGGCAGGCAACCCGGCGGTGGAATGGCGGGCGGGGTACCGGGCAAGGGGCCGGGCGAGGCACCGGTACCCCGACCGCGGCCGTACGCGCCCGAGCCCACGCGGATGCCTGCGCGGCCTGCGCCGACTGGCTGGCCGACGTGTACCGGCTGCGCGCGATGGTCGAGCGCGGCCCGGAACCCGGGCCGGACGCGCTGCCGAACCTGTTGCGGATACCGGGCGATCGGTCGGCACGGGCGCCGCTAACCGCGCCGGCGCCGGGCCTGACGATCGCGTCCGGCTCCACCGACGCCCTGGGCGCCGGCTCCTGCGCCGGGAGCGGTGACTGCGGCAGCGACTGACTCCCGCCCGGCTTCCGGCCGAGGCGGCCGAGGCTGCCGAACGGGCCGACGGCAAGGTGTCGTGTCGGTGGTCGATCGGGATCGAATGCGGTGATGACCGGGCCGGCCCGGTAGCTTCCGGGTCGGCCGGTTGAACGGCTGCTGATGGTCGTCACGTTCCACGTCCTTGTGAGACAGGCGGCGGCGATCGGTCCGCCTCCGGGCGGATCGATGCCGTGATGGCGACTACTGCGCCCGCCGGATCCGTACGTCACCCACGCGGGAACGCGGACTCGACGGCGGTACGCACCTCACCCGGGGTGCATGGCGGCCACAGCCGGCGCGGTGTCCTCGCGGCGTGGAAGGCATTCCCCCTCGAACCGACCGAACCATTCGGACGATCGGGATGGTTCGCGACCCTCGCACGCACGCGGACACCCACCCGCCGGCGCACACCACATCAGGCATACCCGGGCGAACACCCGCCCACAGCCCATCGCTCGCGCACCCCGCCGCACCACTTCGGGGCACGGCGAAGCCGATCGACCGCACGAGGCCACCAGGCCACGTGACGACCGAACAACCGAACGCACGCAGCCGTTACGCGGACGTACATATATGCATATGTATGCGTTCATACAGGCATTCATGTACGTGTATGGGCACGCGTGTACGTATGTACGTCGGCCGGCTGCGATCTCGGACGGACTGGTCAGGCGGGCAGCGCCCGCGGTGGCCCGCGCCCGGGCAGCGGGCGGCACACC
>NZ_WWJX01000108.1 GCF_009865215.1 Streptomyces sp. SID3343 | reverse complement strand
AGCGGGGTGCCGCCGGCGCGGCCGGTTTCGCCGCCGAGGACCACACAGCCGGGGTCGAGGATGACCGTGAGCGCGGCGACGCCCAGGACCAGGCGTTCGGCGAGTGCGTCCAGCAGGGCCGCGCCGGCCCCGGTGGCGTCCGTCGCGGCGCTGCGCACCACGTCCTCGGCGCTGCCGACCAGTCCGAAGTCGGTCGCCAACAACTCGATCGCGCCGCCGGAGGCGAGGGAGTGGAAGCCGCCCTTGCAGTCGGTGCACGTGGGGAGCCGACCGGTGCCGGGTACGGGCAGGAACCCCAACTCGCCGCTACCTCCCGAGGCCCCGCGCCGAAGCCGGCCGTCCAGGACCACGCACGCGCCGATGCCCGCGCCGAGCCAAACCAGGACGTACGTGTCGAGGCCGCGGGCGGCGCCCAGGCGTTGTTCGGCGATGCCCGCGAGATTGGCCTCGTTCTCCAGGACCACGCTGCCCCGCTCGCGCAGGGCGGCGACCAGGCGCGCGTGCCATCCCGGCAGGCCGTCGCAGGCCGCGTGCAGAACGCCGGTCGCGGGGTCGATCAGGCCGGGGACGCCGACCGCGACGGTGTGCAACGTGTCGGCGCCGGCCGCGTCGGTGGTGGCGTCGAGCAGGGCCAGTACGTCGTGGACGGCCCGGTCCGGGTCGCTGTCCGGGGGTACGTCGAGCGTGGCCGACGCGATCGTGCTGCCGGCCAGGTCGGCGACGGCGACCTCGACCACGTCGAGCCGGATGTCGAGGCCGGCGATGTGCGCGCGTTCGGCCACCAGGCCGTACAGGCGGGCGTTGGGGCCGCGTTGGCGCGCGCCCGCCTCGCCCACGAGGTGTAGCAGGCCGGCGTCCTGAAGGCGTTCGACCAGGTCGGCCACGGTCGGGCGGGACAGCCCCGTGAGGATCTTGAGCTGGGAGGCGGTCAGCGGGCCGTGCTCGACCAGAAGGTCGAGGGCAAGGCGGTCGTTGATCGCGCGGGCCGTGCTCGGCGTCGCGGTGCGGGCGGCTGTCATGGGGAGCGATCCTCGCAGAGTCTTTCTTTCAGGAAACCTGCCTGATAATTTATCGCACCATGAAGCGACAGCCGCCCTCCGGGCGCACCTTTTTCTCGAAGTACCGCGTTTCCGCGTCCTCCGACGACCGCCCGTCGACTCCGTCGGACGGCCGCTCCCCCTCGCCTGCTCCCCACCGAGACGCCGCTTCCCACCCGGGCTCCGCTTCCCACCCGGGCTCCGCTCCCCGCCGAGACTCCGCTTCCCACCCGGATTCCGCGCCGGTCGCCCACGACGACCGAACGCCCGCCGACGCCGGCCATGCCGCCGCCGGCATCGCGCACCCGCCCGATCCCGAGGCCGCCCGCGCCCGGATCGCCACGTGCCTGCTGTTCGCGGTGCACGGCTCCGTCAGCGGCGGCTTCTCGTCGCGGCTGCCGTGGCTTCAGGACCGACTCGATCTGAGCGCCGGACAATTGGGCTTCGCGCTCGCCGCGCCCGCCGTGGGCGCGTCGCTCGCGATGCCGATGGCCGGCGCGCTCGTCCACCGCTACGGCGGCCGCGGCGCGTTGCGTTGCCTGATCGTGCTGTGGTGCGCGATCCCGATCCTGCCGATGTCGGCGCCGGGACTGCCGTGGCTGTGCCTGGGGTTGCTCCTGTTCGGCGTGGGCGCGGGCATGTCCGATGTCGCGATGAACACCCAGGGCCTGGTGATCGAACAGCGGCTTCGCCGCTCCACGTTGCCGATGCTGCACGGCATGTGGAGCGCCGGCGCGCTCATCGGGGCCGGGCTCGGTACGGCTGCGGCCTTCGCCGGCTTGGACGCCCGGGTACAACTCGGCGGCCTCGCCGTCGTATTCGCCGCGGCGGGGTGGTTCAGCGGCCGACACCTGCTCGACGCACGGCCCTCGGCCGGCACCGCCGCGCCTCCGCGCTTCGCGCTGCCGAGCCGCGGCGCGCTCCTGATCGGCGCGGTCGCGTTCTGCGCGGTGTTCGCCGAAGGCGCGGGGATGAACTGGAGTGCCATCCACCTCAAGGAGATCGCCGGCGCGTCGCCGGGGATCGCGGCGCTCTCGTTCACCGGCTTCGCCTGCACCATGACCGCCGTCCGCCTGGTCTCCGGCACGGTCGTGGACCGGATCGGGATCGTCCGCACGGTACGCGGCGGCGCGGTCGTGGCCACGGTGGGCGCGGTACTGGTCGCCACCGCCCACACACCGGCGCCGGCCATGGTGGGGTTCGCCCTGCTCGGGATCGGCGTATCGGCCGTGCTGCCGCTCGCGTTCGCCGCGGCGGGCCGGCTCGGGGACGACCCGAGCCGATCCATCGCCGGCGTCGCGACGGTCACCTACACGTCCGGCCTGCTCTCACCGGCGATCGTGGGCGCGGTCGCGGACATGTCCTCGCTGGGCGTCTCGTTCGCGATGGTCGCCGTACTCACCGCGATCCTGATACCGGCGGGCGGACTGCTGCGGCCGGCGGGCGGCGACGACGGTAGCGGTGGTACGGATGGCATCGGAGACGTGGACAGCGGGAAGCCGGCGTCGGTGGCCACCACTTCAACGGCGGCGGCCACCACGAACTGACGTCGCCGCAGCGGTGCCTCGGGGCGCCGCATCGAAGGCCCCCGCGACGCGCCGGTCCGCGTTGCTCGTCCACGGCACGATCGTGGGCGGGCTGCGCACCGGACGCGCCGCGGCCGGACCGGTGATACGCCTCGACGCTCACCGTCGGCGTGTCGTCCCCTTCCGCCCGCGCTGCGCCACGAGCACTCAGAGCGATCTCCGTAGCCCGCTCACCGGCTCGTGCCCGCCGGCTTCGCCTCGACGGTCTGCCGTCAGTTGCCTGACGCCTTGCCCAATACCTTGACCAGTTCGGCCGCCAGCGGAGCCGACGAGGCGGGGTTCTGGCCCGTGTGCAGGTTGCGGTCCGCGACCAGGTACGGGGCCCACGGCTCGCCCTCGCGGAAGTCGGCGCCGAGTTCCGTCAATCGGTCCTGAAGCAGCCACGCGGCCTTGTCGGCGAAGCCGGCCTGGGTCTCCTCGGCGTTGGTGAAGCCGGTCAGCCGGTAGCCGGCGAACGGCCAGTTCCCGTCGCCCCGCTTGGCCGCGAGCAGCGCGGCGGGCGCGTGGCAGACGACACCGAGCGGCTTGCCCGAGTCGAGCGCGGCGGTGAGCAGGCGGCCCGAGTCGGCGTCGGTGGGCAGGTCTTCCATCGGGCCGTGGCCGCCGGGGTAGAACACCGCGTCGTAGTCGGCGAGATCGACCTCGGCGAGCGTGAGCGGTTGCTTCAGTTCGGTGAATTCGTCGAGGCCGGCCACCATGTCGGCGGCGCCCTCCGGCCCGCCGTTCACCTCGGGGGCGAGGCTGCCCTTGTCGACCGGCGGTACCACGCCGCCGGGTGTCGCGACCGCGATGTCGTAGCCGGCCGCGGTGAAGACGCGGTACGGGGCGACGGCCTCCTCGGCCCAGAAGCCGGTCGGGTGCCGGGTACCGTCGGCCAGCGTCCAGTGGTCGGAGCCGGTCATCACGAACAGGATCCTGGTCATGTCACATCTCTCCGTCGAGCGGCCCCGGCTCCCGGTCCCGGCCCCCGTCGTTTCGCATCGGGATCCGGCAGCCGAGGCGCCATCGTGTACCGCAGTGGTCGGTTCGTTCACACTCGCGTTCGCCCGTACCCACGACTCGCGTCCGTATCCACGACCCGTCCGTATCCACGACCTGTGTCCGTATCTGCGTCGCGCCCACGTCCGCTACTCGCGAATGTGCACGTTCCTCGCGGTACACCGCCGGGCCGGCTCGTTCACCGCAGCCGCCCGGTTGCGGGGCCTGCCTCCCTCCTCAGCCCCGGCCCACTCCCCCCTCGACACCGCCTACCTCGCGCAACGCCCAGGCACCGCGACCACCCCTCTCGCCTCCCCTGATCCGCGGCGCCCTCGTCCGCAAGGCCCGTGGGTCGTCGGAGGCCCGCACCCGGCAAGCCCCGGCCGGCCGCCTTCGCCCGTCACTTCGATCGCGCCCGGTGCGATGCCCGGCCGAGCCGGTGGACGAGCACGACGACCACGGTGACGAGGGCGATGTCGATCAGCATCGACCGCTGCATCGCCCCCACGTAGGCCGCCGCGTGCGGTCGTGACCCGACCGCGGCGAAGAACACCGCGCCGACGACGGCGACACCCGCGGATCCCGCGAACTGCTGGGCGGTGGACAGGACGGCCGAACCGATGCCGGCCTTGGTCGGCGCCACGTCGACCAGGGCCGCGCCGATCAACCGGGGCAGGACCAGGCCGTTGCCGGCGCCCACCGCCGTGACGGCCACGACGATCCACGCGAGGGGTACGTCTGCGCCCGCGAAGTGCAACGCGAGTACCCCCACACCCAGTCCGAGGTCGATCAGCACGCCGCCGAACACGACCACTGCCAGGCCGAAGCGATCCACCAGCCGGGAGCCGACCGCCGCCGTGACGGAGAACAGGACGCCCATCGGCGCGAACACCAGCCCGGCGCCGAGCGCGCCGAGTCCCAGGCCGCCCTGGAGCAGCAGGGTGAGCGTGAACATGAAGCTCGCGAAGTAGGCCATGAACGCCGTCACCGCCGCGATTCCCGCGAGGTAGGACCGTTTCGCGAACAGCGTCGGGTCGAGGATCGGGTCGGCGCCGCGCGCGGCGAGAGCCCGTTGCCGTCGTACGGCGGGTATTGCCACGAGCGGGCTCGCGAACAGGCAGATCCACGTCCACACGGGCCATCCCGCATCGCGTCCGAGCATGACGGGGACCAGGATCAGCGCGAGAACGAGAGCGATGCTCGCCGCGCCCACGGCGTCCTGGGTACGCCGGGGCCCGGGACGCGAGGGTGGCAGCAGGCGGGCCGCGAGCAGTGCGGCGACGATCCCGATCGGCACGTTGATCAGGAAGATCACCCGCCATCCCAGGCCGAGGATCCCGACGTCGAGCAGCAGTCCGCCGCATACCTGCCCGGCGATCGAGCCGAGGCCGCCGGCGACGCCGTACCAGCCGAGGGCGCGACCGCGCGTCGACGCCGGGAAGGTCGTGGTGATCAGTGCCAGTACCTGGGGCACCATCACCGCCCCGGCCAGACCTTGCAGCAGACGGGCCGCGACGAGTTGGCCGGGGTCGGCCGCGAGGCCGCACAGCAGCGAAGCACCGGTGAAGGCGAGCATGCCGACGACGAAGACGCGACGGTATCCGAACCTGTCGCCCAGTCGGCCACCGGTGATCATCCCGGTGGCGTACGCGAACGCATAGCCGCCGACGATCAGTTCGAGCGCAACGGGGCCGGCGTGCAGGCGGCGTTCGAACGACGGCGCGGCAACGTTGACCACGAAGAAGTCGAACTGGGCCAGGAACCACGCCGACAGCAATACCGCGAGCATCGGCCCCGATCGGCCGGAAGCCGGCACCGTGCCTGCGGGGTCGACGGCGGCACGGGTATCCGCATGCGCGGTCGGCCGTTCGTTCGGGGCCGCGTGCCCGTGCGGGTTCGCGTGCCTCTGCGGGGCCGCGTGCCCG
>NZ_WWJX01001054.1 GCF_009865215.1 Streptomyces sp. SID3343 | reverse complement strand
GCTCGCCGGTGAGCAGCAGGCGCAGCAACGCGGTGCGCATCCGCGCCCCGGCGTCGGCGCCGGCCCGGGACTGCTCCAGAGCCAAGGTGAGCAGCGAGGCCGCGGTGCCCAGCGTCTGCCGGTCGGCGGCCCGGGCGGGCCGGTCGGTGCCCACGGCCAGGAAGCCGCTGATCCGTCGCTCGGCGCCGAGCGACTGGACCGAGATGCGCTCCTCGCTCCCCCCATGGCCGCCCTGGAGCGACGCGGAGGAGGGTGCGGGCATGCCGCGCAGCCTGTCGATGTCGGCGCGCAGGGCGTCGGTGCGCGGGCGGGCGCCGGCGGGCGCGACGTGGCGCAGCATGCCGTCGGCGTCGTAGAGCGCGGCCCAGCCGTCGAGCCGGGCCGCGAGCCGGCGGATCAGCGTCGCGGCGCCCTCGCGCCCGGCGGCGGCCCTGGTCAGTTCCTGTTGCACTGCGAAGCCGGTGGTGACGGCCTCGTACTGTTCGGCGGCCAGCGCGGAGGAGACGACCTTGCTGATCGCGATGAACGGCGTCGGCCGCGGCACCTCGAAAACGGGGAGGCCGTGCTCTTGGGCCGCCTCGACGATCACCGCGGGCACCCGCTCCAGCGAGAGGCCGATCCCGATGCCCAGACCGGCGACCTCGGCCGCCGCGAGCCGCTGCACGTACGCGCGGCGCTCGGCGTTGGTGCGGCCGAGTTTCATGCCCGTGGTGAGCAGCAGTTCGCCGCCCTCCAGGTAGGGCGTGGGATCGGCGAGCTCACTCGTGTGCACCCACCGGACCTCGCGCTCCAGGTCGTCTTGGCCCGCGAGCACCCGCAGGTCGAGGGCTGCAGCGCGGACGAGGGACGCGAGGGTGGGGGGCATCTACGGATTGTCCAAACTGGAGTGGGCGGTGTCCCCAGTGTGACTCAACGGCCGAGATCGATCAGCACGGGACCGGTTCGTTTGCCCTCGCGGGTGGTCAGGCTGACGATCGCGTGGTGGGTGTCCAGATCGCCGGTGATCTCGGCGGGCGACCACCGATAGCGCTCGACGGTGCGGGTGGTGACCCGTTCCGAGCGGCCGCCGGCCTTCTCGCCGAACAGCGCGCCCAGCACCGCGTAGCGCGCCCGCTTGATCAGGCCGCCGTCGGGAGTGCCCATGGTGACCGACTTCTCCTGCCCCTCGACCTTGCCCCAGTGCTCGGCGAACAGTTCGGCGTCGTTGCGGGACGCGCCCGGCACCACGGCTTTGCACCCGGCGGCGTCGAACACGGTGGTGCGCAGCGCGGGCGTGAGGTCGTCGAGCGAGCGCAGCGACAAGACCAGGCCGGCCCGACGGTTGCGGGCCCAGTGCAGGCCCTTGGCGGTGTACTCGTCCACCAGGCGCCCCGCGTCGGCGGCGACCAGGCACGCGAACACCTTGCGCGGGCCGCGTTCGCGCCCGTGTGTGGCCATCGCCTGGACGAACTGGGCCAGCACGAGCCGGCCGATCAACCGGGCCGCCTCCGGGTGGGCGGCCTCGTTGAGCGCGATCCGCACGCGCAGCGGGCGGGCGATGTCGGCGGCCGCGAAACGCTCGCGCCCGGCGGCGAACAGCTCGCCCACGCCCGGTCGTTCCAGCACGGCGAGGCGTTGCACCAGCAGTCG
>NZ_WWJX01001053.1 GCF_009865215.1 Streptomyces sp. SID3343 | reverse complement strand
TCGTTCCGGTCCGTTGTGGCCGGATCGGGTGGGTCGATCGGGTTGGTGGATCGACCGGTCGATCACAGTGGATCTTGGTCGATCGCGGATGGATCTTGGTCGATCGGCTGCGGGTACGTAGCCGATCCGGGGTCGGAGGTGACGGCCGGGAGACCCTGAGCCCCGCGAATCGGGAGGGATTTGTGTGTCACATCACGGTGGCGGGACGCTAACATCGAATACATGCCAGATGGAAGGCTTTCGTGGACGGCATCATCCCGACTCCTCGCCGGGGACACCCGCGGCGTGGCCGATTCGCAGCACACCGACCCCCTCGATTCCCCCTCGCACACCGCTGATCTGCGGTACTGCGACCTACCCGCCGCCCACCCCGAAGCGGATGCCGCTCCCCTGCTCCTCCTGCACGGATACGTCGGCAGCCTGGCCGACTGGGACGGCGTCGCACCCGTACTCGCCGAAGAGCGCCGCGTCGTCGCGTACGACCACCGCGGTCACGGCGGCAGCACCAAGTTCGCCGACCGAACCGCCTACACGTTCGACCACCTCGCCGCCGACCTCGACTTCTTCGCCACCCGCCTGCTGCCGGACCGATACGACCTGCTCGGCCACTCGATGGGCGGCGTCGTGGCCCTGCGCCACACGCTCGCCCACCCGGAACGGGTGCGCTCCCTCGTCCTGATGGACACCGCCGCGGAGCCCACCTCCACGCCGCTGTTGCGGGTGCTCGCGCGGGGCATGAACGCCGCCGTCGGCCGCTGGGGCCTGGGCCCCCTGCTGGCCTGCCTCAAGCCCTTCACCCGCGCCCCCAAGACCGCCACGCCGCAACAACGAGCCCAACGCGAGCGCCAGTCCGACGCGTTGACCGGCATGGACAAGGCCGCGTTCGTCGGCTTCGGCGAGGCGCTCGGCAGCTACCCGTCGCTGCTCGGCCGGCTCGGCGAGATCTCCTGCCCGGTCACCGTGATCGTCGGCGAACACGACAAGCGACTGCGCGGCGCGGCCGAGCAGTTCGCGGCGGGCATCCCCGGCGCACGGCTGGTCGTCGTCGCCGGCGCCAAGCACAACCCCCAGACCGAACGCCCGGACGCGTGGCTCGCGGCGGTACGCGAACACTTCGAGCGCGCGCTTCGGTAACCGCGAGTTGCGGAATCTCGGAGTCCCCGAGCCCCCGACTCCCAGAGTTCCCGAGCCCCGGAGTCCCGGAGTTCCCGACCCCCGGAGTCCCGGAGTCCCGGAGTCCCCGAGTCCCGAAGTCCCGGATCCTTCGATCCCTCCTCACTCGATACCTCGATCCCTCCCGACTCGACACGTCGATCCTCAACCCGTCCCGACTCGAAATCTCGATCCCTCAACCCCTCCCGACTCGATATCTCGATCCCTCCCGAAGTGAAGGAGCGGCCTCATGGTCGCCGTATCCGCATTTCCGCCCGGACGTTGGCGGGCCCGATGGATCTGGGCCGCCGGACCCGACGGGCCGGACGCTCCCATCCCCGGGCGGCACACCGTCGCGTTGCGGGCCACACTCGACCTCGACGCGGTTCCGGCGTCCGTGCCCACGCGGGTGGTCGCGTTGTCCGGGTACGCGCTGAGCGTCAACGGCGTCGAGGTCGCCCGCGGACCGGTGCGTGCCAACCCGCGGATGCGGCCGTACGACGACCTGGATCTCGCGCCGCACCTGCGGACGGGCGTCAACGTCGTCACCGCGCTGGCCTGGGTGTACGACGGGCCCACCCCGTGGTGGTTGCCGCCGTCGCCGTTCGCCAACGACCTCGTGCACGGCGCGTTCGTCCTGGAGGCACGGCTCGGCGCGGACACGTGGTTCACCACCGACGAGCGCTGGCAGGCGTGTGTACTCGACGGCTGGGGCGCGACCGCGGGCGGCGGCACCGTCTCCGGTCGCGGGCGTGAACTGCTCGACGCG
>NZ_WWJX01001052.1 GCF_009865215.1 Streptomyces sp. SID3343 | reverse complement strand
GGTCGTGGTCGCGGCCGGCGCGACGGCCGCCGCGGGCGCGGTGTGGGGCGAGATCCCGACTACGGCGGCGCCGGCCCGTGGCGCGGTGGGCGCGCTGATCGAGGGTGCGGTGCGGGACGTGCCGGCGGTGGTTCGGCTCGGGCTGCGGCTGTCGGCGCTGTCCGAGGCCACGGCTGGGCCCGGCTCAGGGGTCCATGTCGCCGAGGTGGGTGGCCTGATCGACATCGGCGGCGCCTCGGTCGCGGACGGCGATCCGATCCTGTCGACGGCGGCGGCGCGGTGGCCCTGCGGGTTGCGGACGCCGCCGAGGTGCTCGCCGGCGCGCTCGCGTACCCTCGGGCGGAGACTGAGGTCTTGGCCGCACCGGCCGCGGGCCTGCACCTGCCGCGCGCCTCCACTCCCAAGTCCGAGACGGTGACCCGGGCTCCGCAACCGCCGAGGAACCGGGAACCGTGGTCGTCCCCCGGTTCGGGCGAGTGCGATTCCTGGCCCCTGGCGCGGGCCGGAGTCAAGCGGCTGGATCCTTCCACTGGTCGGCGAGCAGGGTGAACAGCAGGTCGTCGGTCCACTCGCTCGCGAGCCAGGCGTACGCCGGCCGCCGGCCCTCCAGGCGAAAGCCCACCCGGTCCAGGAGCCGGGCCGAACGCACGTTGCGGGCGTCGCAGTCCGCCGACACGCGGTGCAGACCGCGGCCGAACAGGTCGCGCAGCACGGCGGTCAGCGCCTCGCGGGCATACCCGTGTCCCTGCCGGTCCACCGCGAAGCTGTATCCCACCTCGGCCTGCTTGCGGTTGCGGTGTAGGTTCACCCCGACATCACCCACCAGGCAGCCGTCGGCCTTGAGTTCGACCGCGTAGTGGAACCAGCCGGGCCGGCTCGGATCGCCGCGGGCGAACTCGCGGACGAGGGAGTCGGCGGCGTTGCGGGTGACCGGCGGGGTCCAACCCTGAAAGTGGGCGACCGCCTCGTCCGAGCGATACGCCGCGAGCGCGGGCGCGTCGGCGGGGCGAAACCGGCGCAGGCACAGCCGAGGAGTGTCGAGGAGCACCCATCGAGCATGTCACGGCCGCGCGGCCCGGATCCCGCACCGGCGCGCTCCCGCCCAGGGGTTCGGGCGGGCGGTCGCGGACGGTGGTGCCGGATCGGTGGTCGCGAGGCGGTACCGGATCGGTGGTTGCGGACGGCGGCGCCGGATCGGGCGGTCGCGAGGGGGTACGGGATCGGGTGGTCGCGGACGGTGGTACCGGATCGGGCGGTCGCGAGGGGGTACCGGATCGGTGGTCGCGGACGGCGGCGCCGGATCGGGTGGTCGCCAGGCGGTACCGGATCGGTGGTCGCGGACGGCGGTACCGGATCGGGCGATCGTGTACGCGGTCTGCGGCTCCGGAGTGGTCACCTGTCGGTGTGTGGCGGTGGCAGGTGGATGATCGAGGGGCCGAGGCGGCGAGCGCGACGCTCCGTTCGCAGTCCCCGACCGAGGCGCCTGTCACGGGAGTTGGCGGCGCTGCCAGAACGGGTGGTTCGGCCAGCGTCGTTCCGTCGCGTAGGCGTGCCGGCGGTTGCGGCGGTAGGCGGTGACCACGGCGGCGATGCGGTCGCGGTAGGCGTTGCCGGCGGGCGTGCCGCGCAGGCACTCGTCCACGGTGTGGCCGGCGGTCAGGCCCGTGTACAGCGCGGTGAGGATGCCTTGCGAGGACAGCGGGTCGAATGCGGCGGCGGCGTCGCCGACGGCGATCCAGCCGTCGCCGCACGCGGGGTCCAGGTGGGCGCCGTGTGCGGGTGCGCGCCGGAGCACGAGGTCGGAGGGGAACGGGTGTCGTGCGGCCCGTGCCGCGACGTGCGTGGTGGCGGCGACGAGATCGCGAAAGCGCGCCGGGTCGGTCGGCCGGGCCGCGGGCAGATCGGCATCGGTGAAGTGCGCGATCAGTCGCCGACCGGCGGGCAACAACGCCGTGTACCACCAGCCGTCGGCGCCGGCCTCGACCAGCGTGGACGCGTCGGTGTCGGGCTCGCCCCCGTCGCTCGCCTCCAGGGTCGCGTGTACGGCCAC
>NZ_WWJX01001051.1 GCF_009865215.1 Streptomyces sp. SID3343 | reverse complement strand
AACTGGGGCAGGTCGTAGCCGGTCACGGCGATCCGATGACTCTCGCCGGAGCGACGATGGGCCAGCGTGTGCGCCACGTCGCGCGGGTCCGGGGCAGCCGTCTCCAGTCGGTCGGCCAGCCGTTCGGCGTTGTCCCGCACCGCCTGGGTGCCGGCGCCGGAGAGCAGCAGGACGTGCGGCCCCTCGTTCGCCGGTGCGAGCGGGGCATCGGTCGCGACCCGGGGCGGTTCCTCGACGATGACATGCGCGTTGGTGCCGCCCATGCCGAACGAGGACGCGGCGGCGAGCCGGGGACGGTCGGCCACCGGCCATGCGGTGACCTCGGTGGGCACGAACAGCCGCGTCCCGCCCAGCTCGATGTTGGGGTTGAGCCGGTCGAAGTGCAGGTTCGGCGGGATCACCCCGTGTCGCACCGACAGCACCGCCTTCATCAGGGCGACCGCGCCGGCGGCGGCCTCGGTGTGGCCCACGTTGGTCTTGACCGCGCCGAGCCCGCAGCGCCCGCCGTCGCCGTCGCCGTAGACCGACGCGATCGCCTCCACCTCGATCGGGTCGCCCAACTCGGTCCCCGTGCCGTGGGTTTCCACGAAACCCAGCCGGGACGGGTCGATCCCGGATCGGGCGACGGCCTCGGTCAGCAGTTCCCGCTGGGCGGCACCGGAGGGAGCGGTAAGACCGTTCGACCTGCCGTCCTGGTTCACCGTGCTGCCCCGCAGCACGGCCAGCACGCGATCACCGTCGTCGAGCGCGTCGCCGAGCCGCTTGAGCAGTACCAGGGCACATCCCTCGGTACGCACGATGCCGTCGGCCGAGGCGTCGAACGTCTTGCACCGCCCGTCCGGCGAGAGCAGGCCGTAACGGTGCAGGGACAGGCTCAGTTCGGGGCGCAGGATGAGGTTGGCCCCGCCCGCGAAAGCCAGATCGCTCTCCCGCAGCCGCAGACTCTGGCACGCCAGGTGCACCGCGGCCAGGGACGACGAACACGCGGTGTCCAAGGACACGCACGGGCCGCGCAGCCCCAGCAGATAGGACAGCCGTCCGGCGGCGACACTGTGCAGACCGCCGGTGATGGTGTAGGCGTCGACCGACTCGGCGTCGGCGAGCCCGCCTTGGAGGTACTCGTTGTAGTACATGCCCAGAAAGACACCGGTTCGGGTGTCGGCCAGGGCGCGCGGGGGCAGCCCGGCGTGCTCGGCCGTCTCCCACGCCACCTCCAGCAGCATGCCCTGCTGTGGATCCATGGTCGCGGCCTCGCGAGGGGAGATACCGAAGAACTCGTTGTCCAGTCCCGCCGGATCGTCGAGGAAACCGCCCCGGCGCAGTACCGGGTCCGCGAGCGCGCCGGCGAGTTCCGCCTCGTCCCAGCGGTCGGTCAACTCCTGCCCGACGACCTCACGGCCCTCCACCAACAGCGACCACAAGGCGTCGGGTGAGGTGATGCCCCCCGGCAGGCGGCAGCCCAGTCCGACGACCGCGATCGGCTCCGCGGACACCGTCCGGGCCACCTGGTCCAGCCTGCGGGCCAGTTCGCCGCGCTTGTCCGACCCCAGATCGGCCAGCCGCTGACTCGTGCTCGTCATCCTCGTCCCTCCGTGACATCCGCGGACGTACGCGAGGCGGTGCCCGCCGTCGTATCGGCCTCCAACTCGTCCAGCAGCGCGTCGAACCCCAGGTCCGTCGACATCGCCTCCGACTCGACCGAGGGCGCCGCCCGGGGACTCGGCCGCGACGGTTCGTCCTGCGCCGACTCGACCGCGGCAGGCGCGAGTTCGGCGACCATCCGCGCGCCCAACGCCCGCACCGTGGGGTGGTTCCACAGCAGCGTGGCGGGCAGCGCGAGAGCGAACGCCTGCTCCAGGCGCCGCCGAACGGCCAACGCCATGATCGACTCCATGCCCACTTCCGCCAGCGGACGAGATCGGTCCACCGCGGCCGAGGCGAGCCCCAACTCGGCGGCCACGATCCGGGCCACCTCCGCCAAGACCTCCTCCTCGCACACTCCGCCCGGCCGCGACGGGTCGAGGAAGCGTGCCGCCGGCCCGTCGGCCGCCTCGCGCGGCGGTGCCTGCGCGAAGAGCCGCTCCAGCAGCGGGAGCGGGCGGGCCGGAGGACGAGAGCGGTCCACCGGCAGGACGACCACGTGCGCGGGCGCGCATCCTCGGGCGTGTCGCCACGCCGCCATGGCCTGCCGCTCGGTGACGTCTCGTACGCCCACCGCCTCGAACTCCGATTCCAGGCCGCCCGCCGTCGCGGCCAGCCCGGTCTCACGCCACGCCGGCCAGGCAAGGCTGCGCGCCCCCGGGCAGCCGTCGGCCCGGCGGTGCTCGGCCAGCGCGTCGAGAAACGCGTTGGCCGTGGCGTACGCGCCCTGCCCGGTCAGGCCCAACTGCGCGGCCACGGCGGAGAACAGGACGAAGAAGTCGACGCTGCCCGGCGGGTACAGCCGGTGCAGGGTCACCGAACCGGCCACCTTGGGCCGCAGATCGGCTTCGAGCGCGTCCCGGGTCAAGTCGGCGAGCATGCCGCCGGTGATGACGCCGGCCGCGTGCAGCACACCGCGCATCGGCGGCATCTCCAGCGCGTCCGGGTCGAGCAGGACGCGGGCCTGCTTCTCGTCC
>NZ_WWJX01001050.1 GCF_009865215.1 Streptomyces sp. SID3343 | reverse complement strand
ACCGGCTGTGATCGCCAGCGGCGTATCGGGTCCAGGTTCCGCCGGTCTCTCGGAGGAGTCGGCTGGTGGTCTTGTCGTGGTAGCCGAGGGCGTCTGCGACGACGGGGGCGGGCAGTTCGAGGAGTCGCTGTCGGATGGCGGCGCCGCGGGCGGCGGCGACCGGGATGCCAATCTCGCCCAGGAGTGCGGACAGATGGTCGGGACGGGCTGGCTGGCCGGCCCGTCGGCCGGGGAAGAGCCAGCGGGATGCCTGGTTGGTGGCGGTGTTCATGTTGTCGCGGTCCGCGATGTAAGCCGGCAGCAGGGCGGCGACCGGTGCGGGGACGGGTGAGGCGGGTTCTCCGAGCCGCAGAAGCGTGCTCTCTCCGTCGTGGAGCACGTCGTCGACTGTCAGTTGGACGAGCCGGGTCAGGGGTTGCGCGTAGAGGATGACGATGACGCCGGCGACACGGAGGCGCATCGGCGTCTCGGGGTCGGTCAGGAGCCGACCAAGCACATCCAGCCGCTGGTCCTCGCTCAGCGCGGGTCGTCGAGAGACCTTCATGGTGGGGATGGACAGGGAGCGTGGACAACGACCGCTCAGCCTGGCCCAGTTGAGGAAGGCCCTCAGGCAGGTGCGGCCGTGTTCGGTGTTCTCGGCGAACCAGGCGTCGCCAGCCCGTCGTCCAGGCCCAAGACTTTGCGGTAGGTGATGAAGCGGGAGTTGATGCGCCGGCAGCCGATCCGCAGTCCGCGTTCGGAGGGCCAGGCTGCCGGGTTGCCGTCGGTGCCGAGCAGCGGGCGGACCTCGGTGAACCACTCGTCCAGTACGTCGGGGGTCCAGCCGAAGACGGTCAGCACGCCGCGGCGTTTGGGCGGTGAGCCCTTCTTGGCTTTTCCGAACCGGACCTGGCAGCGGCCGAACTCGCCGTACTCGGCGCCGTGCGGGTTGCGGCCGAAGTCGGCGGCGTCGAGCATCCGCGTCTCGTTGCGCCGCAGGCCGTAGGCGTAGGCGGTCTTGAACAGGGTGGCATCGCGGAACGCCGGCAGCCAGCCCCTTGCGGCCGAAGGCCCTGATCCGGGCGACCTCGTCGTCGCAGTGCGCGAAGAACGCGTGCAGCTCGGCCTTGGTGAACGCCCGCTTCTTCGCGTCGGCCTCGTTGTCCTGGACGTGCACCGCGGTGTTCCACTCATGCACGACCTGGACCGGGTGGGTGCCGAACCGCTCCTCGCAGGTGGCCGCCCAGGCGTAGAGCGGGTCGGTGACGAAGTGGCAGAACGCCCGGACCGCCTCCGAGTAGGACCGAATCGTGGAACGGCGCAGGTCCCGCAGCGAGCGCAGGTCACCGAGCCACTCGTCGACTATCGCCAGCGTCCAGTGCCACGGGTAGGTGTTCACGTACGCGGCGAACGCCTTCACCGTGTTCTCCCGGCCCTCCACCGTCGTCCGGGCCAGATTCCGCGCGAGCTGCTGGTTGGCGAACCCGGTCAGCATCGCCGTGAAGACCTGTTCCTCCGGCCGCAGCAGCGCGACTCCGTCCACCAGGTGCAGACGTGCCGCACCTGGGATCGACCCGTTGAACCCCACCGGTCCACCACCCTCCGTCACTCGCGTCGTATGCGAGAAAACCGCATCTGATGCGAGTCGACGGACAAATCGCAGGTCAGTCAGCCGGACGAGTTGACACCAGCCGGCGTCGCGCCCACGTCCGTCGCTACCGTCACCACCAGCAGGCCGGGTCAACTCCCGCGGTCAGCGTGCTGATTGGTGCCGTTGCCCACGACGATTCGCGAACCGTCGCGAGTTCGCATCAGATGCAATTGGCGGCGCTTGAACACCGGTACAACGGTTGGCGCCGAGATCGATCATGGTCGGCCGGCACACCGACTGGTGGCTCCGCTGGGGTTCGCGGCAAGATCGCCGCCCGGGTGTGGGCAGCCGTGGAGGAAAGTCACCCCGCTCGGCGGCCACGGTGGTCTCGCGGCTACCCGAGGACGAGAACTCGGCCGAGGTCACGGACGACGCCCCCGAGAGACTGACGCGATGGTCCGGCGGCCTCCGGTTCAGCGGCGGGCGCGGAGCGGGGTGTCGTGCAGGCTTGGGCGCAGGTGACGCGGCCGTTCGGACGGCTGCCGGATGTATCGGGGTGCATCACCGACCCCGGTCGCGGTGGGCTGCGACGCGGACGCGGGTTCCGCAGCGGGTCGAGCAGTAGCGTTGCGGGCTGCGGCGGCCCGTGTCGACGAAGTAGCGGTCACATCCCGGTGCGGCGCAGCGGCCCCAGGCGCAGTAGCCGCGTTCGCTGAGCCACAGGGCCAGGGCGAGGGCCGCGGTGGACAGCAGCCAGGGGGCCGGCGCGTCGTGGGGGGCCGTGGCGCGGAGGGACCAGCGGCGTTCGGGGACGCGCTCCAGCCGAGGGCGGGCGGGGTACCGGTCGAGCAGGGCGTTGATCGCTTCGGCGGCGGCGTCCTCGTCGTCGAGGTCCAGGATTTTCGCGATGGTCGCCGCGGCCTCCCGCATCTCCCCTGCGGTGGTCTCGGTCAGCCGCAACGGCGGGCCCCCGTGCGCCGCCACGACGGCCTCCAGCCCTGCCGGTGTGGCGCCGGTCCCGTCCTGCACGGCGTTGATCAGGTCGGCCAGGAAGTACAGGCCGCGCGGATTGTCATCGGTGAACCGCTGCCCCCCGTGTCAGTCGACAGCACCATTCCATCATTACCTCTCCGTGGTAACGTCTACATTCAAGTTAGCCGTTACGCAGGCTGGTCATGCCCACTCGAAGGAGCCCCATGACCGAATCGCACACGCCCGTACTGGTCGTCGGGGGCGGACCCGTCGGGCTGGTCCTGTCCTGTTTGCTCTCGGATCAGGGCGTTGACCATGTGCTGGTCGAGTCCCACTCCGGCACCTCCCGCCACCCCAAGGCCCGGGGTGTCTCGGCCCGGTCCATGGAGATCTTCCGGCGGCTCGGGCTGGAGAAGGAGGTCCGCGCGGCGGGGCTGCCGGCCGAGCAGGTCCGTTTCTACCGAGGCCGCGACCTCGTCGACCCCGACTACGTCCGCAACGGTCTCGCCCGGGAGCCCGGCGAGGGCCCCGAGCACACGCCGTCGCCCGGCCTCATCTGCTCCCAGGACGCCCTGGAACCGCTGCTGCTGCGCCGCGCCACGCAACAGGCCGGCTCCCGCATCTGGTTCGGTGCCCGTCTGGTCTCCTTCGAGGACGACGGTCTCGGCGTACGGGCCGTCGTCGAGGACCGGGCCACGGGCCGTCCGGACCACCTGCGGGCGGACTGGCTGGTCGGCTGCGACGGCGCCGCGAGCACCGTCCGCGCCGGAGCCGGGATCGCGATGGAGGGCCCCGTCGGCCTGGGGCGCTATCTCAGCGTCCGCTTCGACGCGCCCCTGGGAGAGGTCGTCGCCGACCGCGCGAGCGCCTCGTACTTCCTCACCGTCCCCGGCCGGGGCGGGTTCATGGCCGTCGACAACGACCGTCACTGGATCTACCAGTACCCCCTGGGACCAGACGCCGAGACGGACCCGACGGACAACGATCTCCTGGCCGACCTCGTCCGTACGGCCGCGGGCATCCCGGACCTGGACGTGACGGTCCACGACACGATGATCTGGCGCATGGACGCACAGCTCGCTGCCTCCTACCGCCGCTCCCGCGTCCTGCTGGCAGGCGATGCCGCCCACGTCGTCCCGCCGACCGGCGGACACGGCATGAACACCGGCATCGGCGACGCCGACAACCTCGCCTGGAAACTCGCCGCCGTCACCGCCGGATACGCCGGCGAAGCCCTCCTGGACACCTACGAGGCCGAGCGGCGCCCCCTCGCCCGCCAGGTCGTCGACATCTCCACGGCCAACGCCACCAACCGCGCCGGCTACCGCATCGACGACGAACTCCTCCTGACCGCCACCTATCGCTCCACCGCCGTCGTCCCCGACGCGGAGCACGCCGGCGAACCCGGGGTTCTCGACCCGTCGGGGTACAGGCCGGGCTGCCGGCCGGGAGAACGCCTGCCCCACGTACGCCTCACCCCGGGGCCCGCCGGCGTCACCTCCACCCTCGACCTCGTCGGCCCGGGCCTCACCCTGCTCACAGCCGACGAGGACCCCCGGTGGCAGGCACAGGCCGAAGCCGTCCGGCAAGCCGGGATCCCCCTCGCCCTCCGGGCCATACGCACCGCCGCGCACCAGGAAGCCGACCCCGGGCAGTGGGCACGCCTCCTCGGCGCCGACCACGCGGACACCGCACTCCTGGTACGCCCCGACGGACACATCGCCTGGCGCGGCGCCCTCCCGGCAGACCCGACGACCCTTCCCACCCTCGTACGACGCGTACTCGCGGACCGGTGACTCCCGCCGGAACGGCTCGGTCGACACGGACCTCACCGCCTGCCTGGGTCGAAACAAGCGATCACGCCCGGTCGCCGCGCCGTTCCTTGGGGAGAAGAGGGCCGTACCCGCCTGTCGGGGAGTGTGGATAGCCTTTGGGCACACTTGATCGGATCGCCGGTCCGGGACCGGGGTGGGCTCGCCGGGAGCGGGGTCCAGGGGGAGAACCGGCATGTCCGACACACCCGTTCCCGGTGAACCGCAGCGCGGCTCCGGCGACGAGGCAGCACCCGCGCGTCCCCCGGGCGGCGATCGGTGGCGAGATGCCGTCGGACCGCGTGAGCCCGGAGCGAGTGGGCCGGCCGACGCGGCTGATACGGCCGGCCCAGCAGCCGATACGCCCGCCGGGAGCGGGCCGATACCCGTGCCGCCGGTGCCCGAGGCCGGTGGGCGGACGGCCGGCGGCGCGCCGTCGTCGGAGCGGCCTGGGTCGGCTGCCGGTTCGGGATCGGCAAAGGGTGCGGCGCCCGCCGAGCGGTCCGAGGCCGAGAGGGCCGCCGACGCCGCCGCGGTCATCGCCCGTGCCGAGGCGGTCGTGGCCGAGGCCGCCGGCTCCGGCGGGCTGTACACGCGCCCGTACGGGAAGCCGCATTCCTACCTGCGAGACCGCTCCCATCCTGGCGAACGTCGGACCAAGCGGCGCAACATGCTCGTCACCGTGGCGGCTTCGATCGCCACCGCGCTGGTCGTGATCCTGCTCGTCGGCACCGGCATGATCGGCAACCCGACGGACACCGGGAACACGGCGGATCGGCCACGCCAAGCCGCCGACGACGGTCCGCGCGTTCGCGCGCCGGCAGGTGGGAACACGTATCATCCCGACATCCCCCGCCGGGAGATGGAAGCGGTGATCGCCGACCGTTCCCGCGCCCTGGCGGGCCGGAACGCGGATGCGTTCGTCGCGCCGATCGATCCCGCCGCCACGAACCTGCTCGCGGAGCAGCGGCGGTTGTTCGCCAACCTGACGCAGATCCCGTTCGCGGAGTCCCGCTACGTGGCGCCCGCCGATCCCGGCCCGACGCCCTCGGACTTGGAGACGGCCGCCGCCCAGGCTACGGCCGCCGCTCCGAGCCGGCCGACGGCCGACATCGTGGTCTCGTTCGTCCACCGCGTCGAAGGAACCGATCCCCAGCCGGTCGCGGAGAACTATCGATGGACGTTCGCGCGCGCCTCCGCCGGCGCACCGCTGTGGCTGATCGCGGTATCCGCCGCGCCCTACGTCAGTGTCACGTATCCCATGCCGTGGGATCAGGCCGCCTTGGTGGTCGAACAGCGTCCCCACGTAGTCCTGTTCGCGTCCGTCTCGCACAAGTCCAAGGCGTCAGGCTGGGCCGACAAGGCGGAGACCGCGGCGCAACGCGATCTCGCCGCGTGGCGCGGTCCGCAGCTGCCGGTGACCCGATTCCTGGTGTACGTCACGCCCGATCGACGGACCTTCAACGAGATGTCGGAGTCCAGGGAACTCGCCAACGCCGACGGCGTATGCGCGAGTCTGGCGCCGAACACCGTCGTTCCGCTCGGCGACAAGACGACTCGATGGACGGGCTGTCGGGTCTTCCTGGACGGCGCCGGCGAGGCGTTCGACACTCGTAACGACACGGGCTTCATGTCCTTGGTCGAGCACGAGTTGGGCCACGCGATGGTCGCCGGGTTCGCCGCGGTCAGGGCCCAACCGCCGACGTGGGTCGCGGAGGGGTTCGCCGAGTCGCTGCCGTGGTCCGACCCGCGCCTGTCGAACGGACACGTCGAGGCCGTGCGCGAGCACCTCGCCGACGGCAAGTTCACCGGCAGGCTCCCCACCGACGCCGACGTGTACTCGCCCGATCCCGACACCGCTGCCGCGTCATACCACTACGCGATGCAGGCGATCCGTTATATGGCAAAGGAGTTCGGCGCGGACAAGGCGCACACGTTCGTGGCCGAGGTCTATCGCGACCCGAGCCGGCTGGACGCGGCCTTGACCGCCGCCACGGGCCTGGACCGGGTGACGTTCGAGCAGAAGTGGTCGGCATACGTCAAACGCAACCCGGGCAGCTGATCGGGGAGCACGCGCGGCCGGGATACCCCGGCCGCGCGCGTTGCTCATCCGATCAAGCGCCAGGACTGGGGATCCACGCCGGAAGGCGCGAATCCCCGCCCCGTACGCGAGACTTCGCGTGGCGTCGAGGTCAGCCTGCTCGCAGCACACCGACGAACGCGGACCACGACGCCCCGGTGATCGTCAGGTGACCCAGTCGCGGATCCTTCGAGTCACGGACCGGCACCACGGAGTGGCCGTCGGCGATCTCGACACAGTTCCCACCGTCGCCGTTGCTGTACGAGGACTTGCGCCATGGCGTGAACTCGCCCTGTGAAATGCGGGACATCACTCATTCTCCTTCGCCGGCCGCCTCGCCGAAGCGCACGACCGCGCGCTCGACGTATACCGCGGACTCCTTCGGGGACAGGGCGCACGCCCGCAGCAGATCGTATATCCGCTGCCGTTCCTCCACGTCCTCCAAGTCCTCGATGAGCCAGCCGTTGTCACTACCTTCAAGGTAGGCGAATCGGTCTTTGCCGGGGAGCGTGAGCAGCGTCAACGATCCACCCAATCCCGGGTGGGCGCCGTGCGCGAACGGCAGGACCTGAATGGTTGTCGTGGCGGTGTCCATCAGGGGCAGGAGCGCGGCGAGTTGATCCCCCATCACGGCGTTGCCACCCACGGGCCGCATCATGACCGCCTCGTCGAGGATCGCCCACAAACGAGGGCAGTCTTCGCCCGCCAATCGCTCCTGTCGGCTCATCCGAGCGGCGACAAGGTCCTCGACGTGGGCTTCCGCCGCATACGGCTTCGATTCCCGGATCAGTGCGCGGGCATAGTCCTCGGTCTGGAGAAGCCCCGGCACGGTGTGCCCGGCGTACTCGGAGATCAGCTTCGCCTTCGCCGATCTCTCCATGAACGCCCGGTACTTCTGCGGATGCATCTCCCGCCGCGCCGCCGGCCAATGCTGGGCGAAGAAGTCGCCCATGCCGAAGTACTCGTCGGCCCGCTCGGAGAACCCCGGGGGCGCGACGCGATGGGCGCGTTCGATGTCCGACAGGTGGGTCTTGCTCATGTTCAGGTCGTCGGCGACCTGGACGATGGTCTTGCCGGCCTTTTGACGCACCTGACGCAGGTAGGAGCCGTACAGCCCCCGGCCTGTGGACGTGTCCGGCTCGTCGTTCTCGAACACCCTTGCCACACCCCCTCGTTCCGCAACGACGGCTGCGGAGGCCATCCGGCTTCCCGCAGCCCGTTACGGCATGAATCCTCACGTATACACACGGTAGTACGCCGTGACGACGAGGAAGGGCGCATCGATGAATCACCCGGATACGCAGACCTGGGATCCGAACCTGCCACCCGGAAGCGGGATCACGCTGACCGTGTATCACGTGGACGCGCAAGGAGCGCGTGTGGTCAAGCCGTTCGAGGAATGGGTGTGCTTCACCCGCACCCCAGAGCAGAACAAGTTCCCGCCCTGCGCGTGCCCCCGCTGCGCGCCCGAACCATTCTCCAGCCCCGCCCCGGAGCCGCAGTAGCCCTCGGCCG
>NZ_WWJX01001049.1 GCF_009865215.1 Streptomyces sp. SID3343 | reverse complement strand
CTCGGGCTGCCGATCGAGCACGGCCGCGACCTGTTGACGCTCGGCGCCGTGGAGGTGCGGCGTAGGCATCCGGCCGCCGCGCTGGCGTCGTGGCGCGACGCCGAGGCCGCGTTCGAGGAGGCGGCGGGGCGGCCCTGGCTCGAACAGGTCCGCGCCGAACTCGAACGCGTCACGTGCGCGGACGGCGGTGGATCGGGCCGCGGGCCCGCCGAGGCCCGGTCGCGCGCGCTCACCCCTGCCGAGCACCGGGTGGCGCAGATGGTCGGCGGCGGCGCGACCAACCGCGAGATCGCCACCCGCCTGTTCCTGTCGGCCAAGACCGTCGAGTCCACCTTGACCCGGGTGTACCGCAAACTCGGGATCCGCTCGCGCGCCGACCTGATCAGGCTCTCCCTCGGCGCCGGCGACGAAGGCGACCCTGCGGGATAGCCGACGCGGGATCCGGCGCGGCACAGCCCCCGCCGGCCACCGAGGGGGGTGCGGGGGAACCCCCTGTTTCGCGGCCGGGGGGTTCCGAGCGAAGACGCGGTGGAACAGCGTTGCCCGTGTTCCCCCCACCGACCGGCGGGGGACTTCCTCCGTATCCCGAACGGCACCCGCACGTGTCGTCCGAGGTGTCGGGCGCCGTATGTCCCGATCCGTCCACGGCGCACCTCGCCGGTCGCGTCCCCCTCGATCTCCGTCCGGTGCCCCCTTGTTCCGGACGAGAAGGAGACACGATGATTCTGCGGAATCGCGGTACGTCCCGGAGTGTCGCGGACATACCGGCAACCTCCCCGCCACGCTGGAAGGCCGCCTGCGCCGGTCTCGCCGCCGTGGTCTGTCTCGCCGTGCCGCTGGCCGGCGCCGGCGCCAGCGCGTCGGCGGCTCCCACGCGGCCGTCCGTCGCAGCGCCCCTGACGGCCGCCCCCGCGGCGCCGCACGCCGCCTACGGTTCGGCCCAGTTGTCCTTCAACGAGCTGACCCAGGTACAGAACCAGTGGTGCTGGGCCGCCACCGGCCTGTCCGCGGCCCGCTACCTCGGCCGCGGCCTGAGCACGACCCAGAACACCTTCTGCGACTACGCCCGCGGTCTGCCGACCAACTACGCGTGCCCCAACCAGCCCGGTGAACTGAGCGACATCCAACGGGCCTGGTCCCGCCTCGGCATGAGCCGGGGTCAGCTCGCGGGGGCGTTGAACTTCAACACGGTCGCGTCCTCCATCGACGCCAACTCGCCCATCGTGGTGGGCATCTACTGGACCGCCGGCGGCGGTCACGCGAACGTCCTGTACGGCTACGACTCGAACAGCGGCACGCTGATGTACGCGGACCCGTGGCCGGCCAACCAGCGCTACGGCGAGATGGATTACAACTCGTACGTCAGCAACTACGAGTTCCAGTGGGCCGAGTCCGTGTACGGAGAGGCGTGAGCACGATGACCGACATCTTCCGTTCCCGGGCCGATCGCCCCCGTTCCTTCGGCCGTCGCGCCGGCGTGCTCGCCGCCGTCGGCATCGGCACGGTGCTCTTCCTCGCGCCGACCGCGTCGGCCGCCGACAACGCCTCCCTCGCGGGCGGCGACCAGCCGACCGACGCCGACCGCAGCGCCGCGCGGCAGGCGTTGGCCGGCCCGGACACCACGAACCGGCTGGCGACCTTCTTCGTCCACCTCGACCAGCGCACCGCCGGTCCGTCCGGCACGGTGGTCCAGTCCAAGGTCGCCCCCGAGGCGGCCGCCGCTCAGGCGCCGCAACTGGTGGGCGCGGCGGTGCCGGTGTACTCGCTCAGCGCGGACTTCGTACGCGGCGGCAAGGCGTCCGCACCGCTCGCCAACTTCGCCTATCTGGCGACCGAGGCCCGCTCGGCCGCCGGCGTCGAGGCGACCGTGTGGACGGTCCGCGACCGGCAGACGCGCGAATGGCGCGTGACCAACGTACTTTCGGGGGCCGACGAGGTCACCTACGCCCGCCAGGCGGCCGGTGATCTGGTGTTCACCGAGCCGCAGATCGCCGCGTGGTACCGCGTACACGCCGGCCGGGTGCTGCCGCTGAACCCCGCGGCCCGGGATTCGGTCGGCGCGGAAGGCGCCACCGTGGCCGCGTACCAAAAGCTCGTGCACGGCCGCTACGGCGACAAGTTGCCCGGTTCGGCGTACCAGAAGTCCGGCAAGTTCGGCGGCCTCACGTCGAACGCGACCCCCGGCACGACGGCTCCCGACGGCGACACCTTCGCGACCGACCTCGCCCTGCCGGCCGGCGCCGCGGGTGTGGCCGTCCTGGGCTTCGGCACCTTCGTGGTCCGCCGCCGTCGCTCGGCAACCTCCTAGGTAGATCCACTACTTGTGCCCGGACGGTCGACCCCGTCGTCTCCTCGGGCACACGACACCGCCGCCCCGCGACCCGATGTCGCGGGGCGGCGTCCATCCGTCGGTGCGCCCGTCCGCGCCCCGGCTCCACGCGAGAGTCCGGGACGTGCCCGGCTAACGGCCGATCATGAACGCGTCGGGGCGCAGCGCGCGGTCGACGACGCGTACGTCGCCCACCCATGCGTTGACGGTCTGGTCGAGCTTGCCGTCGTACGCGTAACCCCCCAGCATCCAGGGCAGGTTGAGGGTGGTGAGGCCGATCGAGCGGGCCGTCGGGTTGCGGACCACCGGGCAGCCGTCGATGTACATCGTGGTCCGTCGTGAGTCGTTGACGACGGCGACGTGCCACCAGGCGTCCAGCGGGAGTTCGTGTCCCCAGTTGGTCGCCGACCCGTCGCTGTCGAGCGGGTAGACGCACCACTGGAGTTCCCGGCCGCCGGACAGGCTCAGCGTGACGACCGGCTCCTGCGGGTCGCCCTGCTTCTTGCGGGCCTCGCCGCTCATCCCCCAGCGGCTCAGCAGTGCCGACCAACTGTCCCGGCCCGCGTCCCAGTCGGCGGGCAGCTTGAAGAACGCCTCGATCGTGTAGCCGGAGCGAAACGTC
The DNA here is from genome assembly GCF_009865215.1 of Streptomyces sp. SID3343. Taxonomy (GTDB): domain Bacteria; phylum Actinomycetota; class Actinomycetes; order Streptomycetales; family Streptomycetaceae; genus Embleya. The sequence continues at coordinate 1,301 of NZ_WWJX01001049.1, read as the reverse complement.
GCGGTGTTCAGCGGTGCCCCGGCCGCGGTCTGGAGGTGGCCGCCGCGCAGTGGGGACTTGCCGCCGGCGAGCCGGATGCTGCCGTGTCCGGGCTGGTCGGGGTGGTACTGGTGGGACCAGCTGACCGAACCGGCGGCGGCGCCCGGTGCGGGCACGAGGGTGAGGTCGTTGCCGCGGCCGGACAGGTCCGGGATGCGCTGGGCGCCGGGCACGGGGGCGCCGTCCGGGTGGGAGCCGTCGAAGCGCCAGTACGCCACCGTGCCGGGCACCACCATGCGCTGCGCGGGGCGCGCCGGGCGCTGGGGTATCGGGGCGAAGCCCGCGAAGCGCCGGTCGAAGTCGATCGGCACCGAGAAGTAGTCGTCCGGACCGGTCAACTCCATTTCCCGGCGCTCCAGTTCGTTGATACCGCGGTTGCTGCGGCCCAGGATCCACGGGGAGAGCGTCTCGACGTCGATCGTGTCGCGATCGAGGTCGAAGTGGTAGAGCCGGATCATCGCGGCGCCGCCGAAGTAGCGGTTCTGGTAGTTGGTGATGTGCAGGTGCACGTCACTTCCGGCGTCGTTCTTCCTGGTGGTGCGGCCGGCGGGCCAGTAGTGGCCGTTGAGCGTCAGAAAGATCTGGTCGTTGCCTTTGATCAGGTCGTTCCACAGGTGCCCGCCGTGTTCGGAGAACTCCGCGCCGTGGTCCGGCCGGTCGGCCGAGACGAGTTCGTGGGTGGTCAGGATGACGGGCGAGTGCGGGTGCTCGGCCATGACCTTCTTCGCCCACGCCAGACCTGCCGGCGAGGGCCGCCAGTCCAGGGCGAGTACGAGCCACTCGCGGCCGCCGGCCCGGAACAGGTGGTAGGTGTTGTAGCCGTCGGGGCTCGCCCCGCCGAAGGAGGGCTTGCCGCGAAAGCGCTGCGGACCGAAGGTGTCCAGATACGCCGACCGGCCTCGCCGGTCGTCGGTGTTGGAGTCGATGTCGTGGTTGCCGGCCAACACGCTGTACGCGACGCCCTTGCGGTCGAGCAGCTCGAATGCCCGGCCGATCCCGTCGAACTCGGGCTTGCGGCCGTTTTGGGTGAGGTCGCCCAGGTGCGACATGAAGACGATGTTGTCGTCGCGCGCGTGCTCCAGGATGTAGCGAAAGGACGCCTCGATCGGGGCGGTCGTGATGCTGGGCTCGTCGAACATGTATTGCGTGTCGGGCATCACGACCAGGGTGAACCGCCGGCTGTCGCGATCCGGGCGCCACGCGGGCAGACGTTGCGCGTCCACCGCCGGGTCGCCGGCCGCGTCTTCGCCGGCCGGGGCCTC
>NZ_WWJX01001048.1 GCF_009865215.1 Streptomyces sp. SID3343 | reverse complement strand
CGGGCGCGGAGCCGGTGGTGTCGGTGGTGGCTGTGGGCGGTTCGGCGGTGTCGGCTCCGTCCGGGCCCACCGCCACCGTGACCGGCAGCCGTGCCGTGGCCGGCTCGTCGTCGGCCGCCCGGCGCCGCAGCGCGCGCAGCGCCAGTACGCGCGGGATCTCCAGGACGCCGAGCGCGAGCACGACGTACAGCAGCAGTGCCATCCACACGAAGCCCGGCCAAGCGATCCACTCCGTCCCGCGCGGCCCGAACGCCTTGGGCAGGATCAGCGCGCCCGCCATCGACACCCCGAGCGCGACCACCACACCGGCCCCGACTCGCCGCACGGTGCCCGGCCCCGTGGTGTCGCGCACCAACCGTCGCCACACGTACAGGTGCACGGCGGCAAGCAGCGCGAGCGCGAGCACGGCCACCAGGATCACCAGGACAACGGTCAAGGCAGGACTCCCGAGACTTCCGAGCGAACGGATGTTTCGCAAAAGCGTGTCACGCCCGTCGAGGGCTCGACATCCGGCTCGCGGAGTATCCGGTCCTGCTCCTCCGGGGGAGTGTCGCCTCCTGCCGACGTGCTCGTCCACGTGCTCGCCGGCTCGGCCGCCGGCCTGCTCGCGGACGCGCCCGGGCGCGCGTATTCGCGATGTCGAACGCGGCGTTCGCGGCGTGTGACCTCAGGCCTCGGGAGGCAAAGCGGCAACGGTCCGCGCGTTCCCTCTCCGGTCGACGGAAATCGTTGGTGTACTGCGGGTGAATATCGTTGTTCGGCGTGCGGATCGATTTATCAGAATCCTTGAAAAGGATCATCGCGCAGTCCCGGAAAAAGCGGAACCTCGCATCGCATAATCCGATGGTCGGCGAATTCCGGAGCGTTTGAGAGTGCTGCACGACAGGCCGCGAGGGCGGCCGATTCCGCATCGGCCAAATTCGGGGATATCACGAAGAGTCCGACAGTTACCGAACTCCCCTGTTCGTGGACCACGACGTGCTCAACGTCGATTTTACTGGAATTTTGCATAATCAAGCACTTCAGCCGTGTGATATTAATTCTGTCGGACGGCTGGTTGGTCGGGTCGAAGAGAGTGACGTGAACGAGGTACATACGGTATTCCGTGTGTGGCTTGAAGATTGGCCCGAAAGGGTTGCTGATGGGCGCTGACCGGTACGTGGGGACAAGCCGGCGGCGAGGTGGGGCGAGTTGGCGACTTGTGTGGGGGAAAGATGCTGGATCAGCTCGGAATCGACAGCACGACCGAACTCGTCTATCGAGCCATGCTCGCCCATCCGGACTTGGGTGTCCTCGACCTCGCGACCAAGGCCGGCCTGACCGAGGAGGTCGTGCGGTCCGGGCTCGATCGGCTCAGTGAGCTCTCGCTGGTAAGACCTTCCTATGAGACCGACGGGCAACTTCGCGCCGTGGGGCCCGAGCGGGGGATGGAGCTTTTGCTGGCGCGCCAGCAGGAGGACCTCGCCGCTTTACAGCATCAGGTCGAGCGGTCGAGGGCTGCGGCCGCCCGGCTGATCGCCGACTGTGCCGACCTGCGGCCGGCCTCGAAGAGCCCCGAAGTGGAGCAGTTGGTCGGCCTCGATCGTATTCGCGAGCGCCTGGCGGAGCTCACCCGAAACGTTCGATCCGAGGTGATGACCTTCGCGGCCGGCGGACCCCAGACGGCGGACAATCTGGAGGCTTCCAAGCCGCTCGACCGGGAGTTGCTCGGGCGAGGGGTACAGTTGCGCGTCCTGTATCTGGACGCGGTGCGCAACAGCCAGCCGTCGGTGGACTACGCCACGTGGTTCGGCGAACTCGGCGGACAGGTACGGACGTTGCCGTCACTGCCGGTCCGAATGATCATCGTGGACCGAGAGCTTGCCGTGGTGCCCACGGATGGGCAGAGCAGTGGCAAGGGCGCGGTCGTGCTGTACGGAGACGGTACGGTCACCGCGTTGTGCGCGCTCTTCGACACCCTCTGGGCCGGTGCGGCGCCGTTCGGCAACGTACCGGCGAGGGATCTGCGGGGATTGACCGCCCAGGAGGCCGAGGTGTTGCGCCTGCTCGGTCGAGGGCTGACGGACGAGGCGATCGCGAAGCGGTTGGGGGTCTCGCCCCGCACCGCTCGCCGGGCCGCCGCCGATCTGATGTCGTTGCTCAATGCTCGAAGCCGATTCGAAGCCGGTGCCCGGGCAGCGCAGAACGGCTGGCTGACCCTGGAGCCCCTGGGTTCCTCGGCTGTCTGATGGCCGAGGCGGCGGACGCCTGACGCGTCGTCAACCGCCTGGCGGCTACTGCCAGCCCATGTTGTCGGTGTGCGTGGGGGCGGACGGGGCAACGGTCACGGTGCCGGTCGGCAGGCCCGAGTCGTCGGCGTGTGCCGGACCGGCCAGGGCGACCAGGGCGAGCGTCGCCGAAGCGACCAGTCCGAGGACGGCGACCGCGGCGGTCCTCTTCGTGTCGGTGTGTTTCATGACAGTCCCCTCACTGGTGGAAGTGCGTCCCATGTCGCTTCCGGAGGGCATCCCGCGGTGACGCTCTCCGGTCGGCCGGGGTGTTGCGTTTCGGCCTTGAGAAGAGCATGTCGCCTGGTCAGAGGGGGTGACAGAGGTTGACCCTGGACGGAAAGGGCCCTGGCACAATCCGTCCAGGCCCGGGTTCGGAGGCCGGAACAGGACACGGCGGGGCGCCGGTGGGTTCGGCCGTGGGGGCACCGGGGGACGCGGCTGTCGCCGACCGGTTCGCCCGGGCGTCCTGACAAGGCGTCATATGCTCGCCTCATGGCTCGTGTACAGGCTGTGCTCGACAGGGGCGGTGTGTTCGACCGGGGTGGCGCGCTCGGCGGGGGCGTGAGCTTGGGCCCGGATGGCGTGCTCGGCGCGGGCGAGTGGTCGGACGCGCCGACCCGGCCCTGGTACGCATCGACCGAGCGGCGCACGAGGCCGCTCGACGTGCCGGCGACGGTGGTCGGTGACCCGGATCGGGAGGAGCGGTCGGGGTGGGATCGCGCGACGTGATGCGCGGCGGTGAACCGCTCTCGCTGGAGGACCTGATGCCGTGGGCGAGTCCCGGCATCGCCGCAGGTCGGACCTGGGTGTACGCCCCCGAGCAGGGCACGTTGCGCCGCCGCCGGGAGCGCCTCGCCGAGGCCCTGGCCGAGGACCCGGAGGCGGGGAACGCGCTGTTTCGGCCGTCCCGTTCGCGGACGACGGCCTCGCTACCGGCGCCGCTGCCCGGTTGTGACGCCCCGTCGGGTCCGCTCGCGCGCGAGGTCGGGCCCGCGCCGCGGTTGGTCAGGGTCGCGCGGCGGCCGTTCGACCGACAGTGGCTGCTCGCCGACCACCGGGTGGTGGACTTCGCGCGGCCGGAGCTGTGGCGGGTGCGCGGCGAACACCAGGTCTACTTGACGATGCGACAAGCCGGGGATCCCTGGCCGGTGTTGTGCAGCGCGCTGTTGCCGGACGCGATGCACCACGGGGGGCGCGGTGGGCGAGTGCTGCCGCTGTATCGCGACCCGGCGGGCGCCGAGCCGAACGTCGCGCCGGGCCTGACGTCGCTGCTCGCGGATCGGCTCGGGGCGGCGGTGTCGGCCGAGGACCTGCTCGCGTGGATCGTGGCCGTGACGCGGGATCCGCGGCGGATCCCGCTCACGACGGATCCGCGCGTGTGGGCGGACGGGGTGCGGATCG
>NZ_WWJX01001047.1 GCF_009865215.1 Streptomyces sp. SID3343 | reverse complement strand
GCAGCGGCGGGCACAGCGGTCCCGCGGCCGGTGCGGCCGGGCCCGAGGCCAGGGGCCCGCGGCCCGTGGTCAAGGCCGGCGACGTCGCCGGATCCACGCGTGGCGGCGAGCGCTCGCGCTCGCTTCGGGTGGACGGACCCAGCCGGGTCCGCGCCCGGCTCGCCCGTTTGGGCGTACAGCGCAACAGCGTCTACAACCCGGTCCTGGAGCCGCTGCTTCGGGTCGTGCGGGTCAACGACCCCAAGGCCGACCTGCGGCAGATCGAGCGCGCGTACACCACCGCCGAGCGCTGGCACCGGGGCACCAAGCGCAAGAGCGGCGACCCCTACATCACCCACCCGCTCGCGGTGGCCACCATCCTCGCCGAGTTGGGCATGGACCCGCCGACGCTGATGGCGGGGTTGCTGCACGACACCGTCGAGGACACCGACTACGGGCTCGACGCGCTGCGTCGCGACTTCGGCGACACCGTCGCGATGCTCGTGGACGGGGTGACCAAGCTCGACAAGGTCAAGTTCGGCGAGGCCGCGCAGGCCGAGACCGTGCGCAAGATGGTCATCGCGATGGCCAAGGACCCGCGCGTCCTGGTGATCAAGCTCGCCGACCGCCTGCACAACATGCGCACGATGCGCTACCTCAAGCGCGAGAAGCAGGAGCGCAAGGCCCGCGAGACGCTGGAGATCTACGCCCCGCTCGCGCACCGGCTCGGGATGAACACGATCAAGTGGGAGCTGGAGGATCTGGCCTTCGCCATCCTTTACCCCAAGATGTACGACGAGATCGTGCGGCTGGTCGCCGAGCGCGCGCCCAAGCGCGACGAGTACCTCGCCACCGTAACCGACCAGGTACAGGGCGACCTGCGGTCGGCGCGGATCAAGGCGACCGTCACGGGGCGGCCCAAGCACTACTACTCGGTCTACCAAAAGATGATCGTGCGCGGGCGCGACTTCGCCGAGATCTACGACCTGGTGGGCATCCGGGTCCTGGTCGACACCGTCCGCGACTGCTACGCGGCCCTCGGGACCATCCACGCGCGGTGGAATCCCGTGCCGGGGCGGTTCAAGGACTACATCGCGATGCCCAAGTTCAACATGTACCAGTCGTTGCACACGACGGTGATCGGGCCCGAGGGCAAGCCCGTCGAACTGCAGATCCGCACGTTCGACATGCACCGCCGCGCCGAGTACGGCATCGCCGCGCACTGGAAGTACAAGGCCGAGGCGGTCGGCGCCAAGAACGCGACCAAGACCGACACCAAGCCCAAGAAGGGCGACAACCCCGCCAACGACATGGCGTGGCTGCGGCAACTCCTGGACTGGCAGCGCGAGACCGAGGACCCGGGCGAGTTCCTGGAGTCGCTGCGCTTCGACCTCTCCAGCCAGGAGGTCTTCGTCTTCACGCCCAAGGGCGACGTGATAGCGCTGCCGGCCGGATCCACGCCCGTCGACTTCGCCTACGCGGTGCACACCGAGGTCGGACACCGCACGATCGGGGCCCGGGTCAACGGGCGGCTGGTCCCGCTGGAGAGCCGACTCGACAACGGCGACCTGGTCGAGGTGTTCACGTCCAAGAGCGAGACCGCGGCGCCCAGCCACGACTGGCTCGGCTTCGTGAAGTCGCCGCGGGCGCGCAACAAGATCCGCCAGTGGTTCTCCAAGGAGCGCCGCGAGGAGGCGATCGAGCAGGGCAAGGACGCGCTGACCCGGGCGATGCGCAAGCAGGGTCTGCCGCTCCAGCGGCTGATGACCGGCGGGGACACGCTGGTCACGCTCGCGCACGAGTTGCGCTATCCCGACATCTCGTCGCTGTACGCCGCGATCGGCGAGGGACACGTCTCCGCGCAGAACATCGTGCAGCGCCTGGTCGAGTCGCTGGGCGGCGAGGAGGGCGCGACCGAGGATCTCGCCGAGACCACCCGGCCGACCACGACCCGCCGTCGACCGCGCTCGACCGGCAACCCCGGTGTGGTGGTCAAGGGCGTCGACGACATCTGGGTCAAGCTGTCGCGCTGCTGCACCCCGGTGCCGGGCGATCCGATCATCGGCTTCGTCACGCGCGGCAACGGCGTCTCGGTGCACCGCCAGGACTGCGGCAACGTCGAGTCGCTGTCCGAGCAGTCCGAGCGCATCGTCGAGGTCGAGTGGGCGCCGACCGCGTCCTCGGTGTTCCTGGTCGCCATCGAGGTCCAGGCGCTCGACCGGTCACGGCTGCTGTCGGACATCACGCGCGTCCTGTCCGACCAGCACGTCAACATCCTGTCGGCCTCGGTGGCCACCACCCGGGACCGGGTGGCGGTCAGCCGTTTCACCTTCGAGATGGGCGACCCCAAGCACCTGGGCCACGTGCTCAAGGCGGTACGCGGAGTCGAGGGCGTGTTCGACGCCTACCGCGTCACGAGCGGCCGGCAGCAATAGGCGTCGATCGCGCCACCCGACGCACGACGATCCCGGAGTCAAGGGCCCGGCCGGTTGTCGGGCCCTTGACTCCGACTTCGTTCATGCCGGACTCGGGCGGGGTCAGCGGCGCGGGCCGCGCCAGACGGTCATCGAGATCTTCCAGAACTTGCTGGGGCCGGCACCGGGGAGCGCGTTGACGCGGACCGTGCCCACCAGGCCGTTCTTGTTGTCCTTGAGGCAGATCACCGAGCCGACCTTGAGGTACGTGCCGGGCAGTTGGTTGTTGCTCGCGTAGCGGGTGTCGGCCAGGCACGTGGCGAAGTCGGTGACCTGCCCCGGATCGAGCAGGACCATCTCCTTGCCTTGGATGACGTTGCTGTCGCCGTAGAAGTACAGGACGCCGGCGGTGGTGGTGGCCTCGCACCCGCCCTTCCACGTCGACGTGAAGCCCAGGCCGACGCAGTAGCCGTCGGGTACGTCCAACTCGCGCTCGAACAGCACGCCGCCCTCGGCCACCCCGCCGGCGGTCGGGATGGCGGTCGCGCTCGCGCCGGGCTCGGTGGCGATCGACGGGGCCGCGGTCGAGGTGGAGGTGGCCGTCGAGGTCGGCGACGACGAGGGCCTCGTGGTGGGCGTGGCGGTGGGGCGGAGGATCGAGGGGCTGCTGTTCGGGCCCTGGGTGCCCTGGGGCTGCGAACTCGGGGAGTTCGAGTCCTTGATCCCGTTCGCGGTGTTGCCCTTGTCGTCCTTGTCGTCCTTGTTCATCAGACCCAGCGCGAGCCCGCCGCCGGCGGCGGCCAGGACCAGGACGGTGACGGCCGCGAGCAGTGCGCGGCGCTTGCGGCGACGGCCGACGGCCGGGTCCTTGGGCGGCTTGGGCGGCTGCTCGTTGACCCGGCGGGTGACCTCCTCGACGAGCGTCGCGGGCAGCCAGCCCTCGCCGACCTGGAGGCGGGTGCCCGCCGAGGCGGCTCGGCACAACTCGATGACCTGGGTGGGGGTGGGCCGAAGCTCCGGGTCCTTCTCCAGGCAGCGGCGGACCACGTCGAGCAGTTCCTCGGGAACGCCGGACAGTTCGGGGTCCTGGTGCACCACGCGGTACAGGACCGAGCTGTCGGTGCCCTCGCCGAACGCGGACGTGCCGGTGGCCGCGTAGACGCCCAGCGAGCCGAGTGCGAAGACGTCGGTCGCGGGCTTCGAGGACAGGCCGCGGGCCTGCTCGGGAGCCATGAACGCGGGCGTGCCGATGCTCATCCCGGTCCGGGTCAGCGGCGTCGCGTCGGCGGCGCGCGCGATGCCGAAGTCGATCACCCGCGGACCGTCGGCGGCCAGGATCACGTTCGACGGCTTGAGGTCGCGGTGCACCACGCCGGCCGAGTGCACCGACTGGAGGGCCTCGGCGACGCCGGCCATCAGGATCAGGACGGTCTCGGCGGGCAACGGGCCGTGCCGGTACACCGCTTCGTACAGCGACGGGCCCGCGACGTACGCCGTCGCCAGCCACGGTTGTTCGGCATCGGCGTCGGTGTCGATCACGGGCGCCGTGTACAGACCCTGGACGCGCTGCGCGGCGGCCACCTCCTGGCGGAAGCGGCGGCGGAACTCGGGGTCGTCGGCGAACTCGCCGCGGATCACCTTGATCGCGACCGGCCGGCCGCCGGGCGTGTAGGACAGGTACACCCGGCCCATGCCGCCGGAGCCGAGGCGCGCGCGCAGCACGTAGCCGCCGACGGTGCGCGGGTCGTCGGGCTCCAGGCGCGCGAGCACGGCACGGTCCGGGCCGTCCCAACTGGGGCCCACCGGTGCCGCGTTGTGGCCGCGGGTGGTGTCGGGGATCTCC
>NZ_WWJX01001046.1 GCF_009865215.1 Streptomyces sp. SID3343 | reverse complement strand
GGCGCGGTCGCGTGGCGGCGTGGCGGAGTGGTGGCGTGGTGAAGTCCGCGAGGGCAGTACCGATCAGCCGCCGGGGACCGTCCTGGCGGCCTGCGTCGCGCGCAGCTTCGGCGGCTCGTCCGCGGCGAGGTCGTCGCGCAACACGCTGTAGCGCACGACGTCGCGCCACCACCCGTCCCGGAACACGAAGCTGCGCATGACACCCTCGCGAGTGAATCCGGATTTCTCCAGGGCACGTTGCTCGGCGAAGTTGTCCGCCTCGGTGTCCGCCTCGATCCGAACCACCGGCGAGTGCGCGAACAGGTAGCGCACCAAGAGTCGTTGGGCCTGAGTGCCGACGCCGCGGCCTCGCGCCTCCGGCACCAATTGGGCACCGATGTTCCAGCAGAAGTTCCGCGCCGTGTTCACCTTCCGCCACGCGACGAAGCCGAGCTGCTCGGCTCCAGCGGCCACCGTCAACCGGCCTGCGCCATCGCTCAGCAGACCGTTCTCCGCCCACTGCCGGCGAACGCGCCCCGGATCGCCCCACCCGTACCACTGGAATGGTCCGCTCGCTTCCGGATCCGTCAGAAACTGCTCGATCATCGACAGATCAGCCTCGGTCACCGGACGCAACACCACGGGATCCTCGCTCATTCCGATCACGATAGTTCCCTCTCGGCGCGGCCTCCTCGGGCGGGGACTCCGTCGGTAGGCACTGCCGGTGAAGCCTGTCGGCGGGCTCTGTCGGCGGGGTCTGTCGGCGGGGTCCTTCGGTTCGGTCGGTTGGTGAGCCTTGTCGTGGGTTCCGTTGGGGTTTTGTTGGGATTCCGTTGGTGGGTTCCGTCGGTGGGTTCTGTCGGGTGGTGGGCTTTCGGGTTATTCTTCGATTGATCAATCAGTCAATGAAAGGCGGAGGCGGTGGCGCGGACCGTGGACGCCGAACGGGCGGCGCAGCGGCGGGAGCAGATCACCCTCGCCGCAGGGCGGTTGTTCGCGGCGCAAGGGTTCGAGGCGACGACCGTCGCGGACATCGCACGCGCGGCAGGACTCAGCACCGCAGGCGTCTTCTACTACTTCCAGGACAAGCGGGCGGTGTTCCGGGCGGTGTTCGAGCGGGATCTGCCGCTGTCGAGCATTCTGGTCTCCCGCTTCGCCGACGTCGAAGCGCCGACCACGGCGATTCTCGACCTCGTCGACGAACTCGCCGCCCCCGCCCGGGATCCGAGCGCGTCCGGCCTGTTGGTGGAACTGTTGCGGCAGGCCGACCGCGACCCGGAACTGGTCGACGTCGTCGCACGTACCGCACGCATCGTCCGGGACGGCCTCGCCGACCTGATCGAGCGCGGCATCACCGACGGAACGGTCGACGTGGCATTGGTTCCGGCGGAGGCCGCAGCGTGGATCCAGACCGTCGTCGACGCGGTATTCCTCAACGCGGATCCGGCCCGCGACCCCACCTCCGCACTTCGACGCACCGTCGCGCGCTATCTGGCACCGCCGTCACCGAACGACACGAGGGGCAACAATGGGGAACACCACGGATAGGCGTTCCGTCACGATCAGGATGCCGGTGGTGTGGCTGTGGCTGATCGTCGTCGTCGGCGCGGCGCTCGGGTGCGGCGTGGGCTTCGGAGTCGGTCCCCTGGTGCGATGGTTGATCGACGTCACGGGTTCGGCTCCCGCTCCGTTTCGGATCGCCGCGAAGCTGCGGACCGTGTGGGCGGTGCCCGTACTGACCCTCGCCGGTACCGCGGTGGGCCTGTGGGTGGCGTCGGTGGCCCGCGAGGAGAGCCCGGTCGTGACGGTGGAGGCCGACCACATCGCCGTCCGCAAGGCCGATTCCGGGCTGCACCTGCACCTGGTCCGCGACCGCATCGGCGCGCTGTTCACCGATGGCCGAGACCTGGTCGTCCTCGACCGCGGCGAGGCCGAACTCGCCCGCGTCCCGGCGAGTGACCTGTCCAACGAGCAACTGGCCGAGGCGTGCGAGCGGTTCGACTACCCGTGGCGTGGCACCGCCGACCCGCGCGAGGCCGAGTTCACCCCCTGGGTCGACGGCGTCCCGGACCTCGACGAAGCCGCCCACGCCTTGCTGCGAGCACGCAAGCACGCCTTGACCGACAAGCAGTCCGGCGCCGCGGCGAAGGCACTGGACGACCTGCGCGCGGCGGGTCTCACCGTGCGCGACCGAAAGGGGGGCCAGCAATACCGCCGCAGCGCCCCGCGATGATTCGGGACGGTTGGTGGGGGCGGACAACGCCGTCGCAGGTGTCGAGGCCGTCGTGGGTGTCGAGGCCGTCGTGGGTGTCGTGGGGTCGAGGTGTCGATCCGCCGGTATCACGCCGCCGCCGCTGGGGAATCCCGACGATGACCGAAACGATGCGCCCTGTTTCGTTCGGGGTCATGCAGATCTTCGATCCGGCCTCGAACGGCCCCTGCGTCTCGACCGCTTCCATCGACGTGTCCCAACGGACCCGACCGCTCCTGGTCACACGGCACTTGATCCATCCCAAGATCGCCTCACGACGATCAACCGTCATGACTCGCGCGCCGGAGAGCCCACCCCCGGAACGGGAGGCCGCGACCGCAGCCCCGGCGCCAAGGACACCGTGACCGCGACGGAAACCGCCGCCATCACCGCCATCGCCGTCGCGGGCGAGGTCCACTGCGCCACGCCACCCGCGACGGCCGCGCCCACGCCCTGCATGGTGAGCATCCCGGAGGTGTGCAGCCCGAGCGCGTGCCCGCTCAACTCCTCAGGTGTCAAGGCCATCAGGCGTTCCTGAAGAACGAGCGAAGCCGAGTAGCCGATGCACGCCGACGCCACCGCCACCACCGCTATGGCCAACGGCGGCCGCACCGCGAAGACGAGGTAGGGAACCGCGAGCAGCAACCCCAACGGCGTGGCGAGCCGCGCTCGCCGGCGTCGCGACACGAACCGCCCGATCACGACGTCCCCGAGCAACATCCCCGCCGCGCTGCACGCGAAGAGCAGTCCCGCGTGGTGCGGCGCGTACGCGACGTAGAGCGACTCGCACCCGACGATCAGTCCGTTGGGCACCCACAGGCCGATGTACACGTAGCGGCGAGCCGTGACCGACCACAGCAAGGCGTTGGTACGTCGCGTCTCGCCCACCGAAGGGCGCCCGGCGGCACGCGGCGGCCGGGCACCGAGACCGAAGCGGGCGACCGCCGCCGCCGCGAAGTACAGGCCCGCACCCACGAGCAACGTCCCGCGCGCGGTCAGTCCGTTCACCAGCACACCGCCGACCGCGAACCCACAGATCTGCATGCCGCCGACGGACATGTTGAGCAACGACCGACCAACCAGGTACCCGTCCCGCGACAGGATCTCGTTGAGCAACCCGTAACGAACTCCCCCACCCAGCGAGGCGACCAGCCCCTCGCCCAACAGAATCACGAACGCCGCCCACACCGGCAGACCGGGCACCGCCAGCGCTGCGGTAGCCACACCGAACAGCAACGCCATGCCTGTCGTCGCGGCCCGCGGCGGCAAGCGGTCGGCCGCCGAGAGCAGCGTCATGGCACCGACCACCTGAGCCAGGGAGGGGCCGAACATGGCTAGCGCGGCGAGCAGCGGTGAACCGGTCGACGAGTAGACGAGCGTGGCCATCGCCAACCCGCTCACCGTGGACGCGGCCACCTGCACGGAGGCGGTCAGAAAGAACGGCGTGAACTCGGGCGTCCGAAAAAGCCCTCGGTAGCTGCGCATGTACGGAGTCTCGGCGCCTCCACGACGGGAACGTTACTGTTTCGCAGTACGACGAAAACAACCAACGGGGCGCACCACCACCAGGGATCGCGGGGGCGCGGTCGGTGGTCGGGTGGTCGGGTGGTCGGGGACGCGGTCCGGAATCGCGACTCGGGGCCGCAACTGCTTGAGGCCGCAAGTCAGCGCCGCAACTCGGGGGCGTGGCACGGGTTACGACTCGGATGGCGAGTCCGGCATTGCGGTCCGGGATCGCACCTCGGGACCAACGGTTGGGAGCACAACTGCGGATCGCGATCGGAGCCGCAGTCCAGATCACGACTTGCGTTCGCGAGTCGGGATCGCGGCTCGGGCTTGGATCGAGACTGGGAGTCGAGACCGGGATCCGAGACTTGCGGATCGAGACTTCGGATCACTCCGGATCGCGGCTCGGGAGCCGCTCGACGGGGAAGGGCGACCATGGGCTGGTGGCAGGTCCACGCGGATACCCTCGCCGGCAGTCGCTTCGTGATCTCCCCCCTCGCCGAGGCCACCGCAAGCCTGAAGACCCTGGAACACGGAACCGCCGCCCACCCGGGCGAACGCACTTGGCTCGATGCCCACTTGCCCGCCTACCGGCGCCGTCAGGCCGACGACCCGATCACGGCGCTGCTCATCCGCGCCGCCTTGGGCACCCATTGGAACGCCGACTTCCTCACCCCCACCCCCAGCCCCACCGGCGAAGACGAACTCTCCTTCGCGCAGGAGGTGTCCGGGATCCGCGATACGCCTCCCGAGACCGCTCGCGCCGACCTGACCGTTTCGCTGGGCGGCCCCCTGCCCGGGGCACTGCGCCGCTCCGACCTGCCGGCCCGTACCGCCGATCTGCTGGAGTGGGTTTGGACGTACGCGGTACTCCCCTATTGGCCGCGACGCCGACGGATCATCGAGGCCGACATCGTCGCGCGTACGGCCCGGCTGAGCCGAGGCGGCTGGGCCGCGGCCGTCGACGACATGCGACCGGGGATGCGCTGGCTCGGGAAGAGCCGGCTCCAGATCAACACGTACGACTATCCGCCGCGCGACCTGTGCGCCGCACGGCTGATGTTCGTTCCCGTCACCCCCTATCAGGCGTGGGCGTGCTGGGACGCGCCGCACCGCTACGCGCTGGTCTACCCGTGCTCGGGCACCCTCGCCGAAGCGGGACGAACTCCCGTACCGGCGGCTCTGGGTACGCTCCTGGGGCCGGCTCGCGCGGGGGTACTCGTCCTCCTCGACACCCCCAAGAGCACCACACAGTTGGTCGCGCTCACCGGCCAGGGCCTGGGGTCGGTGGGACGCCATCTCAAGGTCCTCCTGGACGCTCATCTGATCCAACGCCGGCGCACGGGCCGCTCGGTCCTGTACTACCGGACCCCCGCCGGCGAACACCTCGTGGCCGCCCAACACGACGCTTGAGCACGGTTCGGCGCGCCCGAACCGCGACCGATGCCGCCCCGGCAGGCACTACCGAAACGGTTCAGCGGTGGACCCGGCCCAAGAGTCCTCGACGTGCCACGGCGCCGCCCCGCGCCGGCCGCCGCCACCGAGAGCACGCACCCGCGGGCAGTCGCCTACCGGATGCTCGGCTCGGTCAGCGAGGCGGAGGACGCCGTACAGGAGGCCTGGTTCAGGCTCGATCGGTCCGATACAACCGGCATCGAGAACCTGAGCGGCCGGCTTACCACCGTCGTGAGCCGGGTCTGCCTGGACATGCTCCGTGCGCGCAAGTCCCGGCGAGAAGACACGCTCGACGTATACGTGCCCGACCCCATCGTCGGCCCCCAGACGGCGTCGACCCCGAACACGAGGCGCTCCGAACCGATTCCGTGGGACCCGCGATGCTCGTGGTCCTGGATACCTTGGCGCCCTCCGCACGACTCGCGTTCGTGTTGCATCGACCTGTTCGCCATGCCGTTCAACAAGATCGCTCCCATCGTGGACCGCTCTCCCGCCGCAACGCGCCGACCCGCCGGCCGCGCGCGGCGTCGGGTCCAGGCCAGTGCTCCCGAGCCGGAAACCGACCGTACGCGGCACCGCGACGTCGTCGGCGCGCTCTCGCCTTCGCGCCGCCTGGTCCGGTTCTCGGTCACGAGATCTCGTCGACCGGCAGTCGTCGAACGACATCGCCGCGCTCGCGGCACTCGTCACCAGACGACGGGCAACAGGACTACGCCGCAACATCGTTGCGTGCCTCCGGAGGACCTTGAGACTGGCGCTCAGCCTTGCGGAAGATATGTCGTACGACATATCTTTCGAGCATGAACACACGGCGTGGGCATGGCCACGGCAGTCGGAGGGGCGTCGGCGGTTCGACCGGGACCGGGCGATTCTTCGCCCCCGGCGAGCTCCGCATCGCACTGCTTGCCCTGATCGCCGACCAGCCGGGTCATGGCTACGAGTTGATGACGCGCCTGGAAGCTCGTTTCGCCGGGGCCTACCAGGCAAGTGCCGGCGCGATATACCCCACCCTGCAACAGGTCGAGGACGAGCAGCTCGCGCTGCACGAAGTCGACGGAGGGCGCAAGGTCTTCCACATCACGGACGCGGGCCGCCTTGAGGTGGCCACGCATGCGCACGAGATCGAGGAAATCTGGGCCCGCGCGACCGTACGCGGCGAATGGGGCCTGCTGCGCGACCCGAACGCGGCCGAGATCGTTGCCCCGGCGCTGCGCCTGATCAAGGCGGCAGTGGCCACGATCGTTCGCGCGCACGGCGATCCGGCGGTCGTCGAGCGGGTGCGCGCGGTCCTGGAGGACGCGCGGCGGGAGCTCAAGGCAGTGGACCGCGAACGCAAACACAAACGCTGAGCCGGTGCTCCCTTGCGCAGGCACCACTTTGCGCAGGCACCACCTCGCACAGGCACCACCTCGCGCCGGCAACCAACCTGGGCCGGCACGGCGAGGCAGGTGCGAAACAGTCGACGTATGGAGGAGATCGTCCGATGAGTACGACCCAACGCTCGACCGGCGTAGGCCGCCGGTTCCTCGACCGGTTGTTCGTCACCGGTACCGTGATCGAGATCGAGTCGATCACGCCGCGGATGCGCCGCGCACGGATCGGCGGCGAGGCCGTCCGTGGGCTCGGTTGGCTTCCGGGGCAGCAGGTGCGGATACACGTCGGCGACCTGCTGTCGCCGCGGATGTGGATACGACCCGGCGACCTGCTGCGCACGTACTCGGTGTGGCGGTACGACCCGGACGCCGGTGAAATGGACCTGTGCGTCATGGACCACGGTGAGGGCCCGGGCGCTCGTTGGGGTCGCGACCTGACGGTTGGTCAGGAGGTCCGATTCGGCAAACCCGAAGGCAAGTTCACGCTGCGCGCGGACGCGCCGTACCACGTGTTCGCCGGCGAGGAGACCGCCGCGGTGGCGATCGGCGCGATGCTCGCGGCGCTGCCTGCGGAGGCCGCCGTGTACGGGGCCGTGGAAACCGCGACGCCCGAGGACCGGTTGCCGCTCGCTCGGGGCACCGATCTGGTATTCCCCTTGCGCGGTACGGCCTCGGCCGCCGCATCGGCCGTACTGGTCGACGCCGTACGCGGTTTGGACCTGCCGACCGAGCCGGGCGTCGCGTACGTGGCGGGCGAGGCGCGGACGGTGCAGCTGATCCGTGAACACTTGGTGGTCGATCGCGGATGGCCGCGCCGCTCGGTGCTGACCAAGCCCTTCTGGACGCCGGGTAAGAAGGGATTGGAGTAGCGGCAGGCGCTCAGTTGGTCGTTGCGCTCGGTAGTTTCGCGTGAGTCTTTCGCTTGGGTCTTTCGCTTAGGTCGTTCGCGTGGGTCTTTCGCTTGGTCTTCCGCTTGGGCCTTCCGTTGAGGCATTCGCATCGGGTCGGGCGCTCGCGGCGTGGTCGGCGGCACTACCCTGCCCCAATGGACCTTCGTATGCAGCGTGTCGCAGGCGCCGTCGTCGGCTCGGCGGTGGGCGATGCGTTGGGTGCTCCGTTCGAGTTCGGTGCCGCCGGTGAGTTTTCCGCCCGTTTCCCGGCCTCTTCGCCCGGCCTCGCCCGGGCCGACCCCGGCATCGCGTCGGAGATGTGCGGCGGGCGTGGCTGGGAATCGGGCGAGGCCACCGACGACACCCAGATGGCGGTGCTGGTCGGCCGGTCCCTCGTGGAACGGGGCGGGTTGGACCTGCCCGACATGTTCGCCCGGTTTCAACGGTGGGCGACGTCGAACCCCAAGGACATCGGCCTGCAAACCGAAAGCGTCCTCACCAACGGCATGCCCTGGGACCTCGCCGCGGCGCTTCATTTTCGGACCAACAGGTTCGCGGCCGGCAACGGCTCGCTCATGCGCGCCACGACGTCGGCCGTATTCTTCGCCCGTGACGGCCGCGAGGCGACCATGGCCGCAGCCCGCCGGATCGCCGCGCTGACCCACGGCGACCGGGCGGCGTGGGAGGGCACCGCCGTATTCCACGAGTTGATCCGGATCGCGCTGACCGGCGCCGATCCCCTGGAGGCCGTCGGGGACACGCTGAGCGAGGTACACCCCGACCACCGCGACCGCTACACCACCGTTCTGGACCCGAAATGGCATCCCGACGACGCCACCGAGTTCAACGGTGCCGTGTGGCCGTGCCTGGGATCGGCGCTCTGGGCGCTGCGCACGACCCGTACCTTCGAGGACGCCCTCCGCGCCGCCGTCGACCTCGGCGGCGACACCGACACCGTGGCCGCGGTCACGGGCGGCCTCGCGGGCGCCGTGTACGGGCTTCCGGCCGTCCCCACCCGCTGGACCGACCGCCTACATGTACCGCTTCCCGGCTCCACCGAGCCTTCGCTCGGACTGTCGGAACTATTGTCCCTGGCAGAGGAGTTGGCGGGGCGTTAGGGCGGGGCGTTAGGGCGGTGTCCGGAGGTCCGCCGGGTTGTGCAAACCCGGTCGAGTGGTGTTTCACGCCGACGAACGCCCCTTGGGCCCGCCCGATCGAGGCTCGCTTCGGGCCGCTGCGGCAGTACACCGTCGCCCACTTCTCGGACGGGCGGGAGCCATCGGGCGTTGCCTCGGCCTCCGACGGGGCAATAAGGTCGGCCAGGTGACTGCCGGGTCGGCCTTGAGCCATACACGAGTGAGGCCCCCGGCCTCCCCCTGAGTACCACCCGGGCGAGAGGCCCGCCCTCCCCTCTCTTTGTCTTCCTTTCCGGTGCCTTCACGCGGCGCCGCACCCAGGAAAAACCCAAGACTCGGAGAGGCCAATCCCGGATGCCGCACGACCAGCATCAACGACCCAGCACAAGCGTCGAGCTCAACCACACCAACATCTACGCCACGGACCGGCAGGTGTCGGCCGAGTTCATCGCCGAGATCCTGGGTTTGCAAGTCGGCCCGCCGGCGGGGCCCTTCCTTCCCGTCGACCTCGGCAACGGTGTGACGCTCGACTACTACGAGAAGCGCGACGAACCGATCCAGTCACAGCACTATGCGTTCCTCGTGCCCGACGACCGGTTCGACGCCATGATCGACCGTCTGCAGGCGATCCGGGTCATGTACTACGCCGACCCCCATCTCAGCGACCCCGGCCGGATCAACCACCTCTTCGGCGGCCGCGGCGCGTACTTCGTCGACCCGGACGGCCACAACATGGAGATCATGACTCGGCCCTACGCCTGGCGTTGATACCCCTGCCGGCGTCCACCAGGGCCATCCCAGCCGAGCGGTCCGGCCTCCTCGCACGCGCGCATCGGCGCTAGCGGGGAGGCCGCGGCCGCATCGAGGATCGGTCGGCACTGGATGGCCGCTTTGGGGATGCTTCTCTCCGCCTGCGGAAGGCTGCCGGAGGGATACCGGGGAGATACCCGGGGGATGCTGCCGAAGGGTGAGTATCCGGCTACGTGGACGCTCACGTCGAGGATCATTCTTGGACGCGGTGCGACGCGGTGCCGCACCGCCGCGCTCCTGATGTCCCGAAGCCGACCGGAGAGCCGACCTTTTTTGGCATCACCACGCTGCACCTGGTGGACAGGAGTCGTGCCGATCCCTGGCGCACTCGGCCTGCCGAGCCGCGTCGACTCGAAGTGTCGGTGCGCCGACTGACCGCGTCCGGCGAACAGTCGGCCTCGCGCGGATACGTCGTGGCCGCGGTCCACCACACCTACGAGGCGCGGTGGAGTTCCCGACGGGCGGATCGAATACTGCTCCTCGGCGCCGCAACAGCCTCGCTCCGGGAACGGACGGCCACGGCAACCGGGATGCCACGTGGGCCGGCCTCACCGGCTGGAAGCGCCGGCTCGATGTGGCGGGCGGCGGCTATCCGTCGTTCGACGACATGCCGTGGATTCCGGACGGATCCGGCGTCCGCGATCAGCCGCCTCGGGAGGTCGCCGGTCCCCGAGTACGGCCCGTTGAGCGGTCTTCGCGCCGTCGCCGTCGATCGGACCTACTTGGACGCCTTCTTCGATCTTCTTCGATCGACACCTTCGGGCCACACCGAGCCCCCTGCTCGATGGGCCGTCGACGGCTTACCCGGAGGTCGCGTTCATGAAGAGATCGGGACGGAAGCACAACCGCTTGGCGCTCGCCTCGGGGCTCGTCTCTCGGGCTCCTGAGAGTGCACTTGGGGTTGGGTTGCAGCCCGGTCGCGAGCGGAGGGTGGACGCCGGGTGGTCATTGAGTCGGTGGGCAGCGGCGGGGAAGCCACGTGGCCGGGACCGTGGGGTCACGCCCGGAGTCGTTCGAGCCAGGGGTGCGGGCCGTACGTCCGACCGATGGCAGCCGCGAGCCGACGCCGTTGGGGCTTGGTGAGTACGGGCAGTACCGCCGTGAGGTCCGCTTCGTCTTTGGGGCGGAAATCCTGAGCCTTGTAGAAGAGTTGCACGTCCGGAACCAGGTACGGAATGCCGTCGGCGGAGGTCGCGCCCAGTGTGTCGAGCGGCCTGCGCATCCGTGAATCGCGGCGGGATACCCACTCCACGCCCTCGGACTCGTCCAACATGATCTGAATACGCCACGGGTCACCCGGTCCGGGGCGGCACCAGATGTCGTGGATGCCGACGGGCAAGACCTCCCCTGGCGCCCACGGGCGCAGGCTCCCGGGCGGATCGGCGGCCCACCACTGCCAACCCGCCAAGGCCCGCTGCGCCGCGAGTTGGTCCCGCCGAAGCAGCAGGACGTCGATGTCACCATGGCTCCGCCACCGCCGCCCCACCGCAAGTTCGATCGCGATGCCTCCGGCGATCCACCAGGGACAGTCCGAGCCGGAGAAGAGCGCGGCAACTTCGCGGAGGGGCGCGGGATCCCAGTCACCGAAGGGAGCGTGAAGGCGCGTCATACGCCCAGCCTCTCGCGCCTGCCGAGAGAACGTCGAGGCCAAGTCGAACCCGAAGGTACGAACCGAACGGACGGCAAGGGCAGAGCAGCCGAGTGACAGACGCGGCGGACGGAGGCGGACGGACGCGGGAGTCGCGGATGACGCGGCGGGTGCGGCGAGGAACCCGAGTCACGGGACGGCGAGACGAGGGCCGCGGCCTCGGCGTGGACACCGCAGGTGGTACAGGTAGAAGCACACGTCACGCCTGCCCGCGTGTTCGGCGGTATTGCCCTTGTCCCTTGGCGCCGATGTTCCGGCCGACGTTTCAGGCCGTCAGGTCACGAGGTCGGCCAGTTCCGGGGAATCGGCGTGGTGGCGGCGGGCGGCGAGTTCTTCTTTGGCGTAGTCCAAGAGGCGCTCGCCGGTGCGTTCGCTCACGTCCAGTCGGCGGCCCACTTCGGCTCCGCTGATGTCGGCGTCGTCGGCGAGGAGCGCGACCAGCGCCAGGATGCGTGGGTCCTTGCGTGCGGCGTCGGTGAGCGACGCACCGTCGACGCTGCGGCCTTCGCGACGGAGGGCGTGCCCGCGCGGTGGTGTCGGTGACGGGTCGGGCGGCGTCGAGTCGGCGGTGTGGGTGGGCTCCGGCGCGGCGGTGGGTGTCGGCGGCGACTCGAACCGGGCGGCGGTGTCGCGAGGCGAGCGGGGATCGGCCGTCTCGGTGGCTGTCGGGTGAGGGGGCGCCTCGTCCCGGGGGGCTGGGACCTGTGCCGTCTGGGGGTTGGCCGGCCGGGGCGCTTCGGGGTGATGGGTGGTCGCGTCGGCGAGCGAGACGACCATGGTGGGTCGCGTCGGGACGACGGTGTCGTGAGGGGCGAAGGCCGTCGCGTCGGTGTCGTGAGGGGCGAAGGCCGGAGTGTCCCGTCCGATGGCATGCTCGTGCGGCGACCCGGCCGACGGGTCGGCGAGCGTGGTCGGATGCGTGTCACGGTGCGTTGGCTGGTGGGCAGTTGTGGCGTGTTGCGGTTGCGACACGGCATCCGCCTCCGGAGGCGACACGAACCTCGCGTCCGAAACCGCCGCCGAGCCGGCGCCGACGTTGGCGGGCGGCAGCGACACGCGCACCGGACCGGGCACCGGTGCGGGCACCGGTGCGGGCACCGTGTTGTGTCGCCGGCCCGTTGCCGTCGAGTCGGCGTCTGTCGGTGGCCGGGTCGATCCTGCCGGATGTACCGGGTCGCCCGACTGCGAGGCCGTCGTTTGCTGGAGGTGGCCGGCACTGTCGGTCCGAGACGCAGCCACCGCCATCGTCACCGCCTCGTGAAGGCGAGCCTGATCCTCGTGGTGGGCGAGCGCCTGGCGACGTACTTGCGCCTCGGCCCGAACGGCTTCCGCGGCCCGCACAGCGTCCTCGGCCCGATCCGCCGATTCCGCGCGGGGCGTCGTTTCCGCCCGATCCGCCAATTCCGCCCGAACCGCCGACTCCGCGCGAACCGCCGACTCCGCGCGGACGGACTCGTCGTGGTCGTGGATCGGCACCCCGAGCCGCGCCGACGCATCGCGCCCGACCGGGCGAGCCGCGGCTCCGCCCGTGTGTCGCCACGGCCCCGCAGCGCCCGCGTGTGACCAGTCGGTGTTGGCGAGCCGACTCACCTCCACCAGTACACGCAGTTGCGGCATCACCGCGTCTTCGATCTCCGGATCGGCCAGTCGTACCCGGGCCGCCGTCCGTTGCGCGAAGGCCTCGGCTCGACGATAGCGACGGTCGGCCCGCGCCTTGGAACGCGACGAGGAGCGGGCGTCCTCATGCACCGTGTCACGGGTTCCGGTGGTCTGGCGCAGCCGGTACAGGGCCCGGGCCGTACGGCGCTCGCGGACTCGTTCGGTGGCGTCGGCCGCACCGAGGTGCTCGTCGGCAGCCAACTCGGCCAGTACCAGGACACGTTCGATCGGATGCAGCCAGCGAATCCACCCGACCCTACGGTCGGCCCGCTCGGTACGGGCGTGCCGCTCCTCGGCCAAGCCCAGTTCCCACAGAACGGCGGCGATCGGTGCCCAGATACCGAGCGCGAACGCCTCGCCGAGGCTGCCGCCCTCGCTCGCCGACATCGACGCCGACAACAACGCGAGCACCCACACCAACGCTCCGGACAACCCCGCGGCCGCACCCCGGGAAGCCCGGCGCCGGGCCCTGAGTGCGCATACGACCGCCGCGAAGTCCAGCGCCACGAAGGGCAGATATGCCCAGGGCCCCTCCAGGCCCATCACGTCGCGACCGAACTTGCCGAGTTGCGTCGCCGAAAGGCCGGCCGCCGCGGCTGCCACCGCGGCGGTCAGTATGTCCTCGATCCGACGCCCGCGCCGATCCCGAATGACCGACCGGTCCGCAGCAAGGGCCTGCCGTTCGTCCTCGGGCAGCGCTGCGACGCGGGCCCGTTCGGCGACGGCACGGCGTCTGGCGCGTTCGACCAGGATCACGGCCGCGAGGATTACAACCAGCCCCGCGAGGTAGGGCCAGTGACGCGACCAGTCCCAGTGTCCTATGTCCGGCATCCGTGATCCTCTCCCCCGATGACCTGCGTACGGCCCCGGTCCTGCTCGAACGTGCCAGTGGTGAACATGCCGACGGTGAACGTGTTGCCCTGCCATCGCGGTCGTCGGGTGTCTCCCAATTGGGAGACACCACTACGAGACAGCACTACAGAGACCTGTCGTTCCCTCGGCCCCTTAAACGGACTGCGGTGTGTCTCCCAGTTGGGAGACACGTTGGGCGACACGTTGAGGAACGCTTTGGGAGACGCCGGATCCCGTGTCGTCCGACGCCGAACCACTCCCGCCCGAGCTCTTGCCGGCCGCTCCTCTTCCCCCGGACCCGTCCACGGGCACCAGCACAGGCCCAAGATGTACTTCGACCTCATCCAGCACACCGCGTAGTTCCGCCACGATTCGCCGCACCTCGTCCGGATCCTGCCCGGCCGCCTCGCGAATGGTCCGCGCGTCGAACTGGCTCCAGGCCCGGCGCAGCACCGCGACCGAATCCCGCCTCGGCGACGGCACCACGGCCGTCGCGGAGGTCTGCGCCGCCGGCTCGACAAGAGGCTCGCCGTAGCCCAGGATGCCCGCGATCTCCTCCAGGCCCGCGCCCGAGGTACGACCGCGCCGCTCCGCCTCTGCCCAGACGTCGCGCACGGCCTGGTCCCCGAACTTGCGGCCGACCGGGACCAAGGCCCGCATCTGGCGTTCCTTGAGTTCGTTTCGCACCGTGCCGGCCAACGCCCGCACCACCGGGAGAGCGTCGATGAGCCGGTAGGCGTGCGCGCGTTGGATGTTCCAGCGCGCCTGGACGTAGCCATCGAAGCTCTCGTGCCCGGCATGGGTGAACAGGCGACCGTCGCGCACCTCGCGCAGGGCCTGGCCGGCGACGAGCACCCATTGTTCGTGCGCGGCCTGGAGCATGCCCTGGACCGCGGTTTGGGCATCGCCGATGGTGCGTTCGTAGTGCCGGAGTTGCTCCTCGGGGTCCGCTGTGGCGGACGCGCGGCGGAACTCCAGTCGTTCGGACTGCTTGACCACGGTGGTCGGTTCGCGAGCGGCGAGCACTTCGGCAATCTCGGCGGCGGTGGTCGCGCCGTCGGCCGCCTGGCTGGAGCGCAGCCGGTCGATCTTGCGCTGACGCAACTGCGCGCGCGTGACCGTCGAGTCGTCGTCGGCGCTGAATCCGGGCGAGAGGTCTTTACGGGCGGCGCTCACGCGGCGACCTCCTTGGCGATTTCGCGCATGACGGTGGCGTGTTCGGAGGACGGCGCGTATTCGAGAAGCGGCGTCTTCGCGGCGGCGGCCTCCTTCGGTTCCTTGAGGGCCTTGATGACCACGAGCACTCCCGGGTCGACGAACTCCAGCCAACTGTTGTGGCTGCGCTGGACGACCTGCCCCTGCCGGGAGTCGTACTCGTTGAGCACCAGTCCCAGGTAGTCGATGTCGGCGTCGGCGTCGACGGCGAGATCGTCGATCTGTCGGCGCAGCATCTTGTACGCGTTGTAGCTGTAGATGTCGGCGTTGACGGGGATGAGCACACCCGAACGCTGGGCGCGTTCCACTTCGCGCCGCCGGCAGTAGTACAGGGCGGCGTCCAGTGCCATGCCGAGCGAGGGCGGCCCGTCGAACACGACCGCGTCGTAGTCGACCTCTATCGGTGCGAGAGCCCGCTCGACCGAGGTGTGACTGACCCGGACCTGGCCCAGGAGCGCGTCGGCGAGATAGGCGTCGATGCACGCCGGCAGTACGTCGAGCCGTCCGCCGAAGCGCGATTGGGGCAGGGTCACGAGGAGTTCGCGCAGGTCGTGGCCCTTGGCCTGACCCGTCATGTGGTCGAGGAGGGAGATGTCGTCCTCGTCGATCAACTCCAGGCCCATGCCCTGAGTCAGGTGGCCCTGCGGGTCGTAGTCGACCAGCAGCACTCGAAGTCCCATCTCGGCGAGCCCCTGCGCGAGTCCCCCGGACAGGAACGTCTTGCCGACTCCGCCCTTTTGGTTGCACACCATGACGCGCAGAACCGGCTGCCGTATCGCCGCCGTTGCGGGCGTCAGCCCCTCTATCCAGCACGAAACCGCTTGTGCGAGGCCTTGGATGTAGGTGACGCCACGCTCGTTGCAGGCGTCCTTGAAGGCGGTGGGCATGCCGACGGGGAGATAGGTCCCCCAGGGGCGGTGCATGTCGGGCTTGATCTCGACCGGGCGATGCCCGGGAGCCGCCAACCAGTCCCGGATCGCCTGTTCCGCCGCTTCCTGGAGGGCGAGATCCCGTTCGGAGGCACGAATCTTGAGCTGGCGGCGCAGTTCCGGCGCCATCGCCGTGATTAGTTTCTCCCGCTCCACGGGAGCAGAGGTACTCATGCCGCCGAACATTACTAAACGAACGGATGCGTCCGAACACGACGCGCCGGCAAGGCCACCCGATCGAGGTAGGGATGTCGCGGCATCCGCGCCGGCAATGCCGGGCGGCCGGCGGCCGGCCAAGTGCGGCCGGCAAAGTGCGCTCGGCGGACGAGCTTTCGGGAAAGGCCAAGCGGTAACGGCACATTCGCACACCCCGCCGACATCGCGTCCTTCGATGCCGGACGCGAGCGGACTCGAAGCACGCCGACCGGGCGCGGCGGAGGACCCGGACGGTGATGGCGGTGATGGCGGTGACGTCGACGAGTGCCCGAGTGCCCGGGTCGGGGCCGCGTCCACATGGCCGGCCCGCGGCTCGGCGGTCGGGGGTGATCAGGTCGGCCTCGCGGGAGCGAATTCGGATGTGACAGAGCCGTTGCCGGCAGACGGGCAAACGGGAGAACGGACAAACAGGCAAACGGGCAGACGGGCAGGCAAACGGGAGAAAGGGAGAACGGGCGGCCGGACGGGCGGCGCCGGCCAGTCACGGGCCGACCTGCCCGGCGCTGTCGGTGGCCCCTACCGCGTCCGCGAACGCGCCGGCACCAGCCGCCGTGATCGGGCCCGAGGCCACCTCGGCGACTGCTCTCGTCGCGACGATCGCTCCCGCCCCGACGAGCCGCCCGGCCGGCCGAACCGGACGGAACTCAGCCAGGCGAGCGCCTGGATCCCCGCTCCCGCCACCAGCGCCCCGGACAACGACCTGCCGGCGATCGGCCCGGCGATCCCCGCGCCCACGCTGAACCCGGTGATCTTCAAGCTGGCACCCGTTGTGAAGATCCGTCCCCGTAGGTGCTGCGGCGCCTCCCGGTGGCGCACCGCGAAGAGCGCGGTGAGTTGCGGCCCCTCCCCCAGCCCGGCGATCACCATCGCGGCGACGAGCAGCACCGGTTGCCGAGTCGCCGCGAGCAGAAGTGCGATCGCGAGGACGACCGTGCTGCCCCGGACGACGGTGTCCGGGCGGATCGGCGTAGGGCGGCGCGAGAGCAGCACATTGGCCGCGAGCGCGGCGGCGGCGAGACCGGAAAGCAGAAACGCGCCGCGGTCGGCCGCGCCGAGAACCTGCTCACCGAGCAACGGAACGCACGCGATCAGCACCCCCTGCCCCGCACACGAGACGACCGACGTCGTGGTCGCACGGGCCAAGGGCCGAGACCGCGCGATGGCGCGGAAGCCGTCGGCGAGGTCGGCCGAGACCGACGTGGTCGGCGCCGATCTCGACGACCGCACCGACGGCTCCTGCGGCATCCGCGCGACGGGCAGCATCAACGCCGAGGGCAGGGCGAGGCAAATCAACGCGGTCGCCACGACCACGCCCGTCGGCGCCCCGGCCAATCCCGCGACGATGCCCGCCAGCGCCGGGCCGACCAGACTCGCGAGGTTGAACGTCATCGCGTCGAGGGCGTTGGCGCGGGGCAGGCGCTCGGCGGAGCCGACGACGCGGGGCACCTGCGAGGTCCATCCGCCGGACAGGGCGGGCCCCAGCAGGCCCGCGCACACCGCGATCAACACCGTGACCGCGACCGGCACGCGCCCCAGGCTCACCAGAATGACCGTGAGCGCGACCGCGTACCCCGCGAGCGCCCAGGCCAACAGCCGCCCCGGTGCGGCCGACCGGTCGAGCAAAACGCCGAAGACGGGGCCACCGATGGCAGCCGAAACGGTGATCCCGGCCAGCAACGACGACGCCGCAGCGGCCGATCCGGTGGCCGCCAACCCCGCCAACAGCAGCGCCGGCCCCGACATCTCGTCACCCATACGAGCCACGGTGGCGCCCAAGGCATAGCTCCACAGCGCGTAACGCTTGTTCATGCGGCTCACGCTACGCAGGTAACTCAATCATTC
>NZ_WWJX01001045.1 GCF_009865215.1 Streptomyces sp. SID3343 | reverse complement strand
GGGCCAGGCATCGGCCCCGCCGCCCGGGGCCGCGCGGTAGGTGGCCGACGCCACCGTCGGCGCGCCCGGGCCGGCGGCGTCGGGTCAGCGGATCGGGACGTTCGACAACGTGCGGGCGATGACCAGGCGTTGGATTTCGCTGGTGCCTTCGAAGATGGTGTAGATGGCGCTGTCGCGGTGCATGCGTTCGACCGGGTATTCGCGGGTGTAGCCGTTGCCGCCGAGGATCTGCATCGCGGCGGCGGTGACCCATTTGGCGGTTTCGCCGGCGTAGAGCTTGGACATCGAGCCCTCGGCCGCCTTGAAGGGCTGTTGGTTCGCGGCCATCCACGACGCGCGCCACGTGAGCAGGCGGGCCGCGTCGATGCGGGTGCGCATGTCGGCGATGGTGAAGGCGACGCCCTGGTTGTCGATGATGGGGCGGCCGAATTGTTCGCGGGTCTGCGCGTAGTCGAGGGCGACCTCGTACGCGGCCCGCGCGATGCCGACCGCCTGGGCCGCGACCGCCGGGCGGGACGACTCGAACGTGGCCATCGCGGCGTTGCCGCGGCCCGACGAGCCGGACTTGGCGCGGGCGATGCGCTCGTCGAGCTTGTCCTTGCCGCCCAACAGGCAACTGCCGGGGACGCGCACGTTGTCCAGCACGACCTCGGCGGTGTGCGACGCGCGGATGCCGTGCTTCTTGAACTTTTGGCCCTGGGACAGGCCGGGCGTGTTCGGCGGGATCACGAAACTGGCCTGGCCGCGCGAGCCGAGCGAGGGGTCGACGGTGGCGACCACGACGTGGATGTGGGCGATGCCGCCGTTGGTGGCCCACGTCTTGACGCCGTTGAGCACCCAGTCTCCGGTGGCTTCGTCGAAGGCGGCCCGGGTGCGCATGGCCCCGACGTCGGAGCCGGCGTTGGGCTCGGACGAGCAGAACGCGGCGACGCGGACGTCCTCGGGAGTGCCGAACATCTGCGGCGCCCACTCGAACAGTTGCTCCTGGGTGCCGTTGGCGACCAGGCCCGCGGCGGCGAGCGTGGTGCCGGTGAGCGCCAGGCCCAGACCGGCGTCGCCCCAGAAGAGCTCCTCCATGATCAGCGGGATGCCCAGGCCGGTGGTGTCGAACGCCTGGGTGGTGAAGAAGTCGAGCGAGTACAGGCCGATCTTGGCGGCCTCCTGGATGATCGGCCAGGGGGTCTCCTCGCGTTCGTCCCATTCGGCGGCGGCGGGGCGCAGGACGTCGGCGGCGAAAGTGTGTACCCAGTCGCGGACGGTTTCCTGGTCGTCGGTCAGGGCGAGGGAGAAAGCGGTCATGGGTGGGTCTGCCCCCGGGCGTCGAGATTTGTTACCGGCTGGTAGCTGGAGTGTGTCGCCGCACACTCGGGGGCGTCAAGGGGCCGCACGGGGGTCGGCGTCGTTTGCTTCCCGCGCCGGCGTCGGATCCGACGGGGCGTCGAATCCCCCGCCGATGCCGGATCAGGCGCCGACGCCGCGTGAGGTTGCTCCTACCGACAGTGCACGAGGTGTCCCCGGGGTGCCCCCGAGGAGCCGCCCATGCCCGCACGCATCGCCCCGCAGCCGGCAGGCTGTGCCTTTGGCACGGAGGGGGTACGCGATGACGGTCGACAACGCGGAGCGGGTGCGCGGCAGCATGTTCGGATTGGCCTACGGAGACGCATTGGGGGCGCCGACCGAGTTTTTGAGCTACGCGGAGATCGTGCGCCGCCACGATCTGCCGGGGCCGTTGGACCTCGTGGGTACGCCCGCGTTGGTCACCGACGACACCCAGATGGCACTTGCGGTCGCGCATGCCGTGCTGGACGCGCGCGTGGACGGCGGGGCGTTGCGGCCGGACACGTTCGGGCGGCGGCTCGTCGAGCGGTACCTGACGTGGTGGGACTCGCCCGACAACACTCGGGCGCCGGGGCACACGTGCATGTCGGCGTGCGAGGAACTGGCCAAGGGCCGGCCCTGGATCGAGGCCACCCGGCGCGGTTCCAAGGGATGTGGGGCCAACATGCGGGTCACCCCGCTGGGTCTGCTCGACGGGATCGACGAGGCGACGCGGTGCGGGGCGGCGCAGTTGCAGTCGGCGATCACGCACGGGCATCCCACCGCGACGGCGGCGGCGGACCTGACCGCAGCGGCCGTACACGCGCTGCGCGGCGGGGTGGCGATCGCCGACCTGCCCGCGTATCTGCGCGACCACGCCCGGGCCCAGTGCGAGGTGTATCGGGGCGACTGGTTGGGCGACGAGCTGTGGCGGGGTCCGTTCGCGGACTCGCCGGAGGGGTTCGCCGCGCGTGGTTGGGGCGAGTGTCTGGGCGTCCTGGACCGGTTGGACCAGGCCGTGGCGGAAGGCGACCGCCGCTCGGATCCGTGTCGGGTTACGGGGGCCGGGTGGATCGCCGAGGAGGCGTTGGCGACCGCCGTGCTGTGCGTGGTGCTGTACGCGGACGACCCGCGGTCGGCGCTCGCGCGGGCGGCGGCGACGTCCGGCGACTCGGATTCGATCGCCGCGTTGGCGGGCGCGATGCTCGGCGCCGTGTACGGCATGGACGGGTGGCCGGACGAGTGGCTGGAACGGATCGAGTATCGCGAGGAGTTGGACGCGGTGTCGGCGGCGTTTGCCCGCTGAGCGGTTTCCTGCCCGGATCACGCCGGGTGGGTCGGGTGTGACGAGAGTCGTGGTGTGTGGTGAAGGTAGCGGGTAGTGATGGCGCCATGGGAAAGATCCATGCCGCCGATCGGGCGGCATTCGCGTGGGTGGCGACGCATCATGTGCCGTGGGCGAACAAGGCATTGCCCGCCTTGTCGCGCGCGGCCAACCATTCGCGTCTGTGGGCGGTGACCGGGGCGGGAATGGCCCTGTCGGGAGGTCGGAGCGGGCGGCGGGCCGCGTTGCGCGGTCTGGGCGCGGTCGCGTTGGCGTCCACGGTGAGCAACGTGGTGCTCAAGAGTTGGGTGCGCCGGCCGCGTCCGGTGATCGACGCGGTGCCGCTGTCGCGGCGGTTGCAGCGGCAGCCGTGGACGACGTCGTTCCCTTCCGGGCATGCCGCGTCGGCCGCCGCGTTCGCCACGGGCGTGGCGCTGGAGTCGCGGCCGCTGGGGATCGCGGCGGGGGCGTTGGCGGGCGGCGTGGCGTTCTCGCGCGTGTACACGGGGGTGCACTACCCCGGTGACGTGCTCGCCGGGGCGGCCATGGGCGCGGGGCTGGCCCTGGTGACGCTGCGGTGGTGGCCGACTCGCCCGGCCGAGGCGGCGAAGGCGCCGCACGCGCGTACCTCGGTCCCGGCGTTGGGCGAGGGCGAGGGCCTGGTCGTGGTGGTGAACTCCTCCGCCGGGCCCGAGGGCGATACCGCGCAGCGGCTGCGCGAGTTGCTGCCCGGGGCCAAGATCGTCGAGCGCGGCCCGGACGGCGACCTGGTGGCGTTGCTGGGCCAGGCCGCGGATCAGGCGCGGGTGTTGGGGGTCGCGGGCGGCGACGGCAGCGTGAACTGCGCGGCCCGGATCGCGCTGGAGCGCGACATGCCGCTCGCGGTGTTCCCGGCGGGCACGCTCAACCACTTCGCGGGTGACCTGGGGTTGATCCGGCTCGACGACACGGTGGCGGCGCTGTCGGCGGGCGAGGCGGTGGCGGTGGACGTGGCCGAGTTGCAGCGCGACCACTCGCACGCGTTCTCCGACGACGGGCAGGAGATGGGCCCGGAGTTGTTCCTCAACACGTTCTCGCTGGGCGTGTACCCGGATCTGGTGCGCTTTCGGGAAGAGCTGGAGGGCAAGATCGGCAAGTGGCCGGCGATGCTGGTCGGCCTGGTCCGCGTGCTGCGTGACGCGGGGCCGGTGAAGATGCGCGTGAACGGGCGGCCGCGGTCGCTGTGGCTGTTGTTCCTGGGCAACGGCGAGTACGCGCCGGAGGGGTTCGCGCCGACGTATCGGCCGAACCTGACCGACGGGCTGTTGGACGTGCGGATCGTGGACGCGTCGCGGCCGTTGGCGCGCACCCGTCTGGTGGCGGCGGTGCTGTCGGGCACGCTCGGACGCTCGCGGGTGTACGAGGCGTCGACCGCGCGCACGGTGCGGATCTCCGAGATCCAGGAGGGCGCGGAACTGGCGGTGGACGGCGAAGTCCGGCCGGGTGCTTCGCAGTTGCGGGTGGCCAAGGGTCGCCGGCTGGTGGTGTATCGGCCGGACGGGGCGCTGCGCGACTGAACGCGTCCGGTTCGGTGGAAACCGCGGCCCCCGTATCCCGCGTGATGGGGGTGCGGGGGTCGCTGCGCGCGGCACCGCTACGGTGTGGGCCGCCGGTCGATGGACCGGTTTCGGATGCGGGCGTGGATCGGTTGATCGGGGGGCGTTGTGGCGGGTTCCGGAGCGATATCCGGCTCGGCGGAGCGGTTGGCCGCGGTGTTGGCGGCGGGGCGGCTCGCCGCGGGTGTGATGTCGATGGTGGCGCCGAGTGTCGGCGGGGCGTGGTTGCGGCCGACGGCGGCCCGTGAGCAGTC
>NZ_WWJX01000107.1 GCF_009865215.1 Streptomyces sp. SID3343 | reverse complement strand
CCCCGCCCGCGGCCGACCCCGCCGATGCGACCCAGGCCTTCCCGGCGCACCTGTTCCGCGACGCCCCGCAACCCGGCCCCGGCGCCGGCCCGAATCCGGGCCCCCCGCAGCCGACCGCCGACACCTCGCACCGGCTGCACCAACCGCACCACGCACCCCCGGCGCACCAAGCCCCGCCCGCCGCGCCCCCCGGCTATCCCACGCCGCAGCCGTACTCGCAATACGCGCCCCCGGGCGTTCCACCGCACACCCCCGCCCCGGGCAGCGGCTACCGAGACGAAGGCCCTCCCGGTCGCTCGCGGACGCCGCTGATCGCCGCCGGTGTCGGCGGCATCGTCGTGATCGCCGTGATCGCCCTGTTCGCGGGCGGCGCGTTCGGCGACGACGACAAGGCGGACAAGGCGGACACGGCGGCGTCGTCCACCAGCGCGCCGTCCGCGCCGGCCACGAATGCCGCGCCGGAGAAGAAAGACACCCCGCAGCCGCCGCCGCAGGCCGACCCCACGGCCGGACAGGCGTCCGCCGTCGACGAACTGCTCAAGGTCAGCGCCGGGTCGCGCCAGATCGTCTCGCAGGCCGTCCAGCAGATCCAGAACTGCAGCAATCCCGCCGCCGGCGCCGCATCGCTCACCCAGGCCGCCACCCAGCGCGACCAGCAGGTCGCCGGCCTGGCCGGCCTCAAGACCGACAAACTCGACCGCGGCCCCGACCTGGTCACCGGGTTGCGCGAAGCGTGGGCCGCGTCCGCCGAATCCGACCGCGAACTCGCCGCCTGGGGCACCGAGATGGCCCAGGGCGGCTGTACGGACGGCAAGGCCAAGTACACCGAGCACAAGCGCAACGCGGACCGAGCAAGCGGCCGGGCCACCACTGCCAAGAACAAGGTGGTCGGCATCTGGAACCCCATCGCGCTCGGCAACAACCTCAAGAAGCGCGGGGCCAACGAGATCTGACCGGTGATCACCCCAGACGATCCCGAACCCGAGACCACCCAAGCCGAGAGCCACTCGGCCACGAACCCAACCACGAACCACGAAGCACCAACCACGAGCCATCAACCACCAGCCCCGAAGCGCCAACCCACCAACCCCGAAGCACCAACCCGAAGCACCAACCACGAGCCACCAACCACACGATCGATTCGGCGAGTTGCCCGCCGAACTAACCCCCGCGTGACCGTCCGGCAACAGCGACGTAACACACGTCGGCGAGTCTCGGTCCATGGAGACAGGCGCGGGGGCCGAACCGTTGATCGGGTTCACCATCGGGGTCACCGCGGCCCGCCGCCGCGACGAACTCCTCGCGCTGCTCCAAAACCTCGGGGCCAAGGTGATCGACGCCCCCACCGTGCGCATCGTCGCGCCCGCCGACGATCCGGTCCTGCGCCGCGCCACCGACCGCGCGCTCGAACGCCGACTCGACTACGTCGTGGCCACCACCGGAGTGGGCTGGCGCGGCTGGCTGGCCGCCGCCGACGGATGGGGCAACGCGGACCGGGTGATCGCCGCGGGTCGGGCCGGCGTGCTGGTCTGCTGCGGGCCCAAGGCGGTGGGCGCGGTGCGGGCGTACGGGCTGCGCGAGGTGTACTCGCCCGGCTCGGACGCCGCCGACGAGGTGCTCGCGTGGCTGCTCGCCCGCGACCTGCGCGGGCGACGGATAGCCGTCCAGGAACACGGCGCGCCTTGGGAGGGCTTCACCGCCGCGCTGCGCGAGCGCGGGGCCGACGTGGTGGAGATCCCCGTCTACCGCTGGGGCCCGCCCGACGACCCGGACGCCGTGCGCCGCCTCGTCGAGCAGACCGCGCGCCGGGAGATCCACGCGCTCACCTTCACCAGCGCCCCCGCCATCGGCGCGTTCCTGGAGACCGCCGACGCACAGGGCAGGCGGACCGACGTACTGGCCGCGCTGCGCGCCGACGTGCTGCCCGTGTGCATCGGCCCGGTCTGCGCGCGCCCGCTCGCCGAGCACGGGATCGAGACGGTGTGGCCCGAACGCGGCCGACTCGGCTCGCTCGTCCGTACGATCGCCGAGGCGCTTCCCGCCCGGGCCCGCCGGGTCCTGGACACCGGTGGCGAACGGATGATCCTTCAGGGCAACGCACTCCTGGTCGACGGCCGCACGATCTGGCTGCCGCCGGTACCGGGCGCGGTCCTGCGTGCCCTCGCCGAGAAACCGGGCTGGGTGCTCAGCCGAGCCGAACTGCTCCACCGGGTGTGGGCGGACACGCGTACCGACGAACACGCCGTCGAAGGGGCCGTCGCCCGGCTGCGCACCGCGCTCGGGCCGTACGCCGGCCTGGTACGCACCGTCACCAAACGCGGCTACCGACTCGCCGTGGACCCCTGAAGGCGCCCCCCACCGACCCGAGCCCACGCCGGCACCCCCCGGAACCGATGCCGAGTCCCGTCCCGAGACATCCCGAGAGGCATCCCCAGCCGCATCCCGAGACATCCCCAGCCGCATCCCCAGACCATCACGAGACGCATCCCCAGCCGCATCCCGAGACGTCCCGAGTCCCGTCCCCAGACATCCCAAAACGCATCCCGAATCACCTGTCGCATCAGGTCCCGAATCCACCCGGTGCCCGCCCCCGGGATCGTCGCGCATCTCGTGCCGAGCCCCCATTTCACACACCCGGCCGTGGAACCCGGGCCAAAGCGGTATATTTCCTGCGCGCGCTACCCCCCGCCTGGTAGGAGCCAAGTACCAACCCGCACCATGGCTGGGTGACAGGGGGTGAACACGAGCCTTGATACGCATACAACGGTCACGACTGTCGGTGGTCGTGGTTCTCGCCATGACCCTGGCCGGCACGGCCGCCTGCTCCGGATCGGAGCCGACCCGCAAGGTGGCCGAAACGGTCACCACCGCGTCGCCCAGCGGACTCGACGGGGGCTCCGCAGGCACGTCCACGACACCCGTGACGCCTACGGCCGTACCGCCCGCCGCGGCCGGCGATACCGCCGAGGCCGGCGCGTACGGCACCGAACTACTCACGTACCTGCGCACGACCGTGCACGGGACGCACGTCGCGAAGGTCCGCGTCGCGAGTTCGTACAAGGTCTACAAGGTCACCCTGGAGACCGATCTCGTGCGTGGCAGCGGCGCGACGCAGGACGAGGCGGTCGTCCGTGATCTCGCGGGCAAACTGCTCACCGAGACCGCGCAGTGGGCCGAGGAGCACCCGGCCCTGTGGATCGGCAGCATGGAGATCTTCGACTCGGACCGCGACGTGATCGACTTCCGGCTCGGCGCCGAACGCGACGACCGCAAGCCGGCGGCCGACGAGTACGGGGCCGGCATTCTCGCCGCCCTGCACGGGAGTGCCGAGGGGGCGCACGTGACGCAGGTCAGGCTCACGCTCGACCATCGGGGAGAGTACGAGCTGGCGGTCAACACCGATTTGTCCTCGCACCTGCCGAGCGACTACTCGATCGAGTCGGCGCAGGCGTTCACCACCGCGGACCGGATCGTGCTGGCGGCGACGAACTGGATACGGGACCATCCCGGCTTCACGGTCGCCGCGCTGCGGGTGTACGACAGCCAGCGGGGCCTGATCACCATCAAGGTCGCGGACTGACGCGAGCTGCAAAACAGACGAACGAACCAACGAACCAGCGGACGCACGGACGCACGGACGAACGGACGAACGGACGAACGAACCAACGGACGCACGGACGCACGAACGCGCGAGGCGAAGCGGACGGACGACGCGACGCACGACCGGGCCCCACGCGGTGATGCACCCCTGTGGGGGACATGTGTCGGTCTGCGGCATGATCGGTCGGGAATCGGCCCGAATTCGACGTCCGATCGCGATCGGATCCCGATCGGATCCCGATCGGATCCCGATCGGATCCCGATCTAATCGCGATCGGATCGCCGAAACCGAAGCGCGGACAGGGGAGAAGACGCCACGATGGCACGTATGCGCCAGAGCACCGTTCCGTGGTGGCGTTGGCGGGCCCAGGTCCGCTCCGCGCTGCACATGTTCGGCGACCCGACGTTCCAGCACGAGTGCTGGCTGGCCGGCCGCCCGGAGTACGGCACGATCACCGACGCGGTGTATCGCCTCGTCGGCGACTCGTGGCTGGACCGCTGGTCCGCGAACGCCTACGTCGGCTGCATGTTCGCCGACGCCGACGAAGCGGCGGTGGTGGACGCGGCGGTGGTCGAGATCCTCGCCGTACTGCACGAGATCGGTGAGGACGCGCCTGCTCCGGCCTACCTGACGCACGCGCGTTGGAGCCAGGTGCAGGCAGCCTCCCGAGCCGCGCACGTCGCGCTCGCGCTGACCGACGAGGACGATCCCGACGTGCGCCCCGACTCGCTGGACGTGCTCCGCATCCGTACCGG
The DNA here is from genome assembly GCF_009865215.1 of Streptomyces sp. SID3343. Taxonomy (GTDB): domain Bacteria; phylum Actinomycetota; class Actinomycetes; order Streptomycetales; family Streptomycetaceae; genus Embleya. The sequence continues at coordinate 5,905 of NZ_WWJX01000107.1, read as the reverse complement.
TGGGCGCTGAGCGCTTACCGGACGTGGGATCCTGTACGACCGCAACCTTCCAGGTAGACCGCAAGCTTTGGCACGAAAGGCGCGCGCCCATGACCGAGCAGACCACGACCCTCGGTACCACCGGCGGCGCGCGCACCGGTGGCCACCAGTACGTGCTCACGCTGTCCTGCCCGGACAAGCGCGGCATCGTGCACGCGGTGGCGAGCTTCCTGATGATGACCGGTTGCAACATCGTCGACAGCCAGCAGTTCGGCGACCGCGACACCGGCCTGTTCTTCATGCGGGTGCACTTCTCCGCAGAGGACGGCGTCGAGCTCGACGCGCTCCGGGCCGGGTTCACCGCGGTCGGGGCGTCCTTCCACATGGACTGGCAGATCCACGACGGCGACGCCCGCATGCGGGTGTTCGTGATGGTCAGCAAGTTCGGCCACTGCCTCAACGACCTGCTCTTCCGCAGCAGCATCGGCGCGTTGCCGATCGAGATCGTGGGCGTGGTGTCCAACCACCGCGACTTCGAGGATCTCTCGCGCTCGTACGGCGTGCCGTTCCACCACATCCCGGTCACTCGCGAGACCAAGCCCGAGGCGGAGGCGCAACTGCTCGCGCTCGTGCGCGAGAACGACGTCGAACTCGTGGTCCTGGCGCGCTACATGCAGGTGCTTTCGAACGACCTGTGCAAGCAACTCGAAGGCCGCGCGATCAACATCCACCACTCGTTCCTGCCGAGTTTCAAGGGTGCGAAGCCCTACCACCAGGCGCACGCGCGCGGGGTGAAGCTGATCGGCGCGACCGCGCACTACGTCACGGGGGACCTGGACGAGGGCCCGATCATCGAGCAGGAGGTCGAGCGGGTCAACCACGCGGTGACCCCCGCCGGGCTGGTCGCGGTCGGCCGGGACGTGGAGTGCCAGGCGCTGTCGCGCGCGGTCAAGTGGCACTCGGAGCGGCGCGTCCTGCTCAACGGAACCCGCACGGTCGTCTTCACCTGAGACCGGATCCCCGAGGTTCACCGCGCCGCCCGGCTCATCGGCTGCCGAGCACCAGGGCCACCGACCCGACCAGCGCCGCGGCCGCGCCGGCGATCCAGCCGGCGCGCACCGGGCGCGGGAACTCGGCGCGCTCCAGCGGACCGTCGCCGTCGAAGTCCCGGACCACCGGCGGTACCCGGACCCCACGCCGCGACCGGGCGAACACGACACACACGAACGCGCTGATCCACGCGCAAACCCCGACGGCGAACATGCCTGGGGAATGTACGCCCGACCCGGTCGGGTGTCACAGCGGCGCGTGGGGTGCGCGGGGGGCGCGCGACGACCCGGCCGACGCCGGCGGTCGACCACCCGGCTCCGGGCGATCCCCGAAAACCCTTTGCGGCGTGCCCCGTTGGCGTGGCTTGATGGAGACCGAGCCACGACAGGGCCTTCTTCCGTGTGTCCTGTCCTCGTAGGGAGAGGAGCAAGCCGTGCGGTTCCGTGACCACAGCCGACGCCCCGCCAGGAGCGCCGCGGCTCGCCGCGTGTAACCCCGCTTCGCTCCTTCTCCGCAGGACCCGCAGTCGCCAAACCCTGCGGGCCCTGCCACGGCTGCCCCGTGCTCGCACGCGGGCCACTACCCGGCGTGCGCCGGGGCAGCCACCCAATCCTCCTTACGCTTGACGTAGGACCACTCAGGAGAGTGACCAAACCATGTCGTACACCGAGGTCCCGGGCGCCCGGGTACCGATTCGCATGTGGACCGACCCCGCCGCGGTCGAGAGCCAGGCCATGCAGCAGCTCCGCAACATCACCACCCTCCCGTGGCTGCACGGCCTCGCCGTGATGCCCGACGTCCACTTCGGCCGCGGCGCCACCGTCGGCTCGGTCATCGCCATGCGCGACGCGGTGTGCCCGGCGGCGGTGGGGGTGGACATCGGGTGCGGGATGAGTGCGGTCAGGACTTCGCTCACTGCGGCCGACCTTCCCGAGGACCTGTCCCGGGTGCGTTCGAAGATCGAGCAGGCCATCCCGGTCGGGATGGGCATGCACGGCGAGGCGGTCAATCCGAGCAAGCTGTACGGGCTTTCGACGGCCGGCTGGGCGGAGTTCTGGTCGCGCTTCGACGACGTCGCGGACGCGGTGAAGTTCCGGCGCGAGCGGGCCGGGAGGCAGATGGGGTCACTCGGATCCGGCAACCACTTTGTCGAGCTTTGTGTGGATACATCGGATTCGGTGTGGCTCATGCTGCATTCGGGCTCGCGCAACATCGGCAAGGAACTGGCGGACCATCACATGTCGGTGGCCCGTTCGCTGCCGCACAACCAGGGGATCGTCGACCAAGACCTCGCGGTGTTCGTCAGTCACACGCCGCAGATGGACGCCTATCGGTCCGACCTGTACTGGGCTCAGGAGTATGCGGCGAAGAATCGCGCGATCATGATGGCCCTGTTCCAGGAGGTGATCCGGCGCGAGTTCCGCAAGGCACGGGTGACCTTCGAGGAGACGATCAGCTGCCACCACAATTACGTTTCCGAGGAGACGTACGACGGTGTGGACCTGCTCGTGACCCGTAAGGGCGCGATTCGGGCCGGCTCCGGCGACCTCGGCATCATCCCGGGTTCGATGGGGACGCGTTCGTACATCGTTCGCGGGCTGGGCAACGAGGCCGCGTTCAACTCGGCCTCGCACGGTGCCGGCCGCAAGATGAGCCGCAACGCGGCGAAGAAGCGCTTCACGGTCCAGGATCTCGCCAAGCAGACCGAGGGTGTCGAATGCCGCAAGGACTCGGGCGTCGTCGACGAGATCCCTGGCGCGTACAAGAAGATCGAGCACGTCATGCGGCAGCAGCAGGACCTGGTCGAGGTGGTGGCCGAACTGCGACAGGTCGTGTGCGTCAAGGGCTGACCGACGCCGAACGGGGGACGAGTGAACGCGGCGGCGGCGCCGCGTTCACCCGTGAGCGTGCGACCTCGTGCGTACCGGATGAGCGATGCCACAAGTGGTGGCACCGTTGCGGTATGAGTGAGTCCCGGACAGCGCGGGCCTGTCTCTCGCCATCGAACGCGACGCGCGCGTCATGGCCTTCCTCGGCTACGCGCGTGAACATCGGATCAGGGTGATCGCGAGTGTGGTCACACTGGTCGAGGCGCAGCATTCCCGGCTCGACCCGGCGGTCGTCTCGTTCACGTTGTCGCTGTTGGCGCTCGAACCGGTGACCGAGCGGATCGCTCGGGACGCGTCCGGTCAACTGATGGCGACCGGTCTGCACGGTCACACGTATGCCATCGATGCCATGGTTGCCGCGACTGCCCTGGCCCAGCCGGGCCCGCTGACCATGCTGACCAGCGGCATCGATGACATGCAGCGTCTGTGCGGCAAGTGGGTCAGGTTGGTCCATGTGTGAAAGATGAGACTTTTCATCACCTTGAGAGCCACTTGCATGTCCGATCGTCTCAATTTCTTGCGGTGTCTCGGCTAGGGTCGGCGGCATGGATGCTTTGACGAGTCTGCTCAACGGGCCGCGGGCGCAAGGGGCGTTCTTGTTGCGGTCGATGTTGAGTGCGCCGTGGTCGATGCGGATTCAGGACGAGGCGCCGTTGACCGTGGTGTCGATGGTGCGAGGGCAGGCGTGGATCGCGCTCGATCGTGGGGAGGCGATCCGGCTGGAGGCCGGAGACGTGGCGATCGTGCTCGGGCCGGATCACTATCGGGTCTCCGACGATCCGACGTCGCCGCCGCAGATCGTGATCCACCCCGGGCAACGCTGCACGACGCCCGACGGGCGCGATCTGGAGAAGGAGATGGCGCTGGGCGTGCGGAGTTGGGGCAACAGCCCGGACGCCGAGACCATCATGTTGACCGGCACCTATCAGTTGGCCGGCGAGGTGAGCCGGCCGCTTCTGGAGGCGCTGCCGGGGCTGTTGGTCATTCGCGACGACGAGTGGGACTGCCCGCTGATTCCGCTGCTCGCCGCCGAGATCGTCAAGGACGAGCCCGGGCAGGACGCCCTGCTCGATCGGCTGTTGGATCTGCTCCTGATCGCGATCCTGCGCGCGTGGTTCTCGCGCTCGGGTACGGAAGCGCCCGGTTGGTATCGCGCGCATCGTGACCCGGTGGTGGGCCAGGCGCTGTGCCTGATCCACAACAATCCCGAACGCCCGTGGACCGTGGCCTCGTTGGCCACCGCCACCGGCGTCTCGCGGGCGTCGTTGGCCCGCCGGTTCACCGACCTGATCGGCGAGCCGCCGATGGCGTTCCTGACCACGTGGCGGCTCTCGCTCGCCGCCGACCTGCTGTGCGAACCCGAGGCGACGGTCGGCGCGGTCGCCGAGAAGGTGGGCTACGGGAGTGCGTTCGCGCTCAGTACCGCCTTCAAGCGGGTGCGAGGGGTGAGTCCGCGCGAGCACCGCACGCTCGCGCTGCGCCGCGAACGCGTGGGCGTCGACGGTACTCGCCACCACGTGGTCGGTGCGCTGGGGTAGGTGGCCGGCTCGTCGTGGCGGGTACGCGGCAGCTCGGGGAGCTGGGGGTGTACGCCCGGTGGGCCGGCGACACGCCGACGGGCCGAAGGCGTGGGTCTGTCGGTCGCGGCTGATGTGATCGACTCGAACGGACCGGGCAGACGAGGGACGGGAGCCGGCGAGCATGTCGGAGCTGGTGTACGGGCCGCAGGTGCGGATCGAGCCGTGGACGGACGCGGATCTGCCGCTGTTGCGGCGCAACAACGCTCCCGAGATGACCGAGCATCTGGGCGGCCCCGAGACCGAGGAGCAGCTCCTCGCGCGGCACCGGAAGTATCTGCGGATCCCGTCCCGGGGGACCGGCCGGATGTTCAGCGTCGTCGAGTTGCCGGGCGGCGACACGGTCGGCGCGATCGGCTTCTGGGAGTTGGAGTGGCACGGCGAGACCGTGTACGAGACCGGGTGGGGCATCCTTCCCGAGTTCCAGGGCCGAGGGCTCGCGGTCGCGTCGGCGCGGGCGGTCGTGGTGGCGGCCCGCGCGCAGAACCGGCATCGCTACCTGCACGCGTTCCCGTCGGTGCACCACCCGGCGTCGAACGCGATATGCCGTCGGGCGGGGTTCACGCTCATGGGAAAGACGGAGTTCGAATACCCGAAGGGCAACCCGATCGAGAGCAACGATTGGCGCTTGGACCTGTCCGAGGGGCGGTAGGGGGAGATAGCGCGCGGACGGTGGTCCGGTCCGGCCCCGGCCCTACCGCGCGCGCACCGCTACGTGGCGGGGCCGACGTCGGTCGGATGAATCGGGCGAATACGCTCGGAGCGTACCCGGCCAGACTCCCGACCCGATCGGCCCCGCACTCTCATGACGCCTCGTACGTTGGTCGCCGAAACCGAGCGGCTGCTGTTGACCCGACCGCGCCCCGACGACGTGGCGGCGGTCTTCGCCGTGCACGGTGATCCGGCCACGAATCTGCACAACCCGAACGGGCCGCACCGCTCGCCGCAGGAGAGCGCGGACCTGTTGCGGTCGATGCTCGACGACTGGGAGCGGGACGGGATCGGCTACTGCGCCGTCGCGCGGCATGACGAGCCGGATGCCCTGATCGGCTTCGCGGGGACGCGGCTGACCCGGTTGAACGACGTGTCGGTTCTCAACCTGTACTACCGCTTCGCGCCGTCGGTGTGGGGATACGGCCTGGCGGGCGAGGCGGTGGGCGCCACCCTGATCGTCGCCCGGCGGCTGTTTCCGGAGGTGCCCTTGACCGCGCTGATCCGTGACGACAACCTGTCGTCGCGCCGGCTCGCCGAGCGGCTGGGCTTTCGGCCGGACACCGGCTTCGAGGACCCGGAGGGCCGCTCCGTGTATGTCCTGCCGATGGCGTGAGCGCGGGGTGGGCGGGGTGCGGGCGGGGCGCGGGCGGCGCCGGGTCGGTGCGACCGCGCGTCGGGGCTCGTCCGGCGCGACGG
>NZ_WWJX01001044.1 GCF_009865215.1 Streptomyces sp. SID3343 | reverse complement strand
CTCGGCGGCCAGGCCCGGGTGCGCGGGGTGTCCGGCATCTGGAAGGATCTCACCGACAACGTCAACGTCATGGCCAACAACCTGACGTCGCAGGTGCGCAACATCGCCCAGGTGGCCACCGCGGTCGCCGACGGCGACCTGTCGCAGAAGAGCACCGTCGAGGCCAAGGGCGAGATGGCCGGACTCGCGGGCACGATCAACACGATGGTGGACACGCTCCGCGCGTTCGCCGACGAGGTCACCCGCGTTGCGCGCGAGGTGGGCACCGAGGGCATCCTCGGCGGCCAGGCGCACGTGCCCGGTGTCTCCGGCACCTGGAAACACCTGACCGACAACGTCAACTCGATGGCCGACAACCTCACCGGCCAGGTGCGCAACATCGCCAAGGTCACCACCGCGATCGCGGGCGGCGACCTGTCGCAGAAGATCGACGTGGACGCGCGCGGCGAGATGCTGGAACTCAAGACCACGATCAACACGATGGTCGACCAGCTCAGCGCGTTCGCCGGTGAGGTCACCCGAGTGGCCCGCGAGGTCGGCACCGAGGGCATGCTCGGCGGCCAGGCCGAGGTCGAGGGCATCTCCGGGACCTGGAAGCAACTCACCGAGAACGTCAACGAACTCGCCGGCAATCTCACCCGCCAGGTCCGCGCGATCGCCGAGGTCGCCACCGCCGTGACCCGGGGCGACCTGTCCCTGCAGATCGCGGTGGACGCGTCCGGAGAGCTCGACGAGCTCAAGGACAACATCAACCAGATGATCTACAACCTGCGCGAGACCACGCGGGCCAACCGCGAGCAGGACTGGCTCAAGACCAACCTGGCCCGCATCTCCGGTCTCATGCAGGGCCGCCGCGACCTGATGGCCGTCGCCGCGTTGATCATGAGCGAGCTGACTCCCGTCGTCGACGCCCAGCACGGCGCGTTCTTCCTCGCCGAGCTGACCCAGGAGGACGTGGTCGAACTGCGGCTGATCGCGTCCTACGGCTACCAGGACGGCGGCGGCGTGCCGACCCGTTTCCGGCTCGGCCAGTCCCTGGTCGGCCAGGCCGCCCTGGAGAAGCGCTCGATCCTGATCCTGGACGCGCCGCCCGGCTACATCAAGATCGCCTCGGGCCTGGGCGAGGCCGCCCCGGCCAACGTGATCGTGCTGCCGGTGCTGTTCGAGGACCAGCTCCTCGGCGTCCTCGAACTGGCCTCGTTCCGGCCGTTCACCAAGGTCCACCGCAACTTCCTGGAGCAGCTCAACGAGCAGATCGGCGTCACGGTCAACACGATCATGGCGAACTCGCGCACCGAGATGCTGCTCGCCGAGTCGCAGCGGCTGACCGAGGAACTCCAGGAACGCTCCGAGGAGTTGCAGCGCCAACAGGGCGAACTGCGGCACTCCAACGCCGAGCTGGAGGACAAGGCGGCGCTGCTCGCCCGACAGAACCGCGACATCGAGATCAAGAACCGCGAGATCGAACAGGCCCGTCAGGCGCTGGAGGAACGCGCCGAACAGCTCGCGCTCTCGTCCAAGTACAAGTCCGAGTTCCTCGCGAACATGTCGCACGAGCTGCGCACGCCGCTCAACAGCCTGCTCATCCTGGCCAAGCTGCTCGCCGACAACGTCGAGGGCAACCTGACCCGCAAGCAGGTCGAGTTCGCCGAGACCATCCACGGCGCCGGATCCGACCTGCTCCAGCTGATCAACGACATTCTGGACCTGTCCAAGGTGCAGGCCGGGAAGATGGACGTGCGCCCCGCGCGAATCGCGCTCGCGCAGCTCATGGACTACGTCGAGGCCACCATCCGCCCGCTCACCGCGGAGAAGAGCCTCGACTTCACCGTGCACGTCTCGCCGTCGGTGCCCGGCATCTTGTTCACCGACGAACAGCGCCTGCAACAGGTGCTGCGCAACCTGCTCTCCAACGCGGTCAAGTTCACCGATTCGGGCTCGGTCGAGGTGCTCATCACGCTCACCGACGACATCCCGCTGACCAACACCGAACTCGACAACGCCGAGCACGCGGTGGCGTTCTCGGTGATCGACACCGGCATCGGCATCGCGCCGGACAAGCTCAAGGTGATCTTCGAGGCGTTCCAGCAGGCCGACGGCACCACGAGCCGCCGCTACGGCGGTACCGGCCTGGGCCTGTCGATCAGCCGCGAGATCGCCTGGCTGCTCGGCGGCGAGATCCACGCCGAGAGCCGGCCGGGCAGCGGCAGCACGTTCACGCTCTACCTCCCGCTCGACAGTGTGCTGATCCCGGGCGACGAGATCGCCCCGGACCGCAACCCCGAACTGCCCCCCGTCCGCTACCCCTTGGCGCTGCCGCCCGCGGCCCCCAGCACGCCGCTGATCAGCGACGCGCCCGTACAACTCGGCGACGGCGAGCCCGAACCCGACGCGAACGAGTTCGTGCCGCGGCGCGTCCTGGTCGTCGAGTCGCCGCACGCCGACGGCGCCCCGCTGGCCACCGCGCTCGCGGGCGTCGACGGCGCCCTGGACCTGACCTCGGCCGCCGACGAGGGCGAGGCGGTGCGCCTGCTCGCCGCGTCGCCGCCCGCGTGCCTGGTGATCGACCTGCGCCTGCCCGACGAGGGCGCGTGGCAGGTCCTGGACGCGGTCGCGTCCCGTACCGAGTTGCAGAACCTGCCGGTGGTCGTGCACGTCCCGCAGCGTCCGACCCGCTCGGAGTCCGGCCGGCTGCGCGGCTACCGCCGGCGGATCGTGCTGCTCCAGCGGGTCTCCACCCCCGACGCGCTGGCCCGGGTCGTACTCGGCGCCGCGCACCCCGCGCACGCCGACGCGGTGGTGCCCGCCAAGCCCGTCGTCGAGCCCTTCGACGGCACCTTCGACGGCGAGCGGGTGCTGATCGTCGACGACGACGTGCGCAACGTGTTCGCGCTGACCAGTGTTCTGGAGCAGTACGGTCTCAGCGTCCTGTACGCCGAGAACGGCCGCGAGGGCATCGAGGTGCTGCAAGGCAACGACGACATCGCCATCGTGCTGATGGACGTGATGATGCCCGAGATGGACGGTTACGCCACGACCTCGGCGATTCGTCGGATGCCGCAGTACGCGGGCCTGCCGATCATCGCGCTCACCGCGAAGGCGATGAAGGGCGACCAGGAGAAGAGCATCGACTCGGGGGCGTCCGACTACGTCGCCAAGCCGGTCGACACACGACACTTGTTGGGACTCATCCGGACATGGCTCGACCACTGATCCCCATTTCTCGTGGCGAGCGCCACATCCGGAACCAGGGCACGTCGGACGGCGTTGACGTTTTGGAGGGGTCGATGTCGGCTTGTCGCCACGGTAGGTCCGAGCGCGGTGACACCTTGCGGTCGTCTGTTTCGGAATACCTGCCGAGTCGATGGTCGGGCCACTACCATGACCGGGACGGGGACGACCCTGGATGCGCAATCGACCGGCGCGACGTGCGACGGAGCTGTGACGTCAACCAAAAACATGCACAAGGACGAGTGGAGCCGACCGACACACGGGGTCACCCACCGTGTCGGATCGAAGAGGGTGGGCCATGACGGAGAAGGCCAAGATCCTCCTGGTCGATGACCGTCAGGAGAATCTGCTCGCCCTGGAGGCGATCCTGTCCGCGCTCGACCAGACCCTGGTTCGGGCGCACTCGGGCGAGGAAGCTCTCAAGGCGCTGCTGACGGACGAGTTCGCGGTGATCCTGCTCGACGTGCAGATGCCGGGCATGGACGGGTTCGAGACCGCCGCGCACATCAAGCGGCGGGAGAAGACCCGAGACATCCCGATCATCTTCCTGACCGCGATCAACCACGGACCGCACCACACCTTCCGCGGCTACGCGGCGGGCGCGGTCGACTACATCTCCAAGCCGTTCGACCCGTGGGTGCTGCGCGCCAAGGTCTCGGTGTTCGTGGACCTGTACAAAAAGAACTGCCAACTGCGCGAGCAGGCCGCGTTGCTGCGCGGTCGACTCGAAGGCGTCGGCAGCGGCGAACGGGCCGGCACCGACGTGATAGCCGAGTTGTCCGCGCGTCTGGCCGCGGTCGAGGAGCAGGCCGACGGCATGGCCAAGCAGGTCGAGTCGGCCGACGATCCGATCCTGACCGCGTCCGCGAGCCAGCTCCGCCGCCGGGTGGCCAGGATGCGGGCCGCGCTCGACGCGCTCGCGCCGGCGACTGCCGGACACGGCGGGCCGCCCCTGGTGCAGGCGCCGGACACGGTCGACCCACAGCCGTAGGTTCGACCGGTCGAACGGTGTCGACCCGTTCGACCGGTCGAACGAATCCACTACGACCGTCCGGTCGGCCGTGCGGACGGCTTCGACCCGCCGCGCCCGACCCGGAGCGCGTCCCGAAGCCCGCCCGTGGCCGACACGACAGGCCCACGGGGTGTTACTCGTGAGGTGGGCGGGGTCGCGCCGGTAACCTCGGCGCATGGCCACACGTGCGTCCGGCGGCGGAGCGCAACCGCGCACGGCCGCGAAGAAGAAGGTTCCCGCCAAGAAGGCGGCTCCACCGCCCCCGCCGCCGCCGAAACTGTTCGGCGGGTTTCCCGCGTTGCTCGGACGCGGGCTCAAACGACTGTGGCTGGGCCTGGCGACCGCGTTCGGCTCGGCCGCGCGCGGGATCGGTTCGGGGGCTCGCGGGCTCGATCCGGCACACCGCCGCGACGGGCTGGGCCTGGCCCTGATCGGCCTGGCCATAGTGATCGCCGCCGGCGCGTGGGGGACCATCGACGGCGCGGTCGGCGAGGTGGTCAACGCCGTGGTGGCCGGTCTGGTCGGGCGGTTGGACATGCTCGTGCCGTTCCTGGTCGGCGCGCTCGGCGTGCGGGTCATGCGCCATCCGGACCAGCGCGACGCCACCGGCCGGATCATGATCGGCTGGACCGCGCTCGTGGCGGCCGTGCTCGGCCTGATCCACGTCGGCTACGGCACCCCGCAACCCGACGACGGCGCGACCGCGATGCGCGACGCCGGAGGATTCGTCGGGTGGGCCTTCGCGACCCCGCCGGTCCACCTGGTCACCACGTGGGTGGCGGTGCCGCTGCTGGTGCTGTTGATCGTGTTCGGCCTGCTCGTGGTCACCGCGACGCCGATCAACGCGGTGCCCGAGCGGCTCGGGGTCTTCCTCGGCTTCGTCGAGGGACCCGAGCCGCTGCCCTACGACGACGAGGGCGACGACGACGGCCGCCCGGTCGCGTTCGCCGGCTTCGAGGACGACGAGGAACCCGCCCCCAAGCCGGTCCGCAAACCCCGCCCGCGTCGCCGTCCCGGCAGCGCCTCGACAGGGCACCCCGACGCGATCGACGTGGCCGCGGCCGCCGCCGCGGCCCTGGACGCGAACGACCTCGGCGCCGTCGTACCCCCCGCGCGCTCGCGCAAGGCCGCCGCGGCCCGCGTGGTGACCGACCTGCGGGCGCAGAGCCCCGCCC
>NZ_WWJX01001043.1 GCF_009865215.1 Streptomyces sp. SID3343 | reverse complement strand
GCGGCGGCGCGGAGCGGCTCGGCGGGACTACGGGCGCCTCGCCGGCCTCGGTGCGGTAGCCGGCGGGGTCGGCGGCCGGCTGCTGCTCGTAGAACCCTGCGGGCTGCCGGGGTGCCGACTGCTCGTAGTAGCCCTGGGGCGGCACGTATCCGCCCGGCTGCCCGGGTGGGGCGCTCGGGCCTTGGGCTTGGCCCTGGCCTTGGCCCTGGTCCTGGCCCTGGCTCTGGTCCTGGTACGTCTGCGGCTGATACGCCGTCGGGTCGTAGGCGTTCGGGTCGTAGGCGTTGGCGTCGTAGGCGTCGTAGCCGGTCGGGGCCGAAGTGCCGGTGGCACCGTACGCGTTCGGGTCGTACGGGCCCGCCGGGCCGGCCGCACCACCCGCACCACCCGGGCCGGTCGTACCGGTGTCGTAGCCGGTCGTGCCGTAGCCGCCGCCGTCGTACCCGCCGGGGGCATAGGCGTTCGGGTCGTACGCGTTGGGGTCGTACGTGTTCGAGTCGTACGTGTTCGGGTCATACGTGTTCGGGTCGTACTGGTACTCCTGCGGCGTGAAGCTCACCGGATCGAGCCCGCTCGGGCCGCTCGGCGTCGCCGGCGGCTGATGGCCGGTGTACTCGCCGTTCGGCCCGTACGAGCCCTGGCCCGGTTGTCGCCCCTGCGCCTGCCCGCCGTCCCCTCGCTCGGTGCCGTAAGGCTCCCAGTCGCGGTCGTCGTTGCTCACGAAGCTCCCCGGTACAGCCCCCGCTTGCTGATGTATTGGACGACCCCGTCCGGCACCAGGTACCAGACCGGATTGCCCCCGGCCACCCTTGCACGGATGTCGGTCGACGAGATCGCCAGTGCGGGGACCTCCACCAGGCTCACGCCGCCGTCCGGGAAACCCGGGTCGGACAGAGTGTGCCCCGGACGGGTGCAACCCACGAAATGCGCGAGCTCGAACATCTCGTGCGCGTTGTGCCAACCGAAGATCTGCGACAGCGCGTCCGCGCCGGTGATGAAGAAGAACTCGGTGCCCGCAGGCGCCGCTTCACGCAGGTCCCGCAGGGTGTCGAGGGTGTACGTCTCGCCCGCGCGGTCGATGTCCACGCGGCTCACCGAGAAGGTCGGGTTGGACGCGGTCGCGATGACCGTCATCAGGTATCGGTCCTCGGGCGAGGACACCTCCTGCGTGTCCTTCTGCCAGGGCCGCCCGGTCGGTACGAAGACGACCTCGTCGAGGTCGAATTGACCCGCCACCTCGCTCGCGGCGACCAGGTGCCCGTGATGGATGGGGTCGAAGGTGCCGCCCATGACACCGACACGTCTGTTCCGCTCGCTCATGGCGGGAGAATCTATCGCCCTCTACTCCTTGACCGCGCCGGAGGTGATGCCCGCGACGATTCGCTTCTGGAAGACCAGGACCAGAACGACCACCGGAATGCTCACCACGACGGACGCGGCGGCGATGGCGGCGGTGGGCTGTTGGAACTGCGAGGCACCTGTGAAGAAGGCCAGCGCGGCCGGAACCGTGCGCGAGGCGTTGGTCGAGGTGAGCGACACCGAGAAGACGAAGTCGTTCCACGCGAAGAAGAACACCAGGATCGCGGTGGTGACCACGGCCGGGATCGCCATCGGCGCGATCACGTAGCGAAACGCCTGCCATCCCGACGCACCGTCGATCCGCGCGGCGTCCTCCAGGGCCCACGGGATCTGCTTGAAGAACGACGTGAGGGTCCAGATCGACAGCGGCATCGTGAACGACAGGTAGGGCAGGATCAGCCCGATCCAGGTGTCGAACAAACCGATGCTGCGCCACATGTCGAACAGCGGACCCACCACGGCGATCGTGGGGAACATCGCGATCGCCAGCGCGCCGAGCAGGATCAGCCGCTTGCCGGGGAATTCGAGCCGCACGATCGCGTACGCCGTACCGGTCGCGCACGCCACCGCGATCACGGTGGCGATCAGCGAGATGCCGATCGAGTTGCGCAGCGCGTCGGTGAACAGGTCGTTGCGAAAGACCGTCCGGTAGTTCTCCCAACTCCACTTGCTGGGAAGGAACTTCGCGTTGTTGATGTCGTCGCCGCCCTTGAAGGACAGCGACACCATCCAGGCCAGGGGCAGTACGGTCACCGCGATCACCACGACGCTGACCAGGACGCGGGCGCCCTCGCGGGCGGGGCTGGTGTGACTCACTGGGGGCTCCCGAGCTGACTCACGTCGGTACGGAACAGCTTGATGAACAGGAAGGCGATCAGCAGGACGCACGCGAACAGCAGTACCGAGATCGCCGAGCCGAGACCGAGCGCGGTACGGCTGACGAGTTGGCGGTAGGCCAGGAAGGACACCGTCTCGGTGTCGTTGGCGCCGCCCGTCATCACGAACACCGAGTCGAAGATGCGAAAGGCGTCCATCGTGCGAAACAACAGCGCGACCAGGATCGCCTGTTTCATGATCGGCAGCGTGACCCGGGTGAGCCGCTGCCACGCGCCGGCGCCGTCCACGCGCGCTGCCTCGTGCACGTCCGGCGAGACCTGGATCAGGCCGCCGAGCAACAGCAGCGACATGAACGGGGTGGTCTTCCAGATCTCCGACAGCGCGATCACGAACAACGCCGACCACCGGTTGTCGAACCACGCGGTGTCGGTGCCGAACCAGTCGTTGACGAAGCCGGTCGACGGATCGAAGGCGTAGCGCCACGCGTAGGCCGACACGACCGTGACGATGCCGTACGGGATCAGCACGATCGTGCGCAGCGTGCGGCGCAGGTGGATCGCGCGCTGCATGAGTTGCGCGAGCCCGAACCCGAGTACGAACTCCACCGCGACCGTGCCGATGGTCAGCACGACCGTGGTCCACACGTCGGTCCACCACAGCGGGTCCTTGAGCACGACCCAGTAGTTCGACAGGCCCGCGAAGGAGTTCGCGTCGGGCGTGGTCAGCCGCTTGTGCCACAGCGAGAGCCACGCGGCGTCCACGAGCGGCGCGATCGCGACCGCCAGCATGATCACCACGGCGGGCGCGGAGAGCAGCAGGCCGGTGCGCCGCATGCGTTGCGCGTGGTCGCGCGGCTTCTTGTGCCGGGGCGCCTTGGCCGCCGCGTCGGCGGCCTCTCCCGGGGGTCCGGCCAATGCCGTGCTCACAGCAGCACCTCGTCGTGCAGGACCCCGGTGATCAGCGTGTCGGTGTCGCGTGGGGCGGTGTTCGGGTCGACGTCGGCGGGTGGGTGGTACTTGCGCTGCACGGACGCGGACACGTCGTTGTAGTAGGGGGTACGCGGGCGCGGGCCGGCCTCGTCGAGCGACTGCTTGATCAGCTCCGCCATCGGCAACGCCTCGCGCACGCGCGGGTCGTCGTAGGCCGCGGCCTTGGCCGTGGTCTCCTTGGACTCCAGTAGGTAGGTGATCTGGTTCTCCAGCGTGCCGGCGCACTGCACGGCCCTGGCCGCCTGGGCGGTGTGCTTGCCGTAGGCGCTGACGCCGAGCGAGATCCCGCCGAACGGCGGCTTGGACACCGTGCCGGCGTCGGTCTGCGGGTAGCGCGCCCAGCCGTAGTCGTCGAGGATCGCCTGCGAGAGCTGCCCCTTGCCGACGGCCTCCGCGGCGGCGCCGTGCGCGTAGGTCCAGTTGATCATGAAGCCGCCGAGGTCCGACTGGAAGGTGACTCGGGTGTCGTCCTCGATCGAGGTCGCGAGGTTGGGCGGCGCGGCCGACGAGCGGCCCAGTCGGCGCATGACCTCGGCGGCGCGCTTGCCGGCGCCGCCCCGGGTGAGGGTGGCCTTGAGGTCGATGCCCTTCTCGACGTCCTCGACGATCGCGCCGCCGGCTCCGGCCACCAGGCCGTTGACCCACACGGTGATGCCCTCGTAGCGCTTGGCCGGGACCGCGACCGTGCGGTGCGTCTGCTCGGCGGCGTCGATCAGTTGGTCCCACGTGACGGGCCGGGTCGGGTCGAGACCGGCCTTGGCGGCGATCGACTTGCGATACCAAAGGAGTTGGGTGTTGGCCCGAAACGGCGCCGCGACCAGGCGGTTGCGCCACGTGGACGACTCCACCGCGCTGCGCAGCATCCCGTCGACGAGCGGACCGGTCTCGGCCGCCGTGAACGGCCGCAGGAACTTCGCCTCGGCGAACTCCGGGACGAAGACGGGGTCGAGCGCCATCACGTCGATCGAGGAGTCCTTGGCGGCGAGCCGGCGCACCAACTGCTCGCGCTGCCCCGACGCATCGGTGGGCAACACCGAGACCTTGACCCGGTAGGCACCGCCGGAGGCCCTGCTGCACCGGTCCGCGAGCTTTTGGTACGCCCCGTTGTCGGGCGGCACGTACCAATTGAGCACGGGCGGCCCGGACTTCGCGCTGCCACACCCGATCGCCGAGGCGACGAGCGCCAGCGCGACGACCCAGAGCCCGGGACGACGCGACAGGAGATTCACCCGGTCAGCAGATCAGGAAGATCCCGCGCACCGCCCTATCTACCTCGAATGGTGGCGTGTCGGTCGCGGCCGAGTCAGCCGACTTCCGGGGTCAGGGTCCAGGGGCCGTCGGCTTCGAGTTCGATCAGGCAGGGGCCGGCCGGGAGGATCGACTCGCCGTCGTAGTCGCCGATGGCGTTGGCGAGGGTGCCGAGGTACGCGCCCTTGTCGGCCTCGACGGTGAAGGCGCCGACGATGAAGGTGCTCTGGCCGCGGTGGGTTGTCGCGAGGACGGTGCGGGGGCCGTTCCAGCGCACGGTTTCGGGGCCGGTGCCGGTCAGACGGTCCGTCAGGAGGCGGGCGGCGTCCACGGGGAGCAGGCGGATCGTCCACTCGCCGTCGGCCTCGATCTTCAGGCGCGTGGTGCGACCGCCGCGTTCGTCGACGAGGGCGCGGCCGCGGTGGGGGCCGATCGTGTTGGCCAGGAGTTTGTCCGTCTCCAGGGCGGCGTTCAGGGTCCAGACCGCGAAGTTGTCGGTGCCGCGGCTCTCGATCTCGGCGAGGAAGGGGCCGGATTCGACGGGGCTGGTGATGGTGAGGATCTTGTCGCCGCGGCCGTTGTAGGTGGCGGGGGTGGCGGCGGTGGGGGTGGAGGCGG
>NZ_WWJX01001042.1 GCF_009865215.1 Streptomyces sp. SID3343 | reverse complement strand
GAAGTGGTGCCTGCCGTGCCGCCGCCGTCGCCGTCGTCGATCACCTCGATCGCCAGTTCCTCGGCCAAGTACTCCAAGGAGACCCGACACCGCCGGGTGCCGGAGTGGCGCACCGTGTTGGTGACCGGCTCCTGGATGATCCATCCGGAACGCGGTCGGGTCGATCTCGGGTGGCAGCGGGCGCCCTTGGCCGTGCCGGGCCACGTCCACCCGTACGCCCGCCTCCGCCGCGGTCGCGACCAACCGCTCGACCCCCTCCAGGCCCACCATCGGCGCGAGCCGGGCGCCGTCGGGCCCGGTGTCCCCGTCGACCCCGGCGCAGCGAGGCCAGCATCCGGCGCAGCCCGGCCAGGGTCTGCCGACTGGTGCTCTCGATCGCGTCGAGCGCGGTGCGCGCGCCGGCCGGCTGCGAGTCCAGGAGCAGGCTCGCCGCGCCCGCCCGCCCGGATCGCGATCACGTCGACGCTGTGCGCCACCATGTTGTGCAACTCCCGGGCGATCCGCAGCCGTTCGGCCAGTACCGCGCGGGCCGCCGCCTTGGTGTGCAGCGCCTTGAGGTGGTCGCGGCGTTGCCGGGCCGAGGTGCCCATCATCCAGCCGATCAGCACCATGACGAGACCGGCCGCGAGTTGGGTGAGCACGTCGCCCAGGGTGTCGCTGCCGGTGTCGACTGCCCACCGGCCGACGAACACGGCGCCCCAAGCGGCCCATACCAGCCCAGCCGCCACCGTGCCGTTACGGCGCGACGCATCGGCGGCGTACCGGCCGACCGGAACGGCAAGGGCCGGGACCAGCGGCCAGGCCCGGTCGCGCAGGAGCAGTACCGCGATCGCTTCGGCCGCCATGATCGCGAGCACCGGCAACGGCCGCTTGCGCAGCGGCCCCACCGGCAAGGCGAGCAGCACGGCCACGATCGCCGCAGCCATCGTCGCCAACGGCGTGTAGGACTCCTCCGCTCGATACAACAACGTATGCAGCGCGAAACACAGGACTACCACGATCAGGCCGACCGGCGCGGCGAGCACGGCACGGACAACGGCAGACAGGGTCGGACAGGGTGGACGAAGCGACGAGCGCGGCTTCGTGGGTACCGGAGTCGAGATCGACGGAGACGAACTGCCCGCGGGCACGGGCCGATCGTAGCCGGGGCCTTCCCCAGCGAGCGTCCACCGCCGGGCGTACACCCGGGCGGCTACCCGGCCCGAACGGCTACCGCGAGTACGACGCCGGACCCGGAGGTCGGGGCCCCACGCCGACCAGGGACGTGGTGACCGTGCTCTAGAGACTCACCTGCCCTGGGTGCCCCAGAGATTCCGTTCGCCGAACGGGCGCCGTGATTCTTCCGCGAACGCTTCCGCAAACTTCCTATATCGGACCTTTGCGGGTTGACCTGCGGTTTCGGGGTTCAGCATCAGGCACTTTGGAGACCCGCGAGCCCTCCTGGGCGCTGCGGCGGCGTGCGATCGTGCGTTCCCTGCTCGAATTCGATTGTCCGGATGGGGAGTTCGGCGCACTCTGGGTCAATGGACACCAACGAGGTCTGCGCGCGATGGTCGCGGGACGGATTCGTCGTGTTGCCGGGGTTCGTCTCGGCCGAGGAGCTGGCGTCCGCACAGGCCGGTCTCGAAGCGCTCCACCCGACGGCCGCGGACTTCCACGACGGGCTCGACCCCCGCCGCCGCCGATACGTCGACGACGAGTTCGCGGGGATCGACACGTTCCCCTTCGCCTCCCCCGAGCTGAGCCTGTTGGCGGTACACCCTCGCCTGACGGACCTGGCCGCCGCGCTCGCGGGGGACGACGACCTGCGGATGTACCAGGCCGAGGCGTGGGCGAAGTACACCGGTGCCGCCGACTACGACCAGGACCTGCACCGGGATTACCTCAACCACACCGTCCTGGTCCCCACCGTTGCCGTCGGGTGCCGCCAGGTGGAGATGTTCGTCTACCTGTGCGACGTGCCGGAGGACCTGGGACCGCCGCATCTGGTCCCCCGCGAGCACACCCGACACCTCCCCGCCTGCCCCAACTGGTACCTGCGTCCCTGGGCCGATCCCGGGGCCGCCCCGGACGACGACCTGCGCGCGTTCGTCACCGCCGGCGACACCCGCGCGCTCTACGACGCGGAGGTATCCGCCGCGGGCCCGGCCGGCACCGTCGTCGCCTTCGGACTCGACACCTTCCATCGCGGCACCGGACTGACCCGCCCCCGCGGGGCACGCTTCACCATGCACGTCAACTACCGTCCGGCATCCGCCGATTGGGCCCTGCGCGGACCGTGGGCGGACCGCAGCCACGACACCGCCTGGTACCGGTTCGTCGAACGCGCGACGGCAAGCCAACTCGCCCTGTTCGGATTCCCACCCGCCGGGCACCCGTTCTGGAATCCCGACACGCTGCGCGCCATGGCACAGCGCTACCCAACCCTCGACCTCTCGCCCTGGGGAAGGCCCCTCCCGCCGTGATCAGCGCCCGTGCTGCGGGAAGGGCACCAAACGTGATTGCGTACCATCTCGATGGTCGGCGGCAGGCCGCCGACGCGAGGGACAGGGGTACGGGGAAACAACATGGACGAATCAGCGGGGGACTCGAAAGCGCCCACGGGCCTGCGGGAACGCAAGAAGGCACGGACTCGACAGATGATCTCCGTGGTCGCGCTCGGCCTGTTCGAGGTCCAAGGCTTCGAGCACACCACGATCGAGCAGATCTGCCGCCGGGCCGAGGTGGCACACCGTACGTTCTTTCGCTACTACCCCACCAAGGAATCCCTGCTCTTCAACGGTGACTTCGGCAACGTCATCCTCGAGGCGTTCGCCGCCGCGCCGGCCGAGCTCGACCTGTTCCCCGCTCTCGAACACGCGCTGACCGTGAGTGAGGGAAACCTGGAGGATCCGGCCGAGCACACCGCCCGCCGGGAGGCACTGCGCCGCCGGTTCATGGGCATCCGTGCGGTCCACGACTACGGCGTTGCCCAGATCGACGCCGTCACGCACAGGGTCGCGACCATCGCCGCAGAGCGCCTGCGAGTCGACCCACGCGAGGACTTCCGCCCCCAGGCACTGGGAGCCCTGCTCGCGGCCATGAGTCGCCGCCGCGTCATCGACGGCATCGACCCGGGCTCCTTGCAGGTATGGGCCGACACCTTCCGAGCCCTGTGCCCGGCCGAGCCCGACGCCTGAGCGAGCGCGGGTCGCCCGCACCGGCAGCCACTCGCAGGAGCGAACCACCCGGTCGATATCGCGAGTTCGCACCGACACCGAGACTCGACCACCCGAGTCTCGACCACCCGGAGAGTCGACCACCCCGACACTCGACCACCCCGACACTCGACCACCCCGAGACCCGACCACCCCGAGACTCGACCACCCCGAAGGTGGGCGGCGCTTCGGGCCGGACTCACCCGACCACCCATCGGAGTTGCGCAGAGATGACGACGGGACTGAACCCCCGAGCACGTGCCCCCCATCTGTCGTTGCTCGAACTGGTCTGGCGATACCGAGCCGACGAGATCGACGCGGCGGACCTGCCGATGCTCGTCGCCGATGCGCTGGTAGCCGGATGGGATACTCCGGCCCTGTGCGAGCTTGCCGGGCTACCGCGCAACGCGGATCGCGGTGACGTCCGCGAACTGTTCGAACATGCTCTGTCGGAGGCCGGGGTCGAACTGCCGGCTCCCGAGGCGGCCTACCGATATGCGCTGCGGAGACTGGCAACGCGGTTCGTCGACGGGGAGATCACGCCCACCGAACTCGTGGCGAGCGACCGGTGTGAGGTGAGCCCGGAAACGGCCGAGGAGCGGGCATTCCTGGCACTGATCCCCGCGTGCGTGTGCTGCATGGAGTACTCGACCGGCCCCGACCCGCAAACCTGGGCAGCCGAACTGCGCAGCGCAGCGCTCACCCTCGCGGCGTCCCCGCCCACCGGCCTCGGCTGCTGATCGGCTTCGGGGCATTCATCGACCCGTGCCGACGTCCTTGACAGCGTCGGACAACCGATTTACGGATCCTGGCCCGACACACAAACGACTCCGATGACGAATATCGGTGACGTACGCAATAAAAGAGTTCTGCTTTTCCTGAAGGAACGTTTCTCCTTTTCTGCCGATCGTTGTGCGCGAACAATGCGATGCCAGATTATGACCGATTTTGATCACATGGTCAAGCTCTAGAGCAGGTGTAATAGCACACAGCCATGGATTGGATACATAGAGCTACGCTTGATTCCGGCGCTCCGATCGGAAATCCGGAGGCTTTGTTTCGTGTGCGCGGCCGAGGGGATCCGTTTACGGACGGTCCATTTCCACAGGTTGGGATATCACCGGTTACCACGGGGTGAACGGAATGCGACGTACTTCGTCGGCGGCCCGGAGTCGACTCGCGCACGAAATAGCGATGCTTTATCGGTTCGAAAGGTATGTTGCATGCGAAAGATCCGCACCGCAGAGACCCGCGCCGTTCGTCGCCGCTGGGCGACCCTCACGACCGCGCTCGTCTGCGCCGCTACGACCTGGGCCGGCGCCCCGGCCGCCAGGGCCTTACCCGCGCCCGCCGCCGCCCCCGTGTCCGTCGCCGGCATCGCCGCTCCTGCGGTGGGACCGGTGAGTCCGGCCCTGATCACCACGACGGCTCATCCGGGCAATCGGATCGCCCTCACCTTCGACGACGGACCGAGTCCCCAGTTCACTCCGCAACTGCTCCAAGTGCTCAAGAAGCACCAGGTCAAGGCGGTGTTCTGCGTCGTCGGCGAGCAGGTCGAGTGGCAGCAGGCGCAGGTCCGGGCGATCGTCGCCGACGGCCACACCCTGTGCAACCACACCTACGGCCACCGCGACCTCACCTCGGTGTCCTCGACGGAGATCGAGGCCGACATCGTCCGTACCAACGCGCAGATCCGCTCCGCCGTACCGGGCGTGGAGATCCCGTACTTCCGTGCCCCATACGGCAATTGGGGCCAATCCCCCGCAGTGGCCGCGAACCTGGGCCTGCGCCCGCTGAGTTGGACCTTGATGCCGGGTGACTGGGAACTGCCCGGCGTGGACGTACTGCTCCAGCGCTTGCGCGACGGCATCACGCCCACCGGCGTGATAACCCTCCACGACGCGGGTGGCGACCGCCAACAAACGGTGGACGCGGTGGACCGACTGATCACCGAGTACACGGCCAAGGGCTGGTCGTTCGACCTCCCGGCCCGCTGAGACCCCCGCCCTCCCAGCCCGCTGACCCCCTGCCCCGACCCGGACGACGTCGACCCGGACGACGTCGAACCCGGGCCGGGGCTCCGGGGCTTCTCCACACGCTCCCGGGCTGACCTGGGCTTCCCGGACTGCTCGCCGAGGGCGGCTCGCCCCCCGGCGACGGCCCGGCACCTAGGATCGTGAACGCGCTGGTAGAGGCGCACCGTGACGACGAGAGGCGTAACACGTGTCGGACGCGAACATCTCCGGATTTCACCACATCGCACTGAACGTGCGCGACCTCGACGCCTCCGTGCGCTGGTACACCGAAGTCCTCGACTTCGCACCGCTGATCCCGTGGGACACCGACGACTTCGACCGGCGCATCCTGCGCCACGCAAGCGGCGCCGTCATCGCACTGACCAGGCACCGGCACCCGGACGGCGACGCCGACTTCAACGAACGCCGCACGGGCCTCGACCACTTGGCGTTCGCGGTCGCCACCATGGCCGACATGGAGGCGTGGAGCGCCCGGCTGACCGCAGCGGGCGTCACCCATTCAGGCATCCAGATCACCCCGAAGACGGGCTTCACCCTGATCGCGTTCCGCGACCCGGACAACCTCCAACTGGAGATGTACCTGGGCTGATTCACCGCGCCCGCCACGGAACGCTCCTGCGGCGGGTCGGCGGGTCGGCGGGTCGGCGGGTCGGCGGGTCGGCGGGTCGGCGGGTCGGCGGGTCGGCGGGGCGCGAAGGCCGAGCGTTGGGCGCTCACGTTCCTTGAGGCAGCGATGAGTGCGCCACCGACCCGGGCGCCGTCGAGGGCGAGGTAGCGAAGGGCGGGTTGTAGGCGGCCTGATGGCCCGGTGCCCCGGTGCCCCAGTGGCCCGGTCGAGGTTCGTGGCCGGGGTTCAGGGAGAGGATGCCTTCGGGCTCGCCGCGGCCCCGCTACCGAGGCAGCGGTGGTAGCGGTCCGCGATACAGCCACGCGCCGAAGAGGTCGTCCAACGAGTGTGGGGCGTACCTTCCCGCGTGGGCCGTGAAGTCGGCCGTGGTGACCGTGCCGTGGCGGTTGGCCGTGGTCCAGTCGCGCAACATGCGGAAGA
>NZ_WWJX01001041.1 GCF_009865215.1 Streptomyces sp. SID3343 | reverse complement strand
GGGTCGGGTCGGGCCGCGCCGGGGACCTGGTGGGGGCGATCGGGGCAGCCGGTCGGGGGGATCGGGGGATCGGTGGGAGGAGCGGTTGTGAAATCGGTCTGGGAAGTGGCCGGGCGTTGGTCAGGGAATCGTTCGGGCGGGTGATCGGGTCCGCTTGGTGACACCGACGGTGGGCGCGGCTTCTTCGGGTAGGGACTACCCTGGAACCGCGCCCACCGCCGTGAGGCGCTTTCTTTGTGTCGCCGTGCCGCCGATGTCGCCCCCGGGCGTCGCCGCGCGTGCCGTGAACCCCTCGGGCGCGGCATCGGGCGCCGAGCCGACCGTGGCGTGCCGGCTGTGAATCTTCTCGATTCCACGAGTCGCGTCGGTTGTGTCGCTTGCGTGCGATGCATCGAGTCGCGTCGGTTGCGTGCGGTGCATGGAGAAGTCGTCGGACGCGCGGAGTGAGTCGCGTCGCGTCGGACGCGCGCAGTGTGTCGCGTCGGGTTGGTTGCGTGTGGTGTATCGCGTCGCGTTGGCTGTGTGTGGTGTATCGCGTCGCGTTGGCTGTGTGTGGTGTAGCGCGTCGCGTTGGTTGCGTGTGGTGCATCGGTTGAGTTTTCGCGTTGGTTTTCTAGTCGTATGAGGAGTGCCGTGCCTGTCGGATCGACGACCCCCGAAACGGACCAGTCCCTGCGGGGTGAGCGGTACGAGGTCGAGATCGGCCCGGTCGCCCACGGTGGGCACTGCGTGGCCCGCCACGAGGGTCGCGTCATCTTCGTCCGGCACGGGTTGCCCGGTGAGCGTGCCGTCGTGCGGATCACCGACGGTGGGCCCACGTCGCGTTTTCTGCGCGGCGACGTGGTCGAGGTGCTCACCGCGTCCCCCGACCGGATCACGCCCGCGTGCCCGGTGGCCGGGCCCGGCATGTGCGGCGGCTGCGACTGGCAGCACGCCACGCCCGCGGCGCAGCGCCGGCTCAAGGGCGATGTCGTGGCCGAACAGCTCGTGCGGCTGGGCAAGGTGAAGTTCGACGTCGACGTCGAGGCCGTGGACGGCCCGCCCGGGATGCCCGAGGGCCTGGGGTGGCGCACCCGAGTGCAGTTCGCCGTCGACCCCAAAACCGGTCGCGCGGGGCTGCGCAAGCACCGCTCGCACGAGGTCCAGCCGATCGACGGGTGCCCGATCGCCGCGCCCGGCGTCGAGGAGCTCGGCGTCGAGGCCCACGAGTGGCCCGGCGTCGCGTCGGTCGAGGCAGTCTCCGCGACCGGCTCCCTCGACCGCGCCGTCACGGTCGTGCCGGCCGAGGGCGCGGACGGTCGGATGCCGATCGTCGAGCTGAACCGGGCGGTGTCGGTGTTCCGTGCCGACGACAAGGGCCGGGTGCGCAAGGTGCACGGCCGCCCCGCCGTGCGCGAGGTGGCCGCGGGCCGAACCTGGAAGGTCTCGGCGGGCGGTTTCTGGCAGGTGCACCCGGCCGCCGCCGACGTGCTTGTGGGGGCCGTCATCGACGGGCTCGACCCGAAGCCCGGCGACCTGTCGCTCGACCTGTACTGCGGCGTCGGCCTGTTCGCGGGCGCGATCTCGGAGCGGGTCGCGGACAGTGACACGATCATCGGCATCGAGAGCTCGAAGCAGGCCGTCGAGGACGCGATCCACAACCTGCGGGACGTGCCGGGGGCGCGCTTCGAGGTGGGCACCGTCGAGAAGGTGCTCAGCCGGCCCGGCTTCCTGCGCCGGGCCGACCTCGTCGTGCTGGATCCGCCGCGGGCCGGTGCCGGCAAGGCGGTCGTCGAGCGGATCGCTCGGCTGACGCCTCGGCGCGTGGCGTACGTGGCGTGCGACCCGGCCGCGTTGGCGCGCGACGTCGCGTACTTCGCGAGCTTCGGGTTCAAGCTGCGCTCGGTACGGTCGTTCGACCTGTTCCCGAACACGCACCACGTGGAATCCGTGGCGATCCTGGAGCCGGGCCCGCGCCCGGCCAAGCGGGACAGCGGTCGCGGTCGGCGCTGATCGATCGGACGGATGTGGGGACACAAGGCCGCCTCGGCTGTGTCGGGGCGGCTTTGTCGTGCCTGGGTGCGTGGTGGGGTTCGGGGCTTGGTGGTGTGGGGTTCGGGCCTGGTGGGGGGTCGGGCTTCGGTGCGGACCGGCGATGTGGAGGTGTGGGATTGCCGGGGATTTCGACGGGGCGGGCGGTGGGGTGGGTCGTCGTGGAGTGCCGGTTGTGGATGGGGTGTCGTTCGAGGGCGCGGGTGCCCGGTCATTCCGACCACTCCTCGGCCGATCTGGTCGCATAGCGGTTCGCGGGTCGGGGGCGTGAGGGCGTTTGGAGGGGCGCGCCGGTTGCGCTGGGGGTGGGCAGCCACGTGGGAGCGCCCGGGCGCTGGGGCGTGCCCTCGCGGGCGGTGCCGCCGGTCACGTCGGGAACGGGCTCGCGTCGTAGGGACGCGTCCTGGGTGGTGGCGGGGTGTTCGGTCGTGCCGGCGCGCAGGCCGGGGGCGATGCGCACGCCCGTGATCGGGGGCGTGGGTGTGGCCGGATCCGGTGGGCCCGGTGTGGTCGGTCGGTGGGCGGCGGCGCCGAAGCCGTTTCGGGCGACGGGGCGAGGCGGGCGGGGGAGCGGGGAGGCCACGACGGGCGAGGCCGGCGGGGCCGGATGGTGTGCGTAGGTGGAGGCGGGCACGACGGTCGAGGTGGTGGGCACCCATGGGGTCTGGCCCGCGCCCGCGGTGGTGAGATCGGTGCCGGTGAGGCAGGTGCCGGGCGGGGGCTCGGAGCTGCTCGTCGTCGGGAGCGGGACGGTGGCTTTGGGCGACTGGGGTTGCGGTTCGCGTTCCGCGTGCGGCTGGGGTGGTGACGGTGGTGGGCTGGCCGTTGTGGTGGTCGGCGGTCTCGTGGCGGCGGGCGGCGGTGCGCCGCACGGCGACCCGGCGGCGTCGGGGGCGGGTCGGGCGCCGGTGGGTGTTCCCGGCTCTTGGGGCCCGGGTTCGCGTGGTGGGGGCACGGCGGCGGTCGCCGGAGGTGACGCGCATGCGTGGGTGGACATGGGGGGCGTCGCGGGCATCGGGGGCGTTGCGGGCAGTTCGGTCGTGGCGGTGGGCGGTGTGGGCTTGGGCGGTACCGGGATCGTCGGCTCCGCGTCGATCGGTGGGGTGGCTGCGAGTTCGGTGAACTCGGTGAGTTCCGGGAAGCTGTCGCCGAGGCCGCGGTACACGTCCTCCAGGTGCGTCGCGGCGACCTGGGCCGTGGTGCGGTCGGTGGCGCTCTCGACCGCTGTGGCGAGGGCCCGGGCCGCGGCGGCCAAGTGCTCGTGCAGTTCGGTGCTGCGGGCCGCGAGCGCTTCGGCGGTGTAGGCGAGCGACTGGCAGCGGGTCGCGAACGGGGCCGCGCCGCCGCCGGTCCAGGTGTCGGCGCTGCGGCGCGCCGTCGTGGTGAGCGCGTCGCGCAGTTCGGTCAGCCGGGTGGCGGCCAGTCGCCACCCGTCGGCCGCCGCGGCGACGCGGGCGGGGTCGGCCGCCTGAAGGGCGTCGTACGCCGGTACGACCTCGCCGGCGGTCATCGGGCGGCCGCCGTGCGCATGAGCGTGCTGACGTCGGCCTCGGTGCCCGTGAACCGGTCCACGGCGTGTGTCAGGTCCGCGCGGGTCGTCTCCAACTCCGCCCGAACCTGGGCCAACAGGGTGACCATCCGTGCGGCGGCGCGTCGATGACGATCCGTCAGCTCCGCTGCGCCCGGGAGCACCCCGAACGCGTCGGTGCCCAGAGCGGTGTCGGCCGCGACCCGCGAGGGCTCGGCGAAGCAGCCGGGTGCGAGATAGTCGGCCCGGATGTTGTACAAGCGGCGTACGAGGCCGTGCAGTTCGCCGGTGTCGTACGCGTAGCCGGTCGTGGGTTCGTCGGTGTAGGACATGCCACCACTTCCTGGTGCTGGTGTGTGTGCTCGGTGTCGGCATCGGCCGGCATCCGTCGGTGCCGGTGTGCCGGTGGGTGTTTCGTCGCCGATCGCTTTCGCGTGGCTTTCGTCTCTCCCGGGAAACGATGAGGTTGGCACGGTGGTCACCATCCGTGCAGGCGCCCTGTGGACAACTCGGGGAGTGCGTCACTCCGAAGAGTGAAACCGCAGCGAAAACGGCTTGGTTGTCCACAGATTGGGTGCCGGTGGGCGTGACGTCCCAGTTTTGGGCCTCAATCTTGGAGGCGCCGCAAACACACCGCACCAGGGAGTGATCCATGCACGCCATCGAGACCTTCGCCGAGTTGGACGACGAGTTGGCCACCGTCGATTCCACGCCACGAGCCCTGGCCGCGCTCGCGCTCGCCCTGCGCACCGTGCAGGAGGTCGTGCACGCCTGGAGCGGTGAACCCGATCGCGGCGGCTGCCTGTGCAGGGTGGCCGACGAGCTCGGTGACGCCCGCGAGATCGTGGCCCGGGTGACCGGCCCGGGGGCCGACACCGTGGTGCCGATGCCGGGCGGGGACCCGACCGCGGTGCCGATCGCCAGCGCCGCGCGAGTGCTCGGTCGGGCGGCCAAGGTGCTGACGCTGCTCGCTCGGCAGGGCATGCCCGAAAATCCGTGCACGCACTGGGCGCAGCTGCATCCCGCCGAGCGCCGAGCGTGCGCGGCGGCGTGGGCGATCGTGTTCCGTAACCTCGTTCGGCTGCGGGCCGCCGAGGAGACCGCGACGTGGTCCGGGTATCCGCATCGACACGCACCGGCCATCCCGCCCCGGCGGCGCCGCGGGTCGGTCTCGGTCTCGGATGCGGTGTCGGCCTCGGTCGCGGGGTCGGTCTCGGCCTCGGCGTCCGGCTCGGATTCCGGCTCGGCGCGGGTGATGCCCTTCCCTGCGAGGCTCGCATGATCAGTATTCGCATGATCAGGGGAGGATGGCCGTATGGATTTTCGTATCTTCACCGAACCGCAGCAGGGCGCGACCTACGACACTCTCCTGGAGGTGGCCAAGGCCACCGAGGATCTCGGCTTCGACGCCTTCTTTCGTTCGGATCACTATCTGCGAATGGGCGACGGCGACGGCCTCCCGGGGCCGACGGACGCCTGGATCACGCTGGCGGGACTGGCCCGGGAGACCAAGCGCATCCGACTCGGGACGCTGATGACCGCCGCGACCTTCCGGCTGCCGGGAGTACTCGCGATCCAGGTCGCACAGGTCGACGCGATGTCCGGCGGTCGGATCGAACTCGGCCTGGGAGCGGGCTGGTTCGAGCAGGAGCACGCCGCCTACGGCATCCCGTTCCCGCGCGAGAAGTTCGACCGGCTCGAAGAGCAACTGGAGATCGTGACCGGTCTGTGGGGCACCCCCGAGGGGGCCACGTTCCGCTACGACGGGCAGCACTACTCGCTGGCCGACTCGCCCGCGCTGCCCAAGCCCGTGCAGCGCCCGCATCCGCCGATCCTGATCGGCGGCTTCGGCGCCAAGCGCACGCCGTCGCTGGCCGCACGGTTCGGCGCCGAGTTCAACATCCCGTTCGGCTCGCCGGAGGTCGCCGCACAACAGTTCGGGCGGGTGCGCGAGGCGCTGGTCGAACACGGCCGCAAGGCGGACGACATCGTCTTCTCGAACGCGTTCGCGACGTGCGTGGGCAAGGACGACGCGGCGGTCGCCCGGCGTGCCGCCGTGATCGGTCGCGACCCCGACGAGCTCAAGGCCAACGGCCTCGCGGGCTCGCCCGCAGAGGTGGTCGACAAAATCGGCCGCTTTGCGGAACTCGGCGCGACGCGGGTGTACTTCCAGATCCTGGACCTGCACGACCTCGACCACCTGGCGCTGATCTCGGCCGAGGTGACGTCGCAGTTCGGCTGACCCGAGCGCCGACGAGGAAGGGCTCTGTCGCGGCCCGTGCGCCGCGACAGAGCCCGGTCCTCGGGGCGTGGGATCACGCCGCGGTGGGGGTCTCCTCGTCGCCGTAGGAGCCGCTGCCCTCCAGGAGCGCGCTGCGGCTGCGAGCGCGGTACCACAGCACACTGCCCGCGATCAGCAGCAGGCCGCCGGAGGTGCCGAGCAGTCGCGGGTCGAGCAGCGCACCGGTGTGGGCCAGACCGCCACCGCCACCGCCGCCGCTGCTGCCGCCCGAGCTGGTGCCGGCGGACGTGCCGCTCGAGGTATCGGACGTGGTGCCGCTCGAGGTACCGGAGGTGGTGCCTGTCGTCGTGCCGGCCGTGGTGCCGCTGGTGGTGCCCGCGGTGGTGCCGGCCGTCGTGCCGGTGGTGGTCCCCGCAGTGGTGCCGGCCGTGGTCCCGGTGGTGGTACCGGCAGTCGTGCCGGCGGTGGTGCCGTCAGTGGTGCCTGCGGTCGTGCCCGCGGTAGTACCGGCGGTGGTGCCCGCGGTCGTTCCCGCCGTGGTCCCGGCCGTCGTGCCCGCGGTCGTTCCCGCCGTCTGACCCTGGGTGGAACCGTTGGTGGCGCCGGCATGCGCCAGCTTGATACGGAAGGGCTGTTCGACCTTGGTGTTGGAAGGTGTCGAGGTTGTGGTCAGCACGTATTCACCGTCGACCCAGACGGCCGCCGCCCGCGGAAATGGGAGGGAAGTCTGCGCGAATTCGCCCTTTGCGTCAGTCTTGCCTGCTTTCGCAGACACGGGCCGGAACGCGGAGTCTCCCTTCTTGGTGATGACCGCGGTGAAGTCCTCGTTGGCCGGGAAGCCGGAGAGAGTCAGGGCAGTGGGGACCTCGATGTCGGCATCGGGGATGTCTACCTGGCCTACGTAGGAAACGGCAGGGATGACCTTGTCGACGACGCGCCAGGCTCCGTTGTCGAAACGTACGTCGATCCCCACGAGCTCTTCCACGCTGATTTGGACAGGAACGGTCACGCCGACTGTGCATTGCACGTGGAAGTGATAGTTGCCTGTCTGTGTCGCACCCAGCAAGAGAAGGGGTCCCTTGGCCCTGGTGGGTTTGCGGTCGGCAGGCAGGGGCTGCGGAACATCACCGTCCATAGTCGTGGTGGATTCTCCGGCTATCGAGCGTACGAACCGAAATCCTGTAGCCGGCTCGGGGCAGGCTTTGGTGGATCGAAGAGCTACTTTCGTGGCCATCGTGCCGGACGTGGGATCAAGGACGAGAGCGTCGTCGCCTGTTGGCGGTTCGGTGGTGGGAGGCGTGGTCGTGGGCGGCTCCGACGTGGGCGGCGCGGCCACGCTCCAAGTCGTCCCGCCGGCCGTGGTGATGTCGACCGAAGCGACTTCGCTGAGCGCGTGTTCGCTGTCGTCCAGGCATTCGGACGTCAGCTTGAACGTGCCGGTGAGCACCGTGCCCGACGGGAACAGCCGTAGGTCCTGGGCCGGGATTCGCGTTTCGTCCAGCTCGTCGCCTATTGCGCCGTTGAGCAACACCGGCGCGGTGAAGGTGCCGCCCGACAGCTTCCAACGGAAGTTGGTCGCCGGCGCCGCGCACGGTCCGGTGGCCCGCAGCGAGACTCTGGCGTCGATCGTGCCGGTACCCGGGTCGACGACGATCGTCGGTGCCGGCGGATCGGCGTCGGCTGCCGCCGCGATCGCCGGCGCGGCCGACAACACGAGCAGCCCGGCTCCGCACGATGCCAGCACGCGCGCGAGTCTTAGGCTCATCTGGTCAACTCCGTTGAGAAAAGGGAAAACGGGGGACGAACCACGAATGGGCCACCGGGAAAAACCCCGGCGGCCCAAGACATGTCACCGGTTACGCGTCACCACCACAGGCGGGACGAGTCCAGCGTGACGGCGACCTGAGAGGTCGCGTGCGAGTCGGTGCCGGAGAGCACGAGGCTGTAGGAACCGTCGGCCACGGTGGCCGGCAGCGTCAGGAGCGCGCCGCCCCACGTGCCGTTCGGGGAGAGCTGCGGCTGAAGCGAGACCGGGGTGGTGGTGCCGTCGACCGCACGGAGCGTGCCGTCCACGTGCTCACCGGGCGCGAAGCCGCGGAACAGGACCAGGCCGAAGCGCAGCGCACCGATCTTCGTCGGCAGTGCACGAGCCTCGGGCGAAAGCGCGGACCACACGCCGTTGTTGATGTGCAGGTCGACCGAGGCGGGCTCGGTGATCTTCAGCGCGCCGTCAACGTACGTGTAGCACTGGGTGACGAGCTTGTGCGCGACACCTTCCTGCGCTTCGGAGCCTTCCGGGAAGAGCGAACGCGGGCCGACAGCCGAAGTGTCGGCGACGTGGTCGGCCGCGAGCGGCGTGCCCAGGTACGAGCTGCCGAACACGCGGTCACCGGCGTCGGGCGTCCGTACGACGAACCGGAACGCGGTCGCGTCCGCGGCACACGGCACACTCGCGCGGGCCGTCGCATTGCCGTCGAAACCGGTCGGACCGTACAACGGGTTCACCTTGACGGTACCGACGGTGGCCGGCGCGGTCGTGGTGGACTTGGCGTCCTTCGCCGAGGCCGGGACCGCGGCGATGGCGAGCGCGGCGGGAACCGCGACCGTGAGCGCGATGAGACGACGAAGCTTCATGAAATGCCCTTCCGGGGTGTATGGGATTCAGCCAAACAGCACGCGGTAGCCCGTTGGGCGACTGCGGGGGAAACAGCAGAGGCTCGCGATGGCGAACCGGTGAGCGATCCGCCACGGGAGGGTGAACGGCCGCTCACGCGAGCTTTGTTGCTCGTCGACTCCGGGGCCGAGGGGGCACCGAGGCACCCGCGGCACCGGCTCTCGCAGATCAGTCCCTGTAACCGAATGCGGTCCAGATCGCACGCTGGGCGGGAGCCTTGGCCCAGTTGATGAACGCGATGGTGTCGGCGTCGTTCTCGTTGTCCATGTCGTCGTAGACGTAGTAGACGTCGATGTTGCCGACGAAGTCGCTCGCGTTGGGGGCCTTGCCGTCGATGTTGCCCAGGACGAAGCCGTTGGTGTGGTTCGCGACCCCGGTGGCCGGGTTGGTCTGCTCCCGGTACGCGGCCTTCGAATAGGGAATGATCGCGTCGACGGAGGTGATCTGCGGCGCGTCGCCGCGGTTCTCCTGCGCGGTCACGAAGATGCTCGAAGCGCAGTAGCCGCCGACGGGCAGGGTCGGGTCGACGCCACGGAGCACCGTGCGGATGAACTCCGTGCGGGTGCCGGAACCGGCCTGCGGGAGATGCTTTTGGATGGGGCCGGATACGGTGCTGCCGGGAATCTGGTTCCAGTCCGTGATGGTGCAGTTGTAGATGTCCCTGACCTGCTTCTGGGTCAGGTTGTTGGGCACACCGGCCTTTCGGGTAGCCCAGGTGATCGCGTCGCCGCCGACCCTCTCGAAGGCCAGCGAGGCCTCGGCGTTGCCGTTGTCGGACCTTCGGTCGCGCGTCGAGCGGGCGAAGCTGAGGCAGTTGGCGTTGCTGCCCGCGTGCTCGGCGAGCAGCGCGCGGATGCCGTCGTTCGAGCCGTTCGGCCACGCGTCCTTGCCGACGCCGTAGTTGGTGTTGCAGGCGGCCTTGCC
>NZ_WWJX01001040.1 GCF_009865215.1 Streptomyces sp. SID3343 | reverse complement strand
AGGAAGGCCGTCGACCACGCTCCGGGAGCAGCGGTCGACGGCCTCGTCCTTCGGGGAGTTTCCTCCCGGTGCCCTCGGATGTGTTCCGGAGGGTGGGTCCGCAGGGCGGCGGTACTTCGGTTTAGAGGTCGAAGTACAGCTCGAACTCGTGCGGGTGGGGGCGCAGGCGGATCGGGTCGATTTCCTTGGTGCGCTTGTATTCGATCCAGGTCTCGATGAGGTCCGGGGTGAATACGCCGCCTTCGAGGAGGTACTCGTGGTCGGCTTCGAGCGCGTCCAGGACCTCGGCGAGGGTGCCCGGGACCTGGGGGACCGCGGAGTGCTCGTCGGGGGCCAGTTCGTACAGGTCCTTGTCGACCGGCTCCAGCGGCTCGATCTTGTTCTTGATGCCGTCGAGGCCGGCCATCAGCTGGGCGGCGAAGGCCAGGTACGGGTTGGCCGACGGGTCCGGCACGCGGAATTCGACGCGCTTGGCCTTCGGGTTGCTGCCCGTGATCGGGATGCGGATGCACGCCGAGCGGTTGCGCTGCGAGTAGACCAGGTTGACCGGTGCCTCGAAGCCCGGCACCAGGCGGTGGTACGAGTTCACCGTCGGGTTGGTGAACGCGAGCAGCGACGGGGCGTGCTTGAGGAGGCCGCCGATGAAGTAGCGGGCGGTGTCCGACAGGCCGGCGTAGCCCTGCTCGTCGTAGAACAGCGGGGAGCCGTCGGTCCACAGCGACATGTGGCAGTGCATGCCCGAGCCGTTGTCGCCGAAGATCGGCTTCGGCATGAAGGTCGCGGTCTTGCCGTTGCGCCATGCGACGTTCTTGACGATGTACTTGAAGAGCATCAGGTCGTCGGCCGCGGCCAGCAGCGTGTTGAACTTGTAGTTGATCTCGGCCTGGCCGGCGGTGCCCACCTCGTGGTGCTGGCGCTCGATCTCCAGGCCCGCGGCTTCGAGTTCGAGGGAGATCTCCGCGCGCAGGTCGGCGAAGTGGTCGACCGGCGGGGTCGGGAAGTAGCCGCCCTTGTAGCGGACCTTGTAGCCGCGGTTGTTCTCCTCCGCACCGGTGTTCCAGGCGCCTGCCTCGGAGTCGATGTGGTAGAAGGACGCGTTCGCGCTGGTCTCGAAGCGCACGCTGTCGAACACGTAGAACTCGGCCTCGGGGCCGAAGAACGCCGTGTCGGCGATGCCGGTGCCGGCGAGGTAGCGCTCGGCCTTCTTCGCGACGTTGCGCGGGTCGCGGCTGTACTCCTCGTCCGTCAACGGGTCGTGGACGAAGAAGTTGATGTTGAGCGTCTTGTCCTTGCGGAACGGGTCGAGCCGTGCCGTGGACAGGTCCGGGCGCAGCGCCATGTCCGACTCGTGGATCGACTGGAAGCCGCGGATCGAAGATCCGTCGAACGCCAGGGTCTCGTCCGGGTCGAACGTCTTGGCCGGGACCGTGAAGTGCTGCATGACGCCAGGCAGGTCGCAAAAACGAACGTCGACGAACTTGACGTCGTTGTCGGCGATGTACCGCGACACCTCTTCGGCGTTGGTGAACATCAATCCTCCTCGACCCGGCGCCAGGCGCGGGCAATTGTGTTCGCGGGGAGCGGCCTCCTCCCCGGTGGCCACTGGCCATGAAGGTAGGTGGGGGCGGTTTCCCGTCGGTGTCCCTCGTGTTTCCGGGATGTTACGCACCACCCGTACGGTCCAGTCCCTCTTGCGCGGATGCGTACCCATGATCCACGCTGCCACGCGCACCCCGGGGCGGGCGAATCGGCCCGGCTCGTCTACTTTGGAAGGGTGGACGAGAACACGACCGCATCGCGGACTCAGGCCCCCGGGGCGGCGGACGGGGAATTCGGCTACCGCGGCAAGCGTCTCGGGCTGCCCGAAGACGGAACCAACTCGCTTGCGCCGACCGGGCGACGGCTCGTCGCGCTGATGATCGACTGGGTGCTCTCCAGCGTCATCGCCTTGTCGTTCCTGGGCAGGGGCGACCTCAATTCACCGGGGACCAGCCTGGGCACGCTGGCCGTGTTCGCGGCGATGAATCTGCTTCTGGTGAGCACGATCGGCTGGACCGTGGGCAAGCGGGTGATGGGCCTGCGCGTGGTTTCCGTGACGCACGCGTCGCTGACGCCGCTCGCGGTGCTCGTACGGACGTTCCTGCTGTGCCTGGTGATCCCGCCGGCGATCTACGACCGGGACGGGCGCGGCTTCCACGACAAGGCGGTCGGGACCGCCGTGGTGCGGGCGTAGTTCGCAGCCCGCGGGCGGCCGGTGGCACCCCTGGCCGGTGGCGTTTCGTTTCGTACTACCGCGCAAGACCCGGACGCGACAAGACAAAGCGGCGGCGACCCCCGAGGGGATCGCCGCCGCTCTCGTTTTCGGGCGGGGACCGGCGGTGCGGGTGCGGCGTCAGCCGCGCGGGCCGCGCGGCATGCGCGCGCCCTTGGGCATCGGGCCCTTGGGCACCGGCATGTTCTTCATCAGGTCGCCCACCGCGCGCAGCCGGTCGTTGACGACCGCGACCTCGGGCTTGGCCATGGTGGGGGACAGCTTCATGATGTGCCGCTGAAGCTTGCGCAGCGGGACCTGGTCCCCCTCGTTGCCGACGATGACGGTGTGCACCACGGTGCCGGCCGCCAGCCGGGACATGCGCTTCTTCTCGTCGGCCAGCAGTCGCGTCACGCGACCGGGATGACCCTCGCCCACCAGGACGATGCCGGGACGGCCGACGGCACGGTGGACGACATCCTGCTGCCGGGTGATCGCCACGGTCGGGGTCACGACCCAGCCACGCTTGAGTGACTGCATGACCGCCAACGCGGCGCCGGGCTGGCCCTCCATCTGGCCGAGCACCGACTTCTCGGCACGTCGTCCGAAGACGAACGCCGCCGCCAGCAGACCCACGAGGGCACCGAAGATGCCCAGGTAGATCGGGTGTCCCCACCAGAAGCCGATGGCCAGGAGGACGGCGAAAACGCCCAGGCCCCACGCCGCCACAATCAAGCCGACCCACGGGTCGGCCTTCTTCGTCTGCTGGTAGGCGAGCCGGATCTGCTTCAGCCGGCCGCTCTTCTCGGATGGTTCCTTGCTCGCCATGTGAAAAGGATACTGGCGGCCCGTCCACCTACGACAACGGCTGTCGGCAGGTATTCGCCCGCAAAGCGCCCCGTACGGCCGTCCGGCGGATCAGGGACCCGTCGAACGGCCGTACGGGGCGGCGGGCCGGAGTGTGACGGGTCAGCGCGAGCCGGCGCCCGGCACGGTCTTGACCGGTGCGAGGCGGGCCAGGATGTCGGACGCCTCGGCGCGGGCCTGGGCCCGGCTGCGGTCGGCGCAGACCGCGTCCCACGCGTTGCGCCGCGCGGTCCGCTGGCCGCCTTCGAACATCAGCACGGTCTCGACGGCCCGGAAGACCCGGCCCACGGTGGCTCGACGAGCTGCGGTGCCGCGGTCGAACGCGCCTCGCAGTACCGAGGCATTGCCTTGCTGCATGACGGTCGTCCCTCTCCGTGTCCATTCGGCGGAAAGATGAGTCGTTTGTCGCGAAATACGCGTCGCACTGGGGTTCACACTCGCAACACTGTGTTACCAGGCGATGTCGTCAAGGTCAAACCGAGGTGAAGTTCTGTACGCCTTCGCCCGAAGCGGCGCGGGATTCGCGCAGGTCGAGCGCCTGGCGGTACAGCCGCCCGGCGCGGTACGACGAGCGGACCAGCGGTCCGGAGAGCACGCCCGCGAAGCCGATCTCCTCGGCCTCCTCGTTCAGCTCGACGAACTCGTCCGGGTGCACCCAACGCTCGACGGGGTGGTGCCGGGGGCTCGGGCGCAGGTACTGGGTGATCGTCAGGAGTTCGCAGCCCGCGTCGTACAGGTCCTGCATCGCCTGGCTGACCTCGGCGCGTTCCTCGCCCATGCCCAGGATCAGGTTGGACTTGGTGACCAGGCCGTCGGCCCGCGCCTGGGTGATGACGTCGAGCGAGCGCTCGTAGCGAAAACCCGGGCGGATGCGCTTGAAGATGCGCGGCACCGTCTCGATGTTGTGCGCGAGCACCTCGGGACGGGAGGAGAACACCTCGGCGAGCTGGTCGGGCTGCGCGGTGAAGTCGGGGATCAACAGCTCCACGCCGGTGCCCGGGTTCAGTTCCTTGATCTGGCGAACCGTCTCCGCGTACAGCCACGCGCCGCCGTCGGGGAGGTCGTCGCGCGCGACGCCCGTGACGGTCGCGTACTTCAGGCCCATCGCCTGGACCGACTCCGCGACCCGACGGGGCTCGTCACGGTCGAGATCGGCCGGCTTGCCCGTGTCGATCTGACAGAAGTCGCATCGCCGGGTGCACTGGTCGCCACCGATCAGGAAGGTGGCTTCGCGGTCTTCCCAGCATTCGTAGATGTTGGGACAGCCGGCTTCCTCGCACACCGTGTGCAGGCCCTCGCGCTTGACGAGTTGCTTGAGCTCGGTGTATTCGGGGCCCATCTTCGCCCGGGTCTTGATCCACGAAGGCTTGCGCTCGATGGGAGTCTCGGCGTTGCGGACTTCCAGGCGAAGCAGCTTGCGGCCGTCGGGTGCGACAGCGGACACGCGCGACTCCCTATGTCTTCGACAGACTGCGGTCTCGGCAGGCTGAAGCATGAGCAGGCTGCGGTTCGGGACAGTCTGCAATGGGCCCGACAGGATGGGACGGACCCGGATTGGGCGGTGCGTCCAGGGTACGCCCCGCGATCGGGGGGTTCGGACGACCCGTCAAGTGGCAACCGGGGCAAGCCCGCAGGGATTCCCGCGGGCCGCGGGACGGCACGAGGCATACGTCACGCGGGAACGTGCGCGAACACCTCGGCGAGGTGCTTTTCGGCCAGCGGCAAAACCTCGGCGACGGTGACGGGGCGGCCGAGTTCGACGCTGAGCGAGGACACCCCGGCGTCCTTGATGCCGCACGGCACGATCCGGTCGTAGGACGTCATGTCCGGGTCGCAGTTGATCGCGAAGCCGTGCATGGTGACCTTGCGCGAGACCCGGACGCCGATCGCCGCGAGTTTGCGGTCGTCGCCGCGCTGGCCGGCGTTGGACGGCGCGTACTCGGGGCCCGCCAGGCGCGGGTCGAACTCCGGGTGCAGGCGCGGGTCCGGTGCCGCCGCGAGACGGCCGTCCAGACGCAGGTCGAGGCCACCGCCGGCGGGGGCGGTGCGCGCGGCGACCGTGTCGCCCAGGACCCACACTCCGCTGCGGCCCTCGACGCGCGTGGTTTCCAGGCCGAGTTCGGCGCAGACCCGGATCAGCGCCTCCTCCATCCGACGCACGTGCGCGACGACGTCGATCGGCTCGGGCAGGCGCACGATCGGGTAGCCGACGAGTTGGCCGGGGCCGTGCCACGTGATCTTGCCGCCGCGATCGACGTCGACCACGGGGGTGCCGTCCATCGGGCGTTCGGACGGGTCGGTACGGCGGCCGGCCGTGTAGACGGCGGGGTGTTCGAGAAGCAGGCACGTGTCGGGGGACACACCGCTCACGACCTCCTCGTGGACGCGACGCTGTTCCTCCCAGGCCGTCTCGTACGGGACGGCGGCGGGGCCGATGCCGGCATGCACGAATCGCAAGAAGCTGGTCACGTCCACCAGCGTACGACCGGTCCCCAGGTCGTCGATGACCGGTCCGTCGGCGGCCGTCGTCGCCGTCGCCCACGCGACCCGAGGGCGACGGCGACGTCACCGGGCCGCAGGCCCTTCGGTCGATGTCGCGTACACCGGCCCACCGGTGGATGTCGCGTACGTCGGCGCGTCAGCCGATGCCGCGCACGCGACACGGCACCCCGGTGAACGTGCAACTCATCGCGTCGACGCGACCCGACAGCGAGAACAGGATCGTCACGCTCGCGTTCGGCGCCAGCGGGCGGGTGCCGGTAGCGGTCGCGCTGCTGCCCTGGGTGGACATCCGCATGTGGTCGCCGATGAACATGTCGAAGCCGTTGCGGCCCGACGACACGAGCTTGAGATCCCAGGTGTTCAACGTGTGCGGGGTGTCGTTGGTGATGGTCACCGAGCCGCTGGTGTACCAGCGTGAGGACTGGGCGACGGCGTCGACGTCGACGTCCTTGGCCGGGTCCGCGGTGGGGGGTTGGGTCGCGACGGGGGGCACCGGCGGTACGGGCGGCGGGGGTTGCGGGAGCCCCGGGTTTTGCGGCGCGGA
>NZ_WWJX01001039.1 GCF_009865215.1 Streptomyces sp. SID3343 | reverse complement strand
GGGGGCGGGTTGGGCTTTGGCTTGGGCTCGGGGTCCGGCTTGGGCTTCGACGAGACCGGCCTGATCGAGACAGATCCAACCAAGGGCGACCCGATCGACTCCGAGCCGATCAGCCCCAAGCCGATTGATGTCAACCCGATCGACCCCGAGCCGATCAAACCCAAGCCGGTCGATGTCGAGCCGATCGACTCCGAGCCGATCCATCCCAAGCCGGTCGATGTCGAGCCGATCGACCCCGAGCCGATCGATGTCGAGCCGATCGACCCCGACCCGATCGAGGCCCGGGTAGCTGTTCTGCGCGGGGGCGGGTCGCCGATCCCGCGGGCCGCCGTCGCGGTCGGGTCGGCCGGGCGGGCTCCTTTGTCGGTGGTGGTCGGGTGCCTGATCGCGGCGTTGGCGGTGGCGGGCGCGGCCGGGCTGCTCGCGGGGTCGGTACCCGTGCCGTGGTCCGAGACGTGGCGCATCCTGGCGCATCGGATCGGCGGTGACGCGTGGGTCGAACCCTCGTGGAGCCGAGCGCACGACCTGATCATCGCCGACACCCGGCTGCCCCGAGTGCTGCTCGCGGCGATCGTGGGCGCGACGCTCGCCGTCGTGGGCATGGTGATCCAGGCGATCGTGCGCAATCCGCTGGCCGGCCCCGACGTGCTCGGCGTCTCGTCGGGGGCCGCCACCGGGGCGGTGCTCGTGATGCGGTGGGGCGTGGCGTCGATCGGCGGCCTGTCGCTGGGCGCGCTCACACTCAACGTCGCGGCATTCACGGGCGGGCTAGTGACACTGCTGGTGGTGTTCTCGGTGGCGCGATCGGGCGGGCGGGTGACGGCGGTTCGGCTCGTACTGGCGGGCGTCGCGGTGAGCGCGGTGCTGTCGTCCCTGACCAGCCTGCTCGTGCTCACCTCACCCGATCCGCAGTTGGCGTCACAGGTGCTGTTCTGGACCCTCGGCGGATTCGGCTCGGCGCGCTGGACGTTGCTGCTCGTACCCGCGCTCGCGCTCGCGGTGGGCCTGGTCGTACTGCTCCTCCAAGCGCGCAACCTCAACCTGCTCCTTGCGGGAGAGGAGAGCGCCGCGGCTCTCGGGCTGGACGTCCAGCGTTTTCGGCAGGGCATGTTCCTGCTCGCGGCGGTGCTCACGGGCGTCGTGGTCGCGGTCAGCGGGGTGATCGGCTTCGTGGGGCTGATGCTGCCGCACGTGGTGCGCCTGCTGGTGGGCGCGGACCATCGGCGCGCGCTGCCGGTCGCGGCGCTGCTCGGCGCGGTGTTCGCGATCTGCGCGGATCTCGCGGCGCGCACGGTGATGGCCCCTCAGGAACTGCCGGTCGGCATCGTGACGTCGCTCGTCGGCGGGCCGTTCTTCATCTGGTTGCTGCGCCGTGACGCGCGGCGGGAAGCGGGTCTGGGATGACGCCGATCCCGGCCGCACGCCTGACGCTCGACGGGGTCGGCTTCGCGGTGGCGGGTCGCCCCCTGGTGGCCGACGTCTCGTTGGACGTCGCACCGGGGGAGGTGGTGGGCCTGCTCGGCCCGAACGGCAGCGGCAAGTCCACGCTGCTGCGGAGCGTGTACCGGGTCAACCGCCCGACCGCCGGCCGCGTCCTGGTGGACGGCGAGGACGTATGGACCCACTCGGCCCGGTGGGCTGCCCGCCGCATCGGCACGGTCCTACAGGACATGCCCACCGACTTCCCGCTCACCGTGCGCGACGTGGTGGCGATGGGCCGCTCCGCCCACAAGGGCCTCCTGGACCCGGACAACGCGACCGACCGCGCGATCGTGGACGCGGCGACCGACCTGCTCGAACTCACCGACCTGACGGACCGCCCGTTCTCCCTGCTGTCGGGCGGCGAACGCCAACGCGTCCTGGTGGCCCGGGCCTTGGTCCAACAACCGGGCCTGCTGATCCTGGACGAACCCACGAACCACCTGGACATCCACCACCAGTTGTCCCTGCTCCGCCTGGTCCGCCGCCTGGGCGTCACCGTCCTGGTAGCCCTACACGACCTCAACCTGGCCGCCATGTTCTGCGACCGCCTGTCCCTCCTGTCCGCAGGCCGCCAAGTCGCCACCGGCACCCCGGCAGAAGTCCTGACCCCCAAAACCCTCACAACCGTCTACCGCATAGAAACCCACATAACCCCCCACCCCCGCACCGGCACCCCCCTGGTGGTAATCCTGTAAACGGCCCACCTTTCCCTGCCTCCGACGGGGCCGGGTCCCACTCTCGTGACCACCCACACAAGCCGTAGCCCGCCTGAGCCACGCGTCGCCGAGAGGTGTGGGCCACAGCAGCCCGCACGGCCCGAACCACGTCGGTCGGCGGTGGTCCAATCCTCGGGCGCACCCTGCTGCGTGTGCGCTGGGCAGTCAAAACGTCGCTCACCGTGCGGATGTGCGGGTGGAGAAGGGTGCCCCCGGCAGGACTCGAACCTGCGACCAAGTGCTTAGAAGGCACCTGCTCTGTCCACTGAGCTACGAGGGCGTGGGCGAATCAGGATCTTGCACTGGATCCGGATGCGGCACAACAGAATAGGGCCGTGTGCATGCCTCATCGACGCTCCGGTGGTCACCGTTACCTGATCAGACGCAGTTGGCGGCCAGAATGTGATCAGAGAAGGGCCGAAACGGACACAGGGAGGCGCAGTGGGTCCCACCAGGACTGTACTTGTCGGTTACGGCGTTGGGGGCGCGGCGTTCCACGGGCCGGTGGTGGAGGCGGTGGAGGGGCTTGAACTGGTGGCTGTCGTCACCGGGAACGCGGAGCGGCAGGCCGCGGTGCGGGCGCGGCATCCCGGTGCGGAAGTGATCGGGACGACGGAGGAGATGTTCGCCCGGGAGGGTGACTTCGACCTTGTCGTGATCACGGTGCCGAACCGGTTTCACGTGCCCCTCGCGACGCGGGCCCTGGAGGCCGGGTTGCACGTGGTCGTGGACAAGCCGTTCGCGGGGACCGCCGCGCAGGGGCGGGCGCTCGCCGCGTTGGCGGCCGAGCGTGGGCGGGTGCTCGGGGTGTACCAGAACCGGCGGTTCGACGGGGATTTCCGGACCGTGCGGCGGTTGGTCGAGGACGGTCGGCTCGGGGACGTGTACCGGTTCGAGTCGCGGTTCGAGCGGTGGCGGCCCGAGGTCAAGGCGGCGGGTTGGAAGGAGCAGGCCGACCCGGAGGCGTTGGGCGGGATTCTGTACGACCTCGGGACGCATCTGATCGATCAGGCGGTGGCGTTGTTCGGGCGACCCACGCACGTGTACGCGGAGTTGGCGGCGCGGCGGGCCGGGGCGGTCGTGGACGACGACAGCTTCGTGGCGCTGACGCACGCGGGTGGGGTGCGGTCGCACCTGTGGATGAGCGCGATCGCGGCCGATCTCGGGCCGCGGTTTCGGGTGCTCGGTTCGACGGCGTCGTACCTGAAGTTCGGGATGGATCCGCAAGAGGAGCTGTTGAGGTCCGGGGCGCGGGTCGATACGCCCGGGTGGGGGACCGAGGGGCCGGACGCGTGGGGAGTGGTCGGTACGCCGGGCAGGACCGAGCCGGTGCGGACCGAGCCCGGCGCGTATCAGGACTACTACGCGGCGATCGCCGACGCCGTGCGGGGCGAGGGGGCGCCGCCCGTGCCGATCGAGGAAGCGGTGACGGTCCTGGAGACGATCGAGGCCGCGCGGCGTTCCTCGGCCGACGGAGTGACCGCCCGGATCTGAGGCGTTGATAATACGAACAATGCGGGCACTGGCCGCCCGTGGTGATCATGGGAACCGACCGATTGTCCGCAGCCCTCGCAAACCTGCGGGAACGGGTCGTGGCGACGTGTTTCCCGCTCGACCTGCCGGGCGCCGGACACGCGCGGTTGGCTCGTCGTGAGTTGATCGATCAGCTCGGCGACTACGTGTTGCCGCGGCTCGCCGTTCCGCGCGCGCCGCTGCTCGCGGTGGTCGGCGGCTCGACCGGTGCCGGGCGGTCGACGCTGGTGAACGCGCTGGTCGGCCGCGAGGTCACCGCGGCAGGGGTGTTGCGACCGACCACGCGCGTACCGGTGTTGGTGTGTCGCTCCGGTGATCGGCACTGGTTCGCGGACGAGGCCGACATCGAGTTGTGCCTGGACGAGCGGGTGCCGCCGGGGATCGCGCTGCTCGACGTACCCGACATCGACTCGGTGTCGGTGGAGAACCGGCGCGTCGCGGTACGCCTGCTCGGAGCCGGTGACCTGTGGATCTTCGTGACCACGGCCTCGCGCTACGCCGACGCCGCGCCGTGGCATCTGCTGCGGCTCGCGCGTGATCGCGACACCCGGATCGCGATCGTGCTCGATCGGGTGCCTCCGGAGGCGCTCGATCTGGTCCGCCCGGACTTCGTACGGTTGTTGCGCCGGGCCGGGCTCGGCGACGTACCGCTGTATCCGATCCCCGAGACCGCGCCGGGCGCCGCGCTGCCCGAACGCAACGTGGTACCGATCCGGACCTGGCTCGCCGAGCGCGGCGCCGATCCGGACGCGCGGGACGCGGTCGTGCGGCGCACCCTGGGCGGGTTGCTGCACAGTCTGGATCAGCGGGTGCCGCCGCTCGCGCAGGCGGTGTCGCGGCAGTACGACGCGGCCGGTCGGGCCCGCGAGTGTGTGGATCGGGCCTACGCCTGGACGTCCAGGTGGGCGCTGACGGCCCTCGACGACGGGTCGTTGCTGCGCGGTGCCGCGGCGACACGATGGCGGGACGGGGACGTGCCGGGGGCGGCGGATGCGGTACGGGCGAGCCTGGCGGCGCTCGCGGCCGACGCGTTCGCGCGGGGGGCCGAGCGCTCCGCCGGGTGTCTGGCGCGGGGCGGGGTGCGGCGGGTGGTACCGGATACGGCCGGGTGGGCGGCCGGCGTGGAGGACCTCGCCTTGATCGCGGCGGTCGGCGGGACCGGGATGGGGCCCGGGGTGGGCCGTGAAGCGGCGGGGCGGCTCGGCACACGGATCGGGTCCGACGCGGCCGCCCGGCGGATTCTGGACGCGCATCGGGAGCTGGGCCACGCGGTCGCGGGGGCGCTGGACGACGAGCGGGGGCGGCGGTTGGCGGCGGTACGCACGCCTGATTCGGCGGCCGAGTGCGGGCTGATCGCGGCGCTCGACGCGGTGCGGAGGAGCGCGTGACGGGGGATCGGTTCGGGGGCGGTCCGCACGATAGGGGGGTGCCCGATGTGCCGGCCGCCGATCGGTTCGCGGACACGTCGGGGCGCGCTGCGGTCGACCGGTTCGCGGGGAGGCGGGTGCGGCACGAGGACGGCTCGGAGGAGGCCGGTCGACTGCTCGCACGGCTGACCGCGCTGGAGCGCACCGCGGAACTGGCCCACGACCGGTTGCCGCCGGCCGACCTCGCGGCGATCGCGGACCTGTTGGACCACGCGGACGCCCGGCTCGGCGCGGCCACGTGGCACACCGTGGTCGCGCTCGCGGGGTCCACGGGCAGCGGGAAGTCGTCGTTGTTCAACGTGCTCACCGGGTTGCGGCTCGCCGAGACGGGGGCACGCCGGCCGACCACCCGGGCGATGTTCGCGTGTGCGTGGGACTTCGAAGGGGCCGCCCCGCTGCTCGACCTGATCGGGGTCGAGGCGGGGAACCGGGTGGCGCGGCACGGTGCGTTGGACGCGCGGCGGGGCGGGATGCCGGCAGGGCTCGTGCTGCTCGATCTGCCCGACCACGACTCGCTCGACGTCTCGCATCGCAACGCGGTGGACGGTGTGGTGGCGGTCGCGGATCACCTCGTGTGGGTGCTCGATCCGCAGAAGTACGCGGACGCCTTGGTGCACGACCGGTACCTGCGACCGCTGCGGCACCACGGGCGCAGTATGACCGTCGTGCTCAACCACGCCGATCGGCTGGGGCCGGCCGATCTCGCGGCGTGCCTGACCGATGTCCGGGCGCTGCTGGCGGCCGACGGGGCGGCGGAGGTGCGGGTGCTGGCGACGTCGCCCGAGACCGGCTTGGGCATCGCCGAGTTGCGGCGCGTGGTGGTGGCTGCGGCGGGGAGCGGCGAGGCGTCCGTGGTTCGCCTTTCCGCCGACGTGGACGCGTTGACGGAGCGGCTCGACGAGTACTTCACGGGAGTGGTGCCGGGTGTGGACGCGTTCACGGCGCGGGAGCGGGACGCGCTGGTGGACGACCTGTGCGACGCGGCGGGGGTGGGGGTGGTGGCCGCTGCGGCCGGG
>NZ_WWJX01001038.1 GCF_009865215.1 Streptomyces sp. SID3343 | reverse complement strand
GGCGGCCCGGTCCCGCGCCGCGTCGCCGCCCTCCTGCGCCCGTCACCCACGTCCGCGTGGCCCACCCCGTGGACCC
Source organism: Streptomyces sp. SID3343 (assembly GCF_009865215.1). Classification (GTDB taxonomy): domain Bacteria; phylum Actinomycetota; class Actinomycetes; order Streptomycetales; family Streptomycetaceae; genus Embleya. The sequence goes on along the minus strand of NZ_WWJX01001038.1, from coordinate 6,967 downwards.
CCCCGGGCGCCGCCACCCTGATCGCCCTGGGCGGCGCCGCCCTGTCCACCTGGGCCACATGCGACGCGGCCATCGACCTACGCACCATCCTGGAAACGGCCGACCACATGCTGTGAGGCCGAGACGATCGGCCCTTGGTCAGGGCAGGCGTACCTCGGTGCGGTAGTTCGTGGTCAGGGTGGCCCGGAGCGCGTAGGGCAGGGGGCGGTCGGCCGTCGGTGAAACGGTGGGGACCGGCTCGTCGTCGGGCGTGTCGACGACGGGCAGTGCGGCGCCTGCTCCGGGTGGCGGGGGCGGAGCGAAGGGACGTGGGTCGGGGGCGGGCTGCGGGCGGGTCCACCGGTCGAGGGTGGAGATCAGGCCGCGCTGCCTGGCGGCGCGTTCGAACAGTTCGCTTTTCGCCTGTTCGTCGGTGTCCCGTTCGCTCCACACGGTCGCGGTGATCGTGCAGATCGCGTTGACGTAGCCGGTCTTGGGCGCGGGCCTCGCCGAATCGTCCTGCCAACACCTGGTGTCGGTGTGTTGCGCGGGCAGGTGCACGATGACGCGAAAGGCCGACGTCATCGACTCGCGCGCCTCCATCCGCGGTAGCCGCCGTTTCCTGTCGTCGTCGTCCTGTGGCCCGGTCGCCGGGGCACTCGGGCCCCCGCGTCGGGCATCGGGACCGCCTCGGTCGGACGAGTGGTCCCACGTGTAGACCGCCACGAGTAACCCCACCACCATCAGGCCCAGCGCGAACGCGACCGTGCCCACGACCAATCGTGCCCACCACTCCAGAATTCCGGCGGCTTCGCGCACACGCTGCCGGCGCCCCGACCTCGGCATTCAATCCCCCGGCTCCGGCGGAGGCAACACCGCCTGCGGCCTCGTCCCCTCATTCTCGCCACACGGCCCAAGCCTCCACCCTCGGCGTTGCCAACCCGCAATCACCGGTCGGCCGCGTGCTCAGTAGGTGGGGAAGTCAGCCGTGGTGACGTCCATGCCGCCGTGCACCGCCATGCCGGACCACTGGGCCCGGCCGGCGATGCCCTGCTCGATGCGCGCGCGCAGCCGCCGCACGATGAACTCGTGGATCCCCGACGGGCCCGTCGTCATCACGAGCGTGCCGTCGCTGATCTCGATCTTGTAGTTGGACGGTGCGCGCACGCTGTCGGCGATCGCGGTCAGCCGGTCGAACTCTTCCCGGTTCATCCCTTCATGCTAGGTCGCGGTCGAGGGCCGGCCCCGGCGTCGGGACGTCCCCCGTGGGCGCACCGGATCGCGCCGCGCCGCGACCGGCGCACCGGCTCGGACACATGGTCGAACGTCACCGGGCCGCAGCCTGCTCAGGGCACCCGACCCGTCGATCTGCGCGCTGCCAGGCGTCGGGCCGCGTTGTCGAGGAAGCGCCGCAGTTCGGCTTCCCGCGGCAACTGCGCCGGGAGCCGTTCGCCGTAGGGCAGACGGATCCTGGCCTTGTGCCACAGTCGGTTCGGGAGGGTCTTCGGGTCTTGGTGGTAGCGCACCTTCGTGAGGAGTTGGCGAGCCTCCGCGTCGGCCGGATTGAGCGCGAGGGTGACCGCGAGATGCTCGGCCGAGGTGTTCCAGCGGCCGACCCGCGCGGCGCGGACCGCGTCGTTGAAATGTCGGTCGGCCAGATCGACGAGGCCGGCGAGCGCGGCGAGGTCGCCGCCGCACGACGGGCAGCGCTCGCTCAGATCCGCGATGCGGTGACGGCACAGGGGGCAGGTGATCGCGAACGCCATGTCACTTCTCCAGGGAGTTCTTCGGGAGGCGCAGCCCGATGTGCGGGGAGCCCTCCCTGACCTGTTCCATCCAGCGATCGGCCCGCGCCCTCAACGGCATGATCCGACCCCGGTAGATCTCCACGAGCCTTCGGTTGCCCGCAGCCTCCTCCCGCACGTCCGCCGCCGCGGTGTCGTCGGCGATCGCGTCGAGTTCGTCCAGGAAGCCGTCCGCCTCGAAGTGGTGGCGGCCACCCGACGCCTGGTCCATCTCCCGGATCGAACGGCGCAGATACTCCACCTCCTGAAGCACCGCGACCTGGAACTCCGCCGCGGAGAACTGTTGCGGCGACTGCCCGCCGTGCAGCATCCGTTCGGCGGCGTTGACCCGGTCCCGAACGGCCTCGTTCGCGAGATGCCAGTCCATCTTGTTGCCCGCCGCGTGCGCGGCCCGCCCGGTCGCCCGAAGTCCCGGGATCGCGCCGCGAAAGCGCTCCGCCTCGGCCGGGTCGTGGTCCGCGAGCCGATCCGCGAGCCGGGCCAGGAACGCGAGGTTGTCCTCGAACTCGCCGATCGGCGGATGCAGCGCGTGCCCCGCGGGCGTGGCCACCCGCAGCCCCTGGACCAGCGTCTCCGCCTCCAGGATCTTGTGATGCGCCTTGCCCGGGTCGACCCGGTACCGCACCAGCCCCTCGATCTCGGCCAACAGTCGGTCCAGCCCGGGGCCCACCCGCATCGCGTCGGCGGGCGGGATCGCGTCGCGCTTTTGGGCCCACCCGTCCGCGACGAGCCGGTGGCGCTCGGCCAGTTCGGGCCACCCGGGGATCTCCCGGCGCGGGATGTCGATGACCGCGCTGCCCTGAGCGCCCACCCTGGGCAACCGCGCCTCGGCCCGGATCGTCCAGCCGGCCTCGAACTCCAGGGTCACCTCGACGGTCGAACCCACCGCGACGTCGGCGGGCAGGTCCCGGATCGAGACCTCACCGATCGGCACGAGCCCCTCCACCAGGCCCACCCGCAGGTTCGACCCCTGCGACGCGGTCTCCAGGCGAAAGTCGGTGCGATAGGGCACCATCGTCCCGGCCCGCACCACCACGTGCAGCCCGTCCACGAGTTCGACCGAGAAGTCGTGCGCGAGCACGTCGCCCGTCGCGTCCGAGCGCGGCTTCTCGCTCGGCTCGACGACCAGCCGACGGGACTCGACCTCGCGCCCGTTCACCGTGACCTGCACGGTGAAGCCGTTCTCCCGCCCGTCGCGCAACGGCACGTCGGCGAACAGGAAGCGGCCCTCGTCGTCCGCCGTCTCCTGAAGCCACACCATGCCGTCGTCGGACGTCAGCACGACCTGCGCGCCGGCCGGCTCGGCGAGGTCGGGCCCGGCCAGGACCCGGCCGCCGACGTCGGTCTCCGGCGGCATCGCCTCGGGCCGGTCCAACTCCAGATGCCCCCTGCGACTGGGCACGTTCGCGGCCTTGAGCGCGGCCCCGAGCGCGACGCACAGGTCCGGGTTGAGCAACCGGGGAGTGTGCCCGAAGTGCTCCGCGAGCATCGACGCCACCAGCGGGATCCGCGAAGAGCCGCCGACCATCACGATCTCGTCCAGGTCGTCGGCGCCGATCCCCGCTCGGGCCAGCGCGCGGTCGCAATCGTCGAGCGTGCCCCGGATCCGATCCGCGATCAACTCCTCGAACTCCTCGCGGCGCATGGGCAGTCCGATGTTCATCGGGGTACCGGCGCGGTCCTCGCAGTACTGGCTGACGATCTCCGTCTCCGGGTAGCGCGACAGGTCGTGCTTGGCGCCCTCGGCGACCGACAGGAGTTGCGCCTCGACCTTGTGGTCGGCGGGGTTCTCCGAGTCGATCGTCAGGTCGTACTCGGGCAGCCGCTCGGCGATCCACGCCACGATCCGCCGATCGAAGTCGAATCCGCCCAGGTAGCGGTCACCGCTGAACGAGCGGTTTTCGAAGCCCACTTCGGGGTCCCACGTGACCACGGACGTGTCGAACGTGCCACCACCGAGGTCGTAGACCAGGAAGGTCTGCGGCAGGCTCGATTCCCGGGCCCGCTCGTGCGTGTAGGCGAGCGCGGCGGCCACCGGCTCGATCAGCGTCTCGACCACCTCCAGGCCCGCCGCCTGGCCGGCTCGGGTGGTCTCGTTCTTGGCGCGCGTCTCGAAGAAGGCGGGCACGGTGACGATCGCGCGCTCGACCGGCACCCCGAGCGTCTCCTCGGCGACCTGTTTGAGGTGGCGCAGGATGTGCGTGGAGGCTTCGAGCGGGGTCAGCCGCGCGTGTCCGGCCGTGACGACCTGGTCGGTACCCATGTTCCGCTTGAAGAACATCGCGGGCGGCGCACCCGGCAGCCGCGCCTTGTTCTTGGCCAGCAGACCCACGATGGGCTTGCCGCTCGGGTCGATCCACACCGCGGACGGGGTGGTCGGGGATCGATCCGGATTGGTCACCACGAGCGAATCGCCCACGAGACGCAGCCTGCGGGCCGCGATCAGGGCCTCTTTGTCGGGGATCTCGGTATCGGCGGGGATGGCGATGCACGAGTTGGTCGTGCCGAGGTCGATGCCGACGACGATGCTCATCCGGTGGTCCCGCCTTCGTTGTCCGTGCGTTCCTCGCCCGTGCGGCGAGGGGTTTGCGTCGGGTCCCCGGCCGGGCGCGTGCCGTTCGCCTCCGGGGTCGGGTTCGGTTTCCGGTCGGGGTCGGCGACCGGTTCCGAGGCCGGTTCCGAGGCCGATTCCGAGGCCGGTTCCGGGGCCGGTTCCGGGGCCGTCTTCGGACCGCGCGGGGGCTTGCGCCCCTTGCCCTTGCGGGTCTGCGGCCGACTCGGCGAAGCCGGCAGCTCGGGCTCGATCGGCTCCCCGGCCTCGACCGGTTCCGCTGCCTCGGCCGATTCCCGCGCCTCGACCGGCTCCACGTGCTCGGCCACCGCGTCCGCGGCCTCCACGCGCGCGTCGGCCGCGACCCGGGCGTGGGCCGCCCCTTCGCGCTGCGCCGGCGTCGGCACGAAGCCCAGCACCACCTGCGCGCGCCGGATCACCTCGCCGTCGTCGAGCAACACTCCCGGCCGCAGCGTCTTGGCGACGATCATCCGCCCCTCGTCGCCCTCGTCCGGCGCGTGCGCGACATCCACCCGCCGGCCGACCGCCGCGTACGCCTCCCCCACCGGGTCGTCGAACCGCACCCCGGCCCGATCCAGCGCGGTCGCGAACCGCCGCGCGATCGACGCGAGCACGGTCGGTACCGGCTCACCGTCCAGGCATCCGCGCAGCTCGTGCAGCGCGACCGCGGCATCGGCCGCCAGACCGGTGTACCGCTCGTGGCCGGCGTCCAGCCGCTTGCGCATCTCCGCACGGCCCGCCTCGCGTTCGCGCGCCGCGCGCCGTACGACGTCGTACACGAGCGCGAACGGCGGATCGATCGCCCGGTCCGGGACCACGCGTTCGGTCTCGGTGATCGCCATCGGATCACCGTCGCTCCTCGCGTCGCCCCCGGCCGTGGGGTGGCCGGCCGCCTTCGGGTCGTCGCCTGTCCTTGGACCGCCGACCGCCTTCGCATCGGCCGGGATCCGTTCCCGGCCCTGCGCCATTTCCGTCACTGCTCCCCCTCTTCGATCCAAAGCGGTACGAACTCGCGTGGCGCGGGCGCCGGCGTCAGACCCGCGAGCACGCTGCGGTCGATCGCGACCTTGGGCGGCGCGGGCAGGTCCGGCGGCTGCGACTCGGCGAACTCCTCGGCCAACTCGGCCGGATCGGCGCCCTCGGGCTCGGGTCGGTGGGTGAGCAGTTCGGCGAGCAGTCGACCGGCCGGATCGTTGATCGCCTCTTCCGCGGCATTCACCTCGGCGACGTCGAGCACCCGGCCGTGCACGGGAAAGCGCTCCGCGCCGCGGATGATCCGCTGCCGCCGCTTGCGCACTCGGGCCTTGATCGCCGCCCGCCCGGTCAGGTCGGGATCAAGATCCAATACCTGAAAGGCCGTACCACGATAGGGATTTCGCCCCTCGCGCCAGGCCCAGGGATTCTCCCGTGCGCCCTCGCTCTCGGTGCCGCCGGTGCCGCTCATCCGCTCAACTCCATTCGGGGCCGTGTGCCGTGGCCAGGGAAAGCACGACGCCACGCAGGGCGTTCACGATGTCGGGGTGATTCGCGTCCGGGTCCCGGGCCACTTCGTCCGCGAGCCGGCGCGCGGTCAGCAGGTCGTCGCGGGTGGTCTCGGCGAGGTTGATCAGTACCCGGGCCATGAACAGTCGTCCCCACGGCCCGGGCGCCGACATCGCGAGCGCGCGGCGCAGCGCGTCGCGCACGTCGACGTCGCGCGCGCCCTGGCGTTGCCGCGCGGTCGCGGCGAGCGCCCACTCCTCGGCCGCGAGTTGCTCCACATCGCGATACATGCTCTTGAGCGCGAGATCGCGGTCGAGTTCCATCGCGCGCAGCAGGTGTCGACCCGAACGCAGAGCGGCCTCCTCCAGGATCGGCGGATCGTTCGCGGGCCCCGACTCGCGCTCGCGCACCACGATCCCGCGCCAGTACTCGTGCCGGGCCAGTTCGACCGCGAACGAGCCCTGTGGGGTGCCCACGTCGTCCCACGCGGGCAGCACCATCCGGGCCACCCGCTCCACCAGCGGCGCGATCCTCGCCGGCCATCCGGGCGCCGCCACCACGATCTCGATCCGCTGCCGGGTCGCGTACAGCAGGGCGCGGGCGAGTTCGACGTTGGTGGGGTCCACCCGCAGCCAGGATTCGAGCAGTTCGACGACGTCGTCGAACCGGCCCTCCTCGACGTCGCGGGTGACCTCGCGCAGGGCCTCGCGGACCAGTTCGGAGCGCGCCCGGGTCACCGCCGAGAGCGGAAAGCCGGATTCGCGGACGAGTTCCAGGTGCGCGCGGGCACGGGGCGGATCGTCCACGCGGTGGTTGCCGGCCAGGGTCAGATGCGGCGCGAGCAGGTCGCGGGGCAACCGCTCGCGCGCCTCCTGGATCACCTCCGGTCCCACCGGCGTACCGGTCACCGCCTCCAGGTGCTCGTGCAGGCGATCCCAGAACGCGCTGTCGTGGTAGAGGCCGGCCCACTGCGCCAACGCCCTTTTCCAGTACGGGAAAGCGGCCCCCGCGTCGCCCGCGAGTTCGAGGTCGTACGCGCGCGCGTGCAGCGCGACCGCCAGGTGGTGCGTCCGCCACGGTCCGCCGCCGCGGCCCCACAGGTCCTCGGCCCGCGCGCTCCACGGCTGCG
>NZ_WWJX01001037.1 GCF_009865215.1 Streptomyces sp. SID3343 | reverse complement strand
GGCCCCGAGCTGACCGCGACCGCCGACGCGGCGCTCGCCGGGCGGGACGCGCTGCGGGTGGTGCTGGGGCCGGCGGTCGAGGGGTGGGAGCCGTTCGCGGCGCTGATCGGGGCTGGCGGGGCGGTCCCGCGGGTGGAGCTCGCCGACGACGACCCGGTGCAGATCATGTACACCTCCGGGACCGAGTCGCGGCCCAAGGGCGCCGTGATGACCAGCCGCAACCTGCTCGCGCAGTACGCCACGGCGATCATCGACGGCGGCATGTCGGCCGACGACGTCGAGATCCACGCGCTCCCGCTGTACCACTGCGCGCAGTTGCACTGCTTCCTGACTCCCGACGTCTACCTGGGCGCGACGTCGATCATCCTGCCCGCCCCCGACCCGGCGACGCTGCTGGCGACCGTCGAACGCGAGGGCGTGACCAAGCTCTTCTGCCCGCCCACGGTGTGGATCGCCCTGCTGCGCCACCCGGACTTCGACACCCGCGACCTGTCCAGTCTGCGCAAGGGCTACTACGGCGCCGCCGCGATGCCGGTCGAGGTGCTGGGCGAACTACGCCGCCGACTGCCGGCGTTGAGCCTGTACAACTTCTACGGCCAAACCGAGATGTCCCCCGTCGCCACGATCCTGGGCCCCGACGAGCAGGAGCGCAAAGCCGGCTCGGCGGGCCGCGCGGGCCTGAACGTACAAACGATCGTGGTCGACGAACACGACATCCCCGTGCCCACCGGCGAGATCGGCGAGATCGTGCACCGGGGCCCGCACACGATGCTCGGCTACTGGAACGAACCCGAGCGCACGGCCGAGGCATTCCGCAACGGCTGGTTCCACAGCGGCGACCTGGGCGTCCTGGACGACGAGGGCTACCTGACGGTGGTCGACCGCAAGAAGGACATGGTCAAAACCGGCGGCGAAAACGTAGCCGGCCGCGAGGTCGAGGAAACCATCCACGCCCACCCCGCGGTAGCCGAAGCCGCCGTCTTCGGCGTCCCCCACCCGTACTGGATCGAGGCGGTCACCGCGGTCGTCGTCCCCAAGCCAGGCGAAACCCTCACCCCGGACGAGGTAATCACCCACTGCCGCACCACCCTGGCCGGCTTCAAGGTCCCCAAGTACGTGGTGATCACGGACGCCCTCCCCAAAAACCCCAGCGGCAAAATCCTCAAACGCCAACTCCGAGAGGCGCACGCAGACTTGGCCGCCGAGCAGCAGTGATCGCGAGCACGTGACCGCCCTCCCGTTCCTCGCCGTCAGGCGGAGTCCGGCGGCTCATAAGGCAGAAGATCGAGACGTTCGCCGAACTCGCTCCACTGGTGGACCTCACGGCTGCGGTCTTTCGGTGTCACCCAATACACCGGATTGCCGTCGAGGTCGGAGCCAATGGACGTGATGTGTCCCGGCGGTCGCAACGCCTGAGCGACTTCGTCACGATCGAGAAGCCGAACGTAGTCACCGACGTTCAGCACCTCACGCCCTGTGCTGAATACCTGAACCTCGGTACGGCTGCACCGAGTTGGGCCACTCGCTTGCACTGCGGGGTTGTCCATGCCGTCACTCCGTGTCCTGGCAGCGGTGAAGGGCGCCGCGGGTCGTAGCGTGAGGCGGATCAGTCCGCCGACATGCGCGGTTCGCCGCAGCGAGGGCACGTTCCCACACCGTCCTGGGCCCGAACCGCCTCCGGCGGATGGGAGCAGTCGGCAGCGGTGGCGCCCACAAACGCGGCACCGAGCGCCGTAACGCACGTCAGGTTGGTCCCCGTGCCGGGCGGGACTTGCCACCGCAAGAACGCCTCCCCACCCAGAACGGGATACGGCCCCGGCACCGTCAACCAGGCGTCGCGACCGACGTAGCGATACCAACTCGGTCGCACCAGGCCCTCGGTTTCCACGGTGGCGCGCCACGCCCGTCGGCTACCTGGGCCGATGAAGAACGCCCAGCGATTGCTGTACGCCTTGCTGATGACCGCACCGACGGGCTGATGGCGAGCAGCGAGAATGCCGAGAACAGCGCAACCGACATCGGCATGCATCACAACAGCATCGAACAAGCCCCCGGCACCGACCAACGTCGGCGAAAACGGTTCGCGGATCCACTTGCATCGCGTATCGACCGGGTCCTCGGTGGCGGCACTGATCCACTCGATCCCCGCATGGTTCACACAGCCGTGTTGTGGCACAACCCGTCGCCTCCAATGGGAGCGGACGCGAAGGCGAGCAGGGACCAACGATCACTGGACCCGGTCGCAGAGCGCGTGGTACTGATCACTACACGTGATCCATGTTGTGACAGATTCCTCGGATCGACTTCTATTTGCAACACGCATCAGTCAAGCGCAAGTAAAATTTGACGCCGTCGCGGGCCCCTGCGCTTCACTGGTGCGCCGACCAAGGAGGGGACAACTGATGCCCACGACGCCGATGTTGGCTCGACGGAGGCTCGGCAACGAACTCCGCACGTTGCGAGACTTGCGACGACTCACGGTCGAAGACGTGGGAGCGCACCTCGGGTGGCACAAGTCGAAGGTTTCGCGCATTGAGAATGCGCAATCCGGCATCACGCGTCGTGACCTGTACAAGCTCATGGAGCTGTACGAGGTTGATGCGGAGGGTCGGGACAAGTGCGAAGCACTGGTTGCGGATGGTCGAGAGCGCTCATGGTGGGCAGTCGCGCCGTACGCCGATGTCCTGAACAACGACTACCAGGAGCAGATCGGGCTCGAGACGGAAGCCGCCGCAACATGGGAGTACCAACCGTTGCTGATCCCAGGCTTGTTGCAGACTGCCGACTACTCGCGGGCGGTCATCGGGAGCGGGCCGTTCGTTCAGGACGAGGAAGACATCGAAACGCTGGTCGACGTGCGTCAACGACGCCAACGCGTGCTGCTCACCGAGGACGACCCGGTGGAGTACTCCGGCGTGATCACCATGGCCGCCCTCATGTACGAGATCGGTGGGAAACAAGCCCTTCGTGCCCAGCTCGCCCACCTACTGGACGTGGCTCAGCGCCCCAACGTCACCGTGCAGGTGATTCCTTACGACGCGGCAGCGCCGACGACTGCCGGACTGACGCTCTTGCATTTTCGAGAGGCAGAGGATCCAAGCGTTGCCTTCGTAGACACTGTGACCGTGAGCTTTCAGCGGGATAATCCCCGTGAGATCAGGCGGTACGTACGGTTCTTCGAATACCTGCGCACCAACGCTCTCGACAGCGCGAAAACCCAAGCAATCATCAAGAAACGACTGGAAGAACTCACGTGACTCAACTTCCCCCCGTCGTGCGACAGGCATCCGAGTACGGCCACCTGCCCTGGTTCAAGAGCATCCACAGCGGCCAGCAGAACGGCTGCGTTTCGGTGGCCCACACGGACACCCAGACGGCCGTTCGCGACAGCAAGAACCCCATGGGTCCGGCCTTCGCGGTCCGGTCGGACGCCTGGACGTCGTTCATCGCCGCAGTTCGCTGACCTCCGGGAAAGCGAAAGCCTCTCCACAGGATGGGCTTTCGCTATCCCGGGGAGGCTGCTTGTCGCAAACAGGATGAGGGCTACGGGTTGCGAAACTCCCTTCATGCCCAGCTTGGGATAGCACGCACAGACACGGTCGGAGATTCAGCACCGGCCTGCCTGGCGCCGTGCGTCGATCTCACGCTGGAGGTGACTACGAGTCGACGAGACGCTGGAATCCGACTTCTGCGGCAAGGGGACCGGCCTCGCCACCTCTCACCACTCGGGCCGGCCCGAGGGCCGGGTGCCGTCACCGGCGCCGGAGTCAGCGACACCCGGAGGCCGACATCGCAACGGCAGTCCGACTCGACGTCCCTCTACGCGGTGATCGACACCGAGCAGCAAGACAAACCGCAGGTCGTGCGGCGAGTTGTCCGTTTGATCGACCATCTTCAGTCAGTGGCGCTTTACCCAACGCCACACGAGCATCGATCGCCAAGAGAAATGGGAGAACTTCGGAATGTCTAAGCCCGTCCCCAACACGGCTGTTCGCGCATCGGCCCTCGGTCCGGCCGAGTGGTTCAAGTCGAGTGCGAGTACCGAGGTCAACCAGTGCGTGACGATCGCGCACATCGGCCACCTCACTGCGGTGCGAGACAGCAAGGATGACGACGGCCCGGCGTTCACGTTCGGCCCGAACGCGTGGAGGGCGTTCCTCGCGCACGTCAACTGAACCTTGTCTGCGTGATGGAAGCCCCTTTTTCGGGGGCTTCTGGTCTCTGGAGCGGGTCGCGCGTTACTCAACATGCGACCTTCGCGTACGGACCAACATCGCGACGGCCATCCGGCTCCACATCCCGGGCGACGACGAGTGCGGCCCCGGATTCCCGGGGTCTGAATGCTCCCCGAGGAACTGAAGGACACATGCGCCCCGGGCCGTCCGCGTCTGAGCTACGAAGGTTGATTCACCCGCACGCGGGAGATCTGACCGACGTTCAGCGCACTGCGCGTGGGTTCAGTTCGAACCTCACCGCCCTGGTCGCCGGAGAGAAGGGGCCGTTCTTCGTCAAGGTCGTCCGGAACCGACTGGGCGGGCGCCGCGACTCCCTCACCCGCGAACGTCAGATCAACCCGACAGTGCAACCCATTTCGCCGGCCCTGCGATGGCACGCTCAGGACGACACCTGGATCGCTCTGGGCTTCGACGCTGTCGACGGGCGCTCGTCCGATCTCGCACCGAACTCGCCGGACCTCCCGGCGGTGGTCGAAACTCTCAACCGGATCGGGGACTTGAACCTGCCCTCGGTCGCACGCGAGTGGGCGGAGACACGGTGGAACCGGTTCGCTGCGAACGATGCCGAAGCCGCACTCTTCCAGGGTGACGAACTGCTCCACACGGATATCAACCCAAGCAACCTTATGATCGGCGCCACGGACACCTGGGCGGTGGACTGGTCATGGCCAACTCGCGGTGCCGGGTTCATCGACCCGGCCTGTCTCGTCATACAACTGGTGGCCGCAGGGCACAGCGCCGCCTCGGCCGAGTCCTGGGCCTCGGAGTGCCCGGCATGGAACAAGGCAGATCCGGCCGCCGTCTCTGCGTTCGCCGCTGCCACGTTGCGCATGTACCGCGCGTTCGCCGAGCGCAAGCCGGATACCGCCTGGCTCGGAGCAATGGTCGCGGCTGCCGAGTCGTGGACTTCTCACCGAGGGGTCGTCGCTTGACGAACATGCCCGCCACCGGCTCGACTCCGGTCGAATCGACACGCCTTCAGCCCGTCGATTCGATCGGCTCTACGCGTCGCCCCACCCGTCGACCGCCACTTCGGGTCGCTCGCCCGCGAGGTATCGCTGCAACGCGTAGCGGGTCGACGGGACGAAGTCGGTCGGCAAGTCGTCGGTGTCGCACCAAGCCACGGCCGAGTGCTTATCGGGCTCGGCGTTGACCGGATCGCCGCCCCACTCCTGTGCCGCGAACACCAGCACGACGAACCCCTCGGGAGCCTCCGGGCTTTCCGCGCTGTGCGTGACGTGGGTGAGACGAAGGGCCTGTGGCTCGACCTCCAAGCCCGTCTCCTCGCGGAGTTCGCGGACCGCCGTGTGAGTGATCGGTTCTCCTGGCGCGCCTTTGCCACTGGGCAAGCTCCACAGTCCGGGCGCAAATGGCCTGTCGTCGCCCCGACGTAGGAGCACGACCCGCCCGTTCGCCCGATCATGGACGATGACGGAAACGACGAGCATGACCATCAGACATTGGTCGCGTCGCGCCTGACCGGGCATGATTCGGCCCTCTTTCTGCCCTTTCCCATGATCCACCACGTTGTGAGCCGGTTCCCTGCGCGTTCCGTCCACGTTCGACGCCTCGTCGGGCCCTGCCATCGGTGGCCCGACGTCGTGTCCGCTTTGGCCTTACTCTCACATCATGAGCGTCGGCATCGGGGAACGGCTGCGGGACGTACGCAAGCGCCGGGGCATGAGCCAAAGGGAACTGGCCGACCAATCAGGCGTATCGCTCTCACTGATCCGAAAGCTGGAGCAGGGTGAGCGCGACGATACCCGGCTGGAGACCGCCCGACAGCTCGCGTCGGCCCTACGGGTCCCCACCACGAGCCTGATGGTGGACTCGAACGAGGAGTCCGCACCACGAGCGACCCTCGATCAGTGGGAGCCCGTACGCCGCGCGCTCATAGCGCCACGCTCCTCCGCTGACGATCTCGAAGAACCGACGCTTCACGGGGTTCGTACCGCACTGCGTGCCGCGATGCCCCTGTTCTCCGGAGATCGCTTCGCCGAACTCGGCGCAGTCCTTCCGTCGCTTCTGCGCGATGCCGAAGTCTTGGCCCAAGCCGACCCCGACGGGCGGGCGGTGCAAGCGAGGCTGATGCGGCTCACCGGATCGCTTCTCACCCAGACCAGGCAGTTCGACGCCGCCGACATGGCTCTCGAACGCGCCCTTGACGGCGCTGCCGATCGCCTTGAGGGCGCCGCCGTCGTCAACACGCAGTGCTGGCTGCTCTTACGGCGTGGGAAGCTCGCGGAGGCCCGCGAGTTGGCCACCACATGGGCCGACGCGACTGAGCCGCGCCTGTCCAGGGCCACGCCGGCGGAGCTGAGCGCTTGGGGCTGGCTCCTCCTGCGCGTGTCGGCCGCCGGGGTCCGAGACAACCGCCCCGGCGATGCCGAGGATGCCTTACGTCTGTCCGGTGCAGCCGCAGCGGCCTTGGCGCGCGAGTACGCCCCCCGCGAGGACCTCTTGCGCGCCTTCGGGCCGATCACCGTGGCGCTGAAGCGCATCGAGAACGCGGCAATCGTCAACAAGCCCGGCCGCGTGCTCCAACTGGCCGCGCGCATTCCCGTCGACAAGCTCAAGCCGACCTCGAACAACCGCAACCGACACCTGCTCGACGTGGCGGATGCCTACGCCCGCACTCGACAATTCGCCGAAGCCGTCGACGTGCTCCACAAGATCCGAGCAGGCTCCCCCGAATGGCTGCCGAATCAACGGTACGCCCAGGACATCATGGGGCGACTCGTCGCGGGCCGACGCACCCTCACGCCGGAGATGCGCACTCTCTTCGGCGCGGTAGGACTGTCCCATAGCACGGCACCTCGTGGCACTTTCGGACGAGGCGGTGGGCCCACCAAGGAAGCAGCAGGGCCTCGGACGCCGATGGAGACCGACTGACACGTGGTGATGCGCTCGCAAACCTGAGGCGCCGGCACGCTCGGCCCACGGCCCGTGACCGAACTGGTCCGCCTCGTGGGCTTGGGATGATCGTCGTTCCACTCGCGGCCGGCGTCGCCGTGCTTGACGTCGACGAGCAGCACGGAGGCGAGTGGGCGATCCTCCCGCCCTACGCCGAGTAGCCGGAACGACCTCCGGGAACCTGGCCCGAGGGCCAATCCGGCCCGAACGTCCAGGTGTTGCCGACGTTGCGGCCTCCGCGGCGAAGGACGGTGGCCGGCAACGCGGTGAGCCGGTCCTCGACTCGTGCCGGCAGCTTGTGCCGGCAGGTCGTCGCCGACGACGCAGAGCGAGTCCTCCCATGGGTGTCCGAAGGTGCCCAAGCGGAGGTCGCGGGTCATGTAGAGGTAAGCGGGTCCGGAAGTCGGTCGGGGCCTCCTCGCCGGAAGCCACCGGTCGGGGGGCCGTGGACTTGGACGGAGTATCGACGCCGGCCCGCTCAGTCGCCGACAGGGTCGGTGTGTTCGGGGATCAGGATGCGGAAGGTGGCACCGTGGCCGGGGGCCGTGTGGACTTCCACCCGGCCGTGGTGGGCGGTGACCAGGGAGTGGGCGATGGACAGGCCCAGGCCGGCGCCGCCGGATCGGGTCCGGCCGCGGGCGGTGTCGGCGCGGTAGAAGCGATCGAAGACGCGGGCGGCCTGTTCGGCGGTCATGCCGGGGCCCTGGTCGCTCAGTTCGAGGATCGCCTGACCCTTTTCCGTGCCCACGCCGATCCGGACCGGGCTGCCCGAGGGGGTGTGGGCGACGGCGTTCCCGACCAGGTTGGACATGACCTGGCGCAGCCGTGCCTCGTCTCCCAGTACGGGGGCGCCGCCGGGCGGTCCGCCACCGGGTCCGGTGAGGGTGACCGCCCGATCCGGGGCGAGGGCCTTGAGGTCGTGCAGGGCGTCGGCCGCGAGCGTACGCAGGTCCATGGGGGTCGGCCGCAGCGGCAGCGGGGTGCCGGCGGTTTTGTCTTCGTCCAGTCGGGCCAGGAGCAGGAGGTCTTCGACGATGTGCACAAGGCGGGCCGCTTCGCGTTCGATGCGGTTCATCGCCGTGTCGATGCTGCTGCGCTCGGGCATGCCGCCTATGCGGTACAGCTCGGTGAATCCCTTGATCCCGAACAAAGGTGTGCGCAGCTCGTGGCTGGCGTCCGCGATGAACGTGCGCATTCGCGCGTTGGTGGCCGCCCGCGCCGTGTCTGCGGCCTCGATCCGGTCCAACATGCCGTTGAGGGCCGCGGTGAGGCGCCCCAGTTCGGTACGGGCGCGGGCCAGCGCGGGAACTCGTCTGGACAGGTCACCGTCGGCGATGGCGGCCGCGGTCGTCTCGACACGGCGCAGGGGCCGCAGCCCGGCGTGCACGGCGAACCATCCGATGACGCCCAGCAGAACGAGAACCAGCGAATCGATCATCAGCATCCGCAGCCCCAGATGCCGGATCGTGCTGCTCACCGGCTCCAACGAGCCCGCCACCACGATGCTGCCGCCCCCGGTCGACTCGGCTCCCTGTTTCTGCGTCGGGGAAGGCAGGGGCTGGGCGATCACGCGCCAGTCGTGACCGTCGCCCGGCGCCCGGAAGGGGTGCACGCCGCGGGCTTCGGTCGCTGCCGCGTCCAAGCGTGGCAGCCGGGGCGCCGCGTCGCCGGCGGGGCGCAGGGTGCGCGCCACTGTCCCGTCCGCGCGCAGACGAGCCGCGTAGACGTCGCCGGTCAGCTCCCGCTCCACCGCGTCGCGCACCGACGGCGAGGTCGCACCGGTGTCCGGGTTCTCGTCCGGGATCCGTGCCGCCGCGGTGGCGGCCGTGCGCAGCCGCTCGTCGAGTTGGTCGACCAGTTGGCGCTGGAAGAGGGTGACCAGCAATGCGTTGCTGGCGAGCAGTGCGGTCACGACCAGCAGCAGACAGATGATCACGAGGCGGGACCGCAGCGACAGACGCCGGCCAGGGCGGCGGATCGGCGACATGTTCCTCATCCCCGGGGCCTGCGCAGGACGTAACCGGTGCCGCGCACGGTGTGGATGAGCTTGGTCTCCGAGGTGTCGATCTTCCGGCGCAGGTAGCTGATGTAGGACGCCACGATGGAGTTGTCGCCACCGAAGTCGTAGTGCCAGACCTGGTCCAGCAGCTGTTCGCGGGAGAGGACTTGCCCGGCGTTCTCCATCATCACCCGCAGCAGATTGAACTCGGTCGGGGACAGTGGCACGGGAACCCCGCCGCGGGTGACGTAGTGGCTGTCGACGTCCAGTTCCAGGTCACCCACGGTGAGGCGGTGGTCCTCGTGCCGAAGGCCGTCGGTGCGGCGCAGCACGGCCTGGATGCGCAGAATCAGCTCCTCCAGGTTGAACGGCTTGGTGACGTAGTCGTCCCCGCCCGCCCTCAGTCCGCTGATCCGGTCCTCGGTCGCGTCCCGCGCGGTGAGGAAGAGGACCGGCACGTGCCCCTGCTTCGCGCCGGGGCGCTCGCGCAGGCGGCGGGCGACCTCGAAGCCGTCGATGTCGGGCAGCATCACGTCCAGCACGATCAGGTCCGGGGACAGCTCGTGCACTGCCGTCAGCGCCTGGAAACCGGTCTCGGCCGAGGCCACCTGGAAGCCGGCCAGCTGCAGACTCGCGGACAGCAGCTCGCGCAGGGTGGGCTCGTCCTCCACCAGAAGCAGGCGTTGTTTCGTCGTCATGGCATCCGTTCCCCGTGGTCTACGGCACGCTCACGCTCAGTGTCCCGGCCCCGTCAGGCGTCGCGCTTGCGGAACACGACGAAAGCCACCGCAAGGAGCGCGGCCACGACTGCGGCCATGACACCCAGCCCGGCCCAAGGACTCAGCAGGTCCGGATCCGGGACAACGGTGATGATCCGGCCACCGGCGATGGGCGGCCAGTATTTCGAGACCCGGTCCCCGAGCGCGCCGGGCAGGGCGGGCGCGAACGCCTGGACGATGAGCATCACCCCGAACAGTGTGGTCACCGTGGCCGTCGTCGAGCGAATCAACGTGCCCAGAGCCAACCCGAGGAGGGTGGCCAACGCCAGGTACAGGCCGCCGCCGAAGACGCCCCGCAGCGCCACGCCGTCCGACAGCGCCAGGTGCGGGGCACCCGCCGCGGACAGCGACGCCTGCCCGATGAGGAACCCGGCCAGCGAGACCAGAATCCCTACCGGCAGCATGACCCCCACCAGCACCACGGCCTTCGCACACAGGACACGTGCTCGCTGGGGCACGGAGGCGAGCGTGGGCACGATCGTGCGTGCCCCGTACTCGGCGGTCATCACCAGACCGCCCAGCAGCCCGAACGCGATCTGTGCCACCAGGTAACCCATCAGGCTGGTCGCCAGCGGGTCGAACTCGGCCTGGTCGGCGGGTGACAGGTCCGCGTACTCGCTGCCGGCGGACGAACCGTTCAGCGCGGCGAGCCCCACCGCGAAGCCGAGCGCGCCCAGGATCACGAACAGTGTCGACCGCATGGTGCGGATCTTGATCCACTCGGCGTGCAGACTGTGCCGGAAGCCGGCCCTGCCCGGCTCCACATCCTGCGGAGCCGGCCGTCGACCGCGTACACGAGAAGCGAACCGTCGACCGCGTACACGAGAAAACTGCATCGGCGCCTGCCTCGGCTCGGAACGTGGGGAGGGGCGGCTCATCGGCTCGCCTCCGTCCGGGCGTGGTACTCCACCGCATTGCGGGTCAGGTCCATGAATGCCTTTTCCAGGGACACCTGACGCGGGGAGAGCTCGTGGAGCTCCACTCCGCCCGCTGCGGCAAGAGCTCCGATCTTGGCGGCTTCCAGGCCGGTGACCACCAGCGTGGCGCCGTCCGCGGCGCGCACGGCGGAGGCAGCGGACAACAATGACCGGAGCACCTCGGGCTGAGGGGTGCGCACCACGACCTCACGCTCGGAGTGCGCCTCGATGAAGTCCCGCATCGTGGTGTCGGCGATGAGCGTGCCCCGGCCGATGACGATGAGATGGTCGGCGGTCACTTCCATCTCACTCATCAGATGGCTGGACATCAGCACGGCGCGTCCCTCGGCGGCCATTCTGCGCATGAGCGAGCGGATCCACACGATGCCCTCGGGGTCGAGCCCGTTGAGGGGCTCGTCGAAGACGATCACCGGCGGATCGCCCAGCAGCGCGGCGGCGATGCCGAGACGCTGACGCATGCCGAGGGAAAAGGTTCCGGCCCGGCGCCGGGCCACCTTCTCCAAACCGACCTCGGCCAGGATCCGATCCACACGGCTGCGCGGGATCCCGTTGCCGGCGGCGAGGGACAGCAGGTGATGGAAGGCGGTACGGCTGGGTAGCACGGCACCTGGATCCAGGAGCGCCCCGACCGCCCTGAGCGGGGCCGGCTGAGCGTCGTACGCCCTCCCCATGACGGTCGCGGTGCCCGAGTCGGCGCCGTCCAGGCCCAGAATCATCCGCAGGGTCGTCGACTTGCCCGCGCCATTGGGCCCCAGGAAGCCGGTCACCTCTCCCGCACGGACGCCGAACGTCAGATCGTCCACGGCGAGAACCTCACCGTATCGCTTGGTCAGTCCACGCACTTCGATCATCGAGTCTCCCCAGGCCGACGGCGGCAGCGATGCCCGTGATGTCCACGAACACCGCACCAGCGTCGTCGGCGGACATGGGAGCGCATGGAAGAACATGAGCACCGCATGGGAACCCCGACCCTGTGACCTGCCCCGATCGCATCAGCGTGCAGATCGGGCGGGGGGCCTCACATGAAACTCACACGCGAACCCACTCCCACAGGCACGGACGTTGCATACGTCCCGGCGGGTTGGGGGCCCACCGATCCTTTCGCCATTGCCGTGAACAGCAGGTCGAGATCCCCGCGGCCTGCACAGTCGGAAAGGCGAGTGGGCGATCCTCCCGCCCTACGCCGAGTAGCCGGAACGGGCTCCGGGAACCGGGCCCGAGGACCGATCCGGCCCGAACGTCCAGGTATTGCCGACGTTGCGGCCTCCGCGGCGGAGGACGGTGCCCAGCAATGCGGTGAGCCGGTCCTCGACGTGTGCCAACAGGTCGTCGCCGAAGACGCAGAGCGAGTCCTCCCATGGGTGTCCGAAGGTGCCCAAGCGGATGTCGCGGGTCACGTAGAGGTGGTAGTCCCCGTCGGGATAGGCGCTGCCGGGCCGGCGTGGCCTGCCGGGCCCGTCGACTCGGCGAGGGTCGAACCGGTAACCCTGGTGATTCCAGTCGAGCCAGTAGAGGTCTTCGCCGGGCTTGGTGCAGGCGAGCAGGCCGCGCTCGATCACGGCTTGGAGTTCGTCGACCGTGCTGCCGTCGGGGTCGTCGGTGATGGCCGCCAGGTGCCAGGTGATCGATTCGGGTGGCTCCGCGGTGCCGGGGAACACGCGGATGCTGGGCTTGAAGGCGAAGCGTTCACGGAACCGGTCCCAGACATCGTCGTGCTCCGGATCGTCGAACAGCATCCTGACCGGTCGAACCCGCGCCGGGGTCACGGGCGGCGCCCAGTGGTAGGACCGGACTGACGTAATTGCTTGGAACCCCGCTCCCAGCAGCGCCCGCCGGAGCGCGCCGTCGGCTTCGGCGACGATGAAACGAACGTCCGACGGCTGCCGGCCGGGACGGCGCGAGAGGCCGTTCCTGGCCCATGACGCCCACATCGGCAGAAATTCCGGGTGCGGGCCGGTCATCCCGCCGATCGCCGTGAACTCGGTCCCGTCCA
Source organism: Streptomyces sp. SID3343 (assembly GCF_009865215.1). Classification (GTDB taxonomy): domain Bacteria; phylum Actinomycetota; class Actinomycetes; order Streptomycetales; family Streptomycetaceae; genus Embleya. Next base: position 8,581 of record NZ_WWJX01001037.1, on the reverse strand, counting down.
CGGACTCGGCCCAGCCCGCGCCCACGATGCGGCCGTCGTGTTCGAGCAGGGGGACGTTCACTTCCCAGTTCAGGTGACGTCCGTCGGCCTCCACCTCGGTGAAGGGCCGCCGGTGCGGGCCGGTCGTGGCGGCCAAGTCGCGGATCCGTGCGCGCGTGAGGTGCTCCCGGTGGCCGAGGTGCCGCAGCCGGTGCCCCGGTGGGGCGGGGACGGGACCGGACAGGGCCGCGATGTCGGTCGCCAGGACGGTGCGCTCCCACCCGGGGGTGAAGCCCGCGTCCCGTAGTGCGCGGGTCAGGTGCGGCGCGGTCGCGTCGTGGGAGTGGACGTTCCATTCGACCGGCTCGTGGCGCTGTTCGAAGGCGGACTGCTGCCGACGGATCAGGCCGGCGAGGTCGACGCCGGTGAGGTCGCGGTGTTCGACGGTTCCGTGGGTGCTGTAGTGCGTGCGAACGACCGGTCCGTCCTGTTCGACCACCGCGCCGATCGGCGACGCGTGTCGTGGGGGGACCCGCCCTCGAAGCTGCGCATCGTGCAGTCGCAGCAGCTCACGGACAACTGTGGACGCCGCGTCCACCCCCTCGTCGGTCGGTCTCGCCCTGGACGCGCCGTCTGCGGTCGTCGGGATGGCCGGCTCGCATCGTCGGCGTCCTCCCCTGCGCCGAGTAGCCTTCGCGCGCCTTGGTACGGCCCGCCGGCCGGGCCGTACCGAGCGCGCCCTCACCCGTGCCAGCTGCGCCACAGGTTGGCGTAGGCGCCGTCCGCGGCCATCAGTTCGCGGTGGCTGCCCAGTTCGGTGATGCGGCCGTCCTCCACCACCGCCACTCGGTCCGCGTCGTGGGCCGTGTAGAGGCGGTGGGCGATGGCGATCACCGTGCGGCCCTCGATCACCGCGCCCAGGGAGCGTTCCAGGTGGCGGGCCGCGCGCGGGTCGATCAAGGACGTGGCCTCGTCCAGGACCAGCGTGTGCGGGTCGGCCAGGACCAGGCGGGCCAGGGCGAGTTGCTGGGCCTGGGGGGCCGTCAGGTCGGTGCCCTTGGGGCCCACCACGGTGTCCACGCCCGCCGGCAGCGCGTCCACCCAGTCGGCGTCCACCGCGCGCAGCGCGGCGCGGATCGCGTCGTCGTCCGCGTCCTCGCGGGCCAGCAGCAGGTTGTCGCGCAGGGTGCCCCGGAAGACGTGATGCTCCTGGGTCACCAGCGCGACCCGGCCGCGCAGTTCGTCCAACGGCAGGCCCACGAGCGGTGCGCCGCCGATTTGCACGTCACCCTCCGTCGGCCCGTTGACGCCCGCCAACAGCCGTCCCAGAGTGGACTTTCCGGCGCCGCTGGGGCCCACCACCGCGATCCGCTCACCGGGCCGCACGGTCAGGTCGATGCCGTGCAGCACCTCGCGCCCGGGCGAGTACGAGAACCGCACGTCACGCGCGGTCAGCGTCTCGTCGGTGGGCTTCGCGTCGCTGGGCTCGCGGTCGGAGGGTACGTCGGCGACGCCGAGCAACCGCGACAGCGAGGCCGCCGAGATCTGGATCTCGTCGAGCCAGTTGAGCAGTTCGTCCATCGGCCCGATGATCAGCTGTACGTAGAGCACCGCCGTCGCGACCTCACCCAGCGAGGCCCACCCGTGCAGGTAGGCCCACCCGCCGAAGCACGTCGTGGCCACCACCGGCAGCATGTAGCCGAAGTCCACCGACGGAAACCAGACGGTGCGCAGCCACAGCGTGTAGCGCTCGGCCGCGTACGCCTCGGCGACGTCCTCGTCGCCGCGCCGACGCCGGCGCTCGCTCAGCCCGAGCGCCTCGATCGTGCGCGCCCCCTCGACCGTCTCGGCGAGCGAATCGGTCACCTGCGACCACGCCGCGTTCTCCCGCAGATACCCGGCGGGCGCCCGACGCAGGTACCAGACGGTGATCGGGATCACCAGCGGAACCGTGACCAGAAGCGGCAGCGCGAGCAGCGGATTGAGCACCAGCAACCCGCCGAGCGTCAACACGATCGTCACGAGCGCGACCAGAACCGACGGGACCGCCCGGCGCGCGGCCCGCGACATCGCGGCCACGTCGCGGTTCGCGCGCCCCAGCAGGTCGCCCGAGCCGGCCCGCTCGACCGTGGACAGCGGGAGGTCGAGGATGTGCTCGACGAACTCCTCGCGGACCTGCGCGAGCAGGCCCTCGCCCAGGTGCGCCGCGGCCACCGCGGCCTGCCGCACGAACAGCGCCTGCGTGAGCAGCGCGCCGGCGATGCCCAGGCCGAGCAGGTCGACCGTGCTCTCGGCGCTGCCGGCGCGCACGTCCTCGATCATCATCCCGAGCAGTCTGGGTGCCACCAGTCCGGCGAGCGCCGCGAGCGAGTAGAACCCGACCGTCAGGTACAGATCGCGCCGGCGCTCGGCCAACAGCCGCATCGCGTGCCGGCGGACCGCGGGGGCGGCCGCGATCGGAAGCAGTCGTCGCGAGCTCACGCGTCGTCCTCCTCGCCTCGGGTGACCAGCGCGGCGTAGCGCGGCTCGGTCTTGAGCAGTTGGCGATGCGGCCCGACGGCCATGACCTTTCCGTCCTCGACGTAGGCGACCTCGTCCATGGTGTCCAGCACGAGCGGGCTGGTCGTGGCGACGACCGTGGTGCGGCCGCGCCGATGGTCGGCCAGCCGACCGGCGATCCGGACCTCGGTGTGCGCGTCGACCGCGCTGGTCGGCTCGATCAGCACGAGCGTCTGCGGGTCGGCGACCAACACCCGCACCAGGCGCAGCCGTTGCACCTGGCCACCGGAGAACTCCCGGCCCCGGGCCGCGATGTCGGTGTCGAGGCCGTCGTCGAGCGCGTCGACCACGTCCTCGGCGCACGCGATCCGCACCGCCTCGGCGAGGTCGCCGACGCCGTCGTGACCCGGCGTCAGTTCGCGGCCCAGCGGTCCGGAGAACAGTCCCGCGTCGTGGTGCGCGACCAGGATCCTGGACCGCACGTCGGCGACCGCGAGGTCGGCGAGCGGGACGCCGGAGTAGGTCACGTCGGCGCCCTCGTAGCGGCCGAGGCGATCGGCGAGCGCGGGCGCGTCCTGCGGGTCCTCGCACGCGATGCCCAGCAGGATGCCCGAGCGCACGACCAGGCCGGAGCGGCGGTCGATCAGGTCACCGGGCGCCGGCCACGCGAGCGGCTTCGCCCCGTCCGTCACCCCCGGTTCCAGGGACAGCACGCGCACGACCCGGCGGGCCGCGACGTGTCCGCGCACGATCTTGTCGGCGGCCTCGGTCAGGGTTCCGATCGGCACCGTCAGGAACGCCGCGTAGCCGTAGAACGACACCATCTGGCCGACGGTCAGCCGCCCGTCGAGGGCGAACCGGGCGGCGAGCCAGGTTCCGATCGCGATGAAGAAGCCGGGGACCAGGAACTGCGCGGCCTCCAACATCGACTCGATCCGCGCGGTTCGCACGCCGGCCGCCCGCAGGTCCTGCGACTCGCGGCGGTAGCGGGCCGCGAAGGTGCGCTCGCCGCCGATCCCGCGCAGCACGCGCAGGCCGGACGCGATGTCGACGGCTCGGTCGGCCAGGTCGCTCTGCAGGTCGCGGTAGGCGTTCTGCCGCCGGTGCAGCGGCCGCAGCAGCAGCGAGACCAGCCCCATCAGCAACGGCACGCCGAGCAGCACGAGCAGGCCCAGCGGGACCGACATCTGGAGCAGTACGACGGCGATCGCCACGATCGCGACGATCGACGCGCAGCCGCGCGCGGTGATGTCGAGGGCGCCCCCGATCGAGTCGAGGTCGGAGGTGCCGACGCCGACCACCTCGCCGGTGGCGATCCGCCGTTGCAGGGCGGCGCCGAGTCGGCTCGCCTGCCGGGTGACCAGTTGGATCGTACGAAAGGCGCCGTCGAGGAAGTTCGAGACGGCGTTGCGGTGCCGCATGATGCCGGTGAAGCCGATCACGACCGCGAGCGCGAGCAGCACACCGGACCACGCGAGCAGAGCGGACTCTTCGCGCGACTCGATCGCGTCGATCGCCCGGCCCACGGCGGCCGGCATCAGGGCTTGGGAAACCATCCACACCGACGCCCACAGGATTCCCATGGTGATCGTCCTGCGGGAACGAGCGGCGAGCCAGATCAGGTATCGGCCCGCCGACCGGATATCGGGATCGCCGGGGTCGGCGACGGGGAACGTACGCATTGTCTCGCGACGCTAACCCCGGGACGCCCTCGCCGGCCAGGCATTTTCCGGGCTCGAACCGGGTCGAAGCACAGATGTCCGACATCGTCCGCTGGGGTTACAGGGGACGAAACCGGTGGGTCGACGAGGCCCCGGGCCCCGTAACCGCGCCACTCAGAACGGCTGTACGCGCCCCGGCCGCACCGGCAGCGGAGCCGGCGAGTTGGCCCGTTTCTGGTACGTCGGGCGGTCCACGACCTCCAGGCCGATCAGTTCCCACGGCGGCAGCCGAGCGGTGAGCCGGTGCTCGCCCCACAGCCGCAACGCGATCGCCGCCGCGTCGTGCAGGTTGGGCGCCTCCTCCCAGTACCGCACCTCCGCGTGGTCGGCCGCGTAGCGCCCGGCGAGCAGGAACGGGTGTTCCACGGCGAGGCGTTCCAGCGCCGCGCGCACGTCCTCGGGGTTGTCGGGTGAGCCCGCGAGGGTCAGGGTGATGTGCCACATGCGGCCCGCGCCGTCGTGCTCGGCATGACCCCAGGGTCGATCCTCAAGCTCCGGCACGGCCGGCCTCCCGTCGGCGAGCAGCTGATCTTCCGTGGGCGTCGCTCAGCGGCGCAGCAGCAGCACCAGGTCGTCGCGGTGCACGACCTCGCGCTCGTAGGCCGGGCCCAACTCCCGGGCCAACTCCCGGGTGGATCGCCCGAACAGGCCCGGCAGTTCCTTCGCATCAAAGTTGACCAGTCCGCGGCCCACGATGTTGCCCTTTTCGTCAACCAGGTCCACCGGATCGCCGGCGCTGAACCCGCCCTGCACACCGGTGATGCCGGCGGGCAACAGCGAACTGTGTCGCTCCACGACGGCCTTCACCGCGCCCGGGTCCAGGGTCAGCGTGCCGCGCGCGGTGGTCGCGTGGGCCAGCCACAGGAGCCGGTCGGCGGTACGAACTCCCGTGCGGTGGAAGAGGGTTCCGGTGTCCTTGCCGGCCAGCGCGTCGGACGCGAACCGCGCCGCGGTGAGCACGACGGGGATGCCGGCGGAGGTCGCGATGCCGGCCGCCTCGACCTTGGTCACCATGCCGCCGGTGCCGACGCCGGCCTTGCCGGCCTTGCCGATCTCGATGCCTTCGAGGTCCTCGGGCCCGCTGACGAACGGTACGCGCGAGGACGTCGCCTTGGTGGGCGGCCCGTCGTACAGTCCGTCCACGTCGGAGAGCAACACGAGCAGGTCGGCGTGCACGACGTGTGCGACCAGGGCGGCGAGCCGGTCGTTGTCGCCGAATCGGATCTCCTCGGTGGCCACCGTGTCGTTCTCGTTGACCACGGGGACGGTGCCCATCGCGAGCAGCCGGTCGAGCGTGTTGTACGCGTTGCGGTAGTGCGCGCGGCGGATGACGTCGTCGACGGTCAGCAGCACCTGGCCCACCCGCAGGCCGTAGCGCGCGAACGACGCGGTGTAGCGGGCCACCAGCAGACCCTGCCCGACGCTCGCGGCGGCCTGCTGGGTGGCCAGGTCACGCGGGCGGCGCGGCAGGCCCAGCGGGGCGAGCCCGGCGGCGATCGCACCGGAGGAGACGAGGACGACCTCGACCCCCTCCGCGCGCTTGGCCGCTATCACGTCCACGAGGGCATCGACGCGGTCGGCGTCCAGGCCCCCCTGGGCGGTCGTCAGCGACGACGAGCCGACCTTGACCACGATGCGGCGCGCGGACACCACGTCCTCGCGCGCCGCGCCGGCCCCACTGCGCACCTTCGCCCCGCTTTCCCCGACCGGCTGTGGGTCGGGACTCCGTGTCCGTGGGTCGGTATCCCGGGGGTCCCAGTCCCCGGGGCCGAAACTTCCGGTCCCCGGGGTCAGGACACCTCGACCCCGTGGGGCCGCGACTCCCGACCCCGATGGCCGGCGACTCCGCGTCCTCGCCGGCGTGCCCGCAGGTCAGGAATCCGAGTCCGTGAAGGGATCGAATTCCTCGAACTGCGTTTCGATGGCCTCGCGGGCCCGGCGGCGGTCCACCGCGGGGCGGTGGCCCTCCAGGCGGTGGTCCTCGCCGCGTCGACCGAGCATCTCGGCGCCGGCCGCGACGGTCGGCTCCCAGTCGAAGACCACGCCGCTGATGTCGTCGCCCACGACCACCTCGGCGCCGGGGACGGCGCCGGCCGACCACAGGGCCTCCTCGACGCCGAGCCGGGCGAGCCGGTCGGCGAGGTAGCCCACGGCCTCGTCGTTGCTGAAGTCGGTCTGGCGCACCCAGCGTTCGGGCTTGGCGCCGCGCACGATGTAGGACTCGTCGCGCTTGGTGACGGTGAAACCGCTGTCGTCGACCGCGGTCGGCCGCAGCACGATCCGGGTGGCCTCGGGCGCCGGAGCCGCGTCGCGCGCGGCCTGGACCTGGGCGGCCATCGCGAAGGACAGCTCACGCAGGCCGGCCCGGCTGACCGCGGACACCATGAAGACCTGGAGCCCGCGCGCTTCGAGGTCGGCCTTGACCAGGTCGGCCAGGTCGTTGCCGTCGGGCACGTCGATCTTGTTCAGCGCGACCATGCGCGGGCGGTCCTCCAGACCGCCGTACGCCTTCAGTTCGGCCTCGATCGTGTCGAGGTCGCTGATCGGGTCGCGGCCGGGTTCGAGGGTCGCGCAGTCGAGTACGTGCACGAGCGCCTTGCAGCGCTCGACGTGCCGCAGGAACTCCAGCCCCAGGCCCTTGCCCTCGCTCGCGCCGGGGATGAGCCCGGGCACGTCGGCGACGGTGTAGACCACGTCGCCCGCGGTGACCACGCCCAGGTTCGGGACGAGCGTGGTGAAGGGGTAGTCGGCGATCTTGGGGCGGGCCGCGCTGAGCGTCGCGATCAGCGAGGACTTGCCGGCGCTGGGATAACCCACGAGCGCGACGTCCGCGACGGTCTTGAGCTCCAGGACGTAGTCGCCGCTCTCGCCGGGCTCGCCCAGGAGCGCGAAGCCGGGGGCCTTGCGGCGCGGGGACGCGAGAGCCGCGTTGCCCAGGCCGCCGCGGCCACCGCGCGCGAGCACGTAGCTCGCGCCGTTGCCGACCAGGTCCTCGACGAACTCCTCGTCGCCGCCGGGGAGCAGCCGCTTGACGACCGTGCCGTCCGGGACCAGGAGGGTGACGTCGTTGCCGTCCGGGCCGGTGCGGTTGGCGCCGCCACCGGGCTTGCCGTTGGTGGCCTTGCGGTGCGGCGAGTGGTGGTATTCGAGCAGCGTGGTGGTGTTCGGGTCGACGATCAGCGTGACGTTGCCGCCCCGGCCGCCGTTGCCGCCGTCGGGGCCGCCGAGCGGCTTGAACTTCTCCCGGTGGACGGAGGCCACGCCGTGGCCCCCGCTACCCGCCGCTACATGCAGCACGACGCGGTCGACGAAGGTCGTCACGTGGATTCCTCCTCGGCTCCCCGAAAGGGGGGCGAAACACTGTGGACAAACACCCGAGGGCGGACCACATAAGGTCCGCCCTCGGGTGTCAAAGCGAATGCCGCGGCGTGCTTATTCCGCCGGGACGATGTTCACGACGCGACGACCGCGCGCCTTGCCGAACTGCACGGCGCCGGCCGACAGCGCGAACAGCGTGTCGTCGCCACCGCGACCGACATTGGTACCGGGGTGGAAGTGCGTACCACGCTGGCGGACGATGATCTCGCCGGCGTTGACGACCTGGCCGCCGAAACGCTTCACGCCGAGGCGCTGAGCGTTCGAGTCACGACCGTTCCGGGTGGAAGATGCACCCTTCTTGTGTGCCATGTCGCTTCTCCTACTTCCCGGAGTTGATGCCGGTGATCTTCAGCTGGGTGTGCTGCTGGCGGTGACCCATGCGCTTGCGGTAACCGGTCTTGTTCTTGTACTTCAGAATGTCGATCTTCTTGCCCTTGGTGTGGTCGACGACCTCGGCCGTCACCTTCACACCAGCGAGGACCCACGGGTCACTCGTCACGGCTTCACCGTCTACGACGAGGATTGCCGCAAGCTCAACAGTCGCGCCCGCGGCACCGCGAATGCGGTCGACCTGGACGACGTCACCGACGGCAACCTTGTGCTGCCTGCCACCGGCGCGAACGATCGCGTACACCGTGGATCTCTCTTTCTGCAGGGTCCGAGCCCCTGAAGCCAGCCACACCGAACAGAAATCGGGGGCCTCCCCCGGGAAAACGATCCCGGAGGGTGGTTGCTCAGGAGCCTGTGCCTAAGCACACCAGAGGCAAAGGTTACAGGACCGGGGTATGAGAAGGCCAAACGGGTCCGTCCCGGGGGTTTGAACCCGGGACGGACCCGTCACGACCTCAGGATCCGCTGCCTGCCGGAACCGGCTCGGCGCCGTCCACGGCGCCCTCCGGCGGACCTGCGGGGCGCGTTGCCCGCCGCGACGTCTTGCGCGGCTTGGCGGCGGCCTTCGCGGGCTTGGCGGGCTCGGCCTCGGGCTGCGCCGCGGCCTGCGGTGC
>NZ_WWJX01001036.1 GCF_009865215.1 Streptomyces sp. SID3343 | reverse complement strand
CCCCGGCCATCCCGGAAACCCCCCAGCCCCCGGCCCCTCCCACCGTGGACAAGGCGAAGGTCGCGATATCCGTACAGAACGGCATCGGCACCTCGGCCCCGAACCGAGCCGGAGCGGTCGCCGAAGAACTCGTGAAGCAGGGCTACACCCAGGCCGTCAAGAGCACCGTCGTGCCCAAGCAGACGAGCACCACCACTCTGATCCATCCCGCGAGCGGCCAGGAAGTGGCGAAGGCGGTCGCCGCCTCGCTCGGTCTCCCGGACAAGGCGCTCCAGGAATCGAAGCAGGCCACCCGTCTGACCCTGGTGATCGGCACGGACTGGAAGAGCGGCACCACGTTCGGCACGGCCGGCAACGACGGCAAGACCGCTACGTCCCCGCCGCCCAGTTCACCACCGGCCGGCGAGCTGCCCAAGACGGCAGACGCGCTGAACGCCTCAGAGGACGGCGCGTGTATGGAAGTCAACCAGGAAAAGGACTCGCGCGGCGTTCCCCTCTACACCTGGTGACCCGCTACAACCGATCGACGTGACGCAAGCCCACGGGCAACTCGCACCGGTCCGCTGCCCGCCTCCGGGCCTCTACCGGAACCGACGACCTCGGCGCGTCCCGGGCTGCGACCGGTCATCGGCGACCGGCGGGACATCCGCACGAACCGTCGGTCGTTTGCGCAACCCCTCGGTCGTTTGCGCAACCCGTCGGTCGCCCACGCGACCCGCCAGACGGGGGATATCCGATGTTTTGGTATGACGAATGGTGCGTCTCGGGTACTACGAGCGGGTCCGTCCCGATCTATCTGAGGAGCCTTCGTGGAACGCCGGGCATTGATCTGCGAGTTCTTGGGAACTCTGCTGCTCGTTTTCTTCGCGGTGGGAGCCGCGGTCCTGGGGGCGCCCTACCTGGGTGCTACCGGCATCGCACTTGCCTTCGGATTCGTGCTTCTCGCTCTGGCGTACAGTCTCGGCGCTCTCTCGGGCTGTCACATCAATCCCGCGGTGACGATGGGCTTCCTGGCCGCTCGGCGGATCGGGGTGCGGACCGCGGTCGGCTACTGGGTCGCGCAGTTCGTCGGTGGTATCGCCGGGGCGGCGCTGTTGTACCTGCTCGCGAAGCAGGTGCCCGGGCTCAAGACGCACGAGAAGTTCGGCAGCAATGGTTGGGGTGATCGTTCGACGGTGGGCATCAACCTCGGCGGCGCGTTTCTGGCCGAGGTGGTGCTCACGTTCCTGCTGGTGTTCGTCGTACTCGCGGTCACCCACCGGCTCGCCGTCACCGGGTTCGACGGCCTGCCGATCGGTCTCGCGCTCGCGGTGATCCACCTGGTCGGCATTCCCCTCACCGGTACGTCGGTGAACCCGGCACGCAGCCTGGGGCCGGCGCTGTTCGCGGGCGGCGACGCGTTGAGTCAGTTGTGGCTGTTCATCGTGGCACCGCTCGTCGGCGGCCTGATCGCCGCCGGGGTGCACTTGGTGACGCACCCTCAGGTGAAGGTCCTGGTCGAAGCCACGGACTGACGACCCCCCGAGCGGCAGCGTGGAGGCCGGCGGACGGGGTGGGATGCGTGGTTAGGTCGGCGGGCGGCGCCCGTGGCGGGCGGGTGGGCGCGGCCATGACAAATGTATGGGCCGAATCGCGATCCGCGTCACTGTCGTCGCGTTCACGGGCAGGCCAGAATTTCTGATGTGCAAGCAGGGAACGGGAACGACGGCTTCGGGGGACGGCGATGAACGGCAGTGTCGAGGCATGTGACGGTAAGCGGGCCGAGGGTGCGGCGGCGAGTGTCGGCGACGAGGTCGCGCTGCGGGACATTCGGCCACTGCCGGTCTGGTTCTTCGCGTCGGAGGGCATCGCCGCCGGGGCCTGGGACTTTCTCAAGGCCGACTCGAACTCGTGGATGGTGCTCGGCGCGCTCGCCGTCGTCAACATCGTCATCGGCGTGACGGTCTTCGCCAAGCGGCGCAAGCTGCTCAAGGCGATGCTGAAGAACAGCCACACCCGTGCCATCTTCCTCGGGTTGGTGGCGTTGCGCCTGGGCCTCCACCTGATCCTGGGGCTGCTCGGAACACCCGTCACCACCGTCGCCGGGCATTGGGCGATGGCCGCGCTGATGAGCGCGACGACCGTCGGTCTCCTGTGGTTCGACCAGCGGACCTGCTTTCGCGCCTTGGGGATCGCGCCGGCCCATCCCTGATCCGGCCGAAGGGTGCGCGCGTGACTCTGGCATCCGGTGCGGTCGCGGACTACGGTCGCCGCGGTACGGATCGCCGCAGTGCGAATCACCGGGCCGCAGGGTCACCGAGGAGAGGGGTTCCGGATGGATGCCGAGGCGCTTGTCGACCGATTCGTGGCAGCCTGGTCGCGGCTCGATGCCGACGAACTGGCCGGGTATTTCGCCGAGGACGCGGTGTATCACAACATCCCGATCATGCCGGTCAGCGGGCGGGCGGCGATCCGTGACTTCATCGCGGCCTTCGTCGAGCCGTACTCGGGCGCGCACTTCACGGTGCATCGGCAGGCGGCGAACGGCAACGTCGTGCTCAACGAGCGCACCGACACGTTCACGTTCGCCGACGGCGGCACGCTCGACATCCTGGTCACCGGGGTCTTCGAGATCGAGAACGGCGAAATCCGGGCTTGGCGCGACTACTTCGACCTCACCGCAGTCACCGACGCGCTCGCCGAGCACGCGGCGCCGGCCACGCCGGGCAACGCGTAGCAAGCGACCGGCTCCGGGCCGAAACGCCGAGCGGGTACGACCGCGACCGTCTACCGCTGCGGGGCAGCGGCAGTACAGCAGCAACGGCAGCAACAGCGGGCAGCAACGAGCAATCGGCTTTCGTACAAAGCCGGTCGGCCCCAACGGATCCACGCCACCCGGGCCCCGGTGCGCGAAAGACCGGGGCCCGCCGACGGTCGATCAGGCGCGGGCCACGTCCTGGTCGCCCGGCACGGTGTCGACGATCGTCTGCTTGACCACCGCGCTGAGGCCGGTGACGGTGCCGACCGCAAGGCCGTTGACAGCCCGAGTCAGGACGGTACGTTCGCCCAGGAACGCGTAGGTGTCGCGGTCGAAGATCCACTCCGTACGGTCCCCGCCGGCGTCATCGGCGCGGGCCAGGGCGATGCCGGTACGCCCGAGGGCGTCGGTGGACTCGGGCACCACCACCACGCCGGGAATCCGGGCCGCCGTGCGGTACACCGCGCCGGCCAGGCCCGGTGGCAGAACCTGCTCGCGGATCATGTCGCCGATCGTCGTGAACGCCTGGGCGTCGACGCCGCTGCCCTGTCCCTCGGTCTCGGCGTGGATCCGGGCGAGCAGTGCGTCGGGGTCGCGCGGCAGGGCGGCCAGGAAGTCGTAAGTCGGGTCGCCCACATAGGGGTTGGGGTTGTCGCCGCGCCAGATCTCGGGGCCGGGGCCACCGGCGACCAGAAGTTGGCGGCCGTCCGGAGTGGCCCACACACGACGGGTGTGCCGCTCCCCGACGTACGCCGTTTCGTTGCCGACGAAGACCGCGTTGGCAGTGGTGCTCTCGACGTACAGGTATTGGTCCGGCCGGGGCGTCCGCGAGGAGGTGTCCGCGGCCAGGGAGATCCGGTCGACGACTGCGGCCAGGTTCTTCGTGCTGCCGGGCAGGACCTTGACCACCGTGAGCGGCGGCTTGCCCTCGGGGGCGACCCGAAAGTCGCGGCCGCCGCCGTCGGACGGGTACAGCGCGATCGTCGCGGCCACTGCGAGCGCGGTGACCGGCGCGGCGACCCAGGCCAGGCGGCGGTGGATCGTGCGGCGCGACGTGCGACGCGAGCGAGGGGCGGGGTGGGTGGCCGGCGCGTCCAACGGGTCGGCCACGGCGTCGATTTCGCTCATCAGATGTCCCTCGAGCAGTCGGAGGCTGCCCGCGGACAGGACGGGATCGCCGGATGCCTCGAAGAGATCGGCGTCCCTGTCGTCGGGGTTCCGGTCCTCGGGGTTCCCGTCGTCGGGGGTCCGGTCGTCCGGGGCGCGGTCGTCGGCGGGCCGTTCGGGGAGCCGTGGCGCGTCGCGGTTCATCGGTTTTCCTTCCTCGCGGGGCCGGCCGCGGCGGTGCGGCTGCCCCGTTGTTGTCCCGAGCGGGGCGACCGTTGCGGCTTTTCCGATTCCGGCGACGACAGGGCAGACAATTCGGCGGCGGCGAGCTTGCGCATGCGTACCCGGGCCCGGGAGAGGCGGGCCCGTACGGTACCTTCCGCCACGTCCAGGGCCCGGGCCGCCTCGGCGGAGGTCAGTCCCGACCACACGCACAGCGTGAACACCTCACGGTCGATCCGCCGTAACTTGCCCAGGGCAGTCTTGGCAGCGGCCAGGCGCCGCGCGTCGGCCATTCGGCCGACGAGTTCGTCGGCGAAATCGGGGACGTTTTCCCGGGGCGGGAGTCTGGCCATCGCCTCGCGGTGTCTGCGGGCGGCCCGCCCCCGGTTGCGCAGCACGTTGATCGCGATGCCCATCAACCACGGCCTGGGGCTCGAACCCTCGTCGCGCAATCGCTCGCGCAGTCGCCAGGCTTCCAGGAACGCCAACGACACGACGTCCTCCGCTGCTGCCCAGTCCCCGGTGACTCGGAAGGCGTGCGCGTACACGGTCGGCGCGTGCTGGGTGAACAACTCCCGGAAGGCGGCCGGGTCACCGGCTCGCACGCTCGCGTACATCGAATAGTCCACGACTGTGCTTGTTCTCCCGAGCCACCCCGTTGCCGTGATCCGGGTCACATGCCCGACGTGAGTCACGGGTCGGGATCTCCCAACCGTGCGCCGGAAACCGTGCGCATGAGACCCCGCGCGTGAGAACCCGCGCATGAGACCCCGCGCATGAGCACGGAAGTCGACGAATCCAACCGCCACCCCGTCACCGTTCGGCGCCCACCGCCCGGATCGCCGGATCGCGCATCGTCACCAGGGCCGGGATCACCGTCGCGGCGAGCGCGAGCCCGGCCGCGACGACGGTGACCACGCCGACCTCGGCCCACGGCAGCACCACACCCGTCGGCCCCGCGTAGCGATACGCCGCGATCCACGTCCCCCCGAGCTGAACGGCGGTCACCCCGGCCGCGAGCACGAAACCGACCGCGATCGGGATCAGCGTCTCGCCCGCCAGGTACCGCGTCACCTGCCCGTTGGTGGCACCCGCGAGCCGCAGCGCGGCGATATAGCGACGGCGGTCGAAGGTGACCGTCGCGGTCGTGTTGACGATCGCGACGCTCGTGTACAGGACCGCGAGGCCCACGATCACCGCGACGCCGGCACGGCTGTGCCGCCCGCCGCCGCCCGCCGGCGCCCGGCCCCATTCGTCCGCGCGCAGCACGTCCGCGCCCAACTCTCGGGTACGGGCGCGCAGGTGGGCCTCGGCCACGGTGTGGTCCGTGCCCTGGCGCAGCTTGACGTAGATCGCGTCGGGAAGGGTGCCCCGCCCGAATCGGGAGCTCACGAACGAGCCCGGGTCACCGTGCACGACGGCTGCGATCCGCAGCGTCACGGGCGTACCGTCACCGGCCCACACCCGCACCCGCTGCCCGACCGTCTGCTGCGACCAGTCCTCGTCGACCACGATCGTGTCGTCGGCGAGATCCGCGAGCGAGCCGGCGAGGACCCGCACTCCTGTGATCGGGGACCAGGTCGCCGGATCCACAGCGTGTGCCGGGCGCGGGATCAGCGCCACGCCGCCCTCCACCGTGTACATCGTGGTCGGCACGGTCGCCGCCGCGTCGACACCCGGTGTCGTGCGCACCTGCTCGACGACGGCCCGGTTGAGCCCGCCCGGGCTTTGCGGGGCGATCACGAAGTCGGCGTCGACAGTGTTGCGCACGGCGGACACCTTGGCCGCACGAGCCGTATCCGCGACGCCGATCAGCGCGCCGGCCAGGCCGATGGTGACCAGGATCGGTGCGGCGATGGAGGCCGTCCGGCGCGGCAGGGCCAGCGAGTTGGCGCGAGCCAGCCGACCACCGGGACGGGTCGGCCGCAGTATCCCGGTCAGTGCCCGGGCGAGCGGGGCGACGATCGTCGGCGCGAGCACCGCGACACCGGTGATCAGCAGCATCGTCACGGGGATGTACTGCTTGCGGTTGAGCGCGCTCGCCGGTTCGGTGATCGCGCCCTGGCCCAGCATGACGAGCGCACCGCCGATCAGACCCACGCCGATCAGCAGCCGCAGCCGGGTCGTCGGGCGGACCTCGACCGCGGCCGTACGCAGCGCCTCGATCGGGCGCACCCGGCCTGCCCGGTGCGCCGCGGTCCACGCGCCGAGCAGGGCGACGGTGACCCCGGTGGCGAAGGCGACCACGACCGGCACGGTCGACCAGCCCACCGTGTAGCCGGCCGGCGCGAGGTGTTCGCGCACCAGCGCGCGGCCCAGCGCCGGGGCGGCGGGCAGACTCAGCGCGCATCCCGCGCCGGCCGCGAGCGTACCCACGAGCGCGATCTCGCGCAGGACCACCCGCCGCACGCCGCGCGGGGTCGCGCCGACCATGCGCAGCAGCGCGAACTCCCCGTGCCGCCGCGCGACGCCCAGCGCACACGTGGACGCGACGACGAAGATCGCCACGAAGCCGGCCACACCGGCCGAGACGCCGAGCAGGATCGCGGTGTTGTCGAGGTCCTCCTGTTCGCGCGCGGTGGTCGGTTCGGCCTCGCGGCGGGCGCCGCCGGTGCGGATGTCGGCCCGCTCGTGCACGGCCCCGGTGATCGCGTCGAGCGGCCCGTACGCCACGAGCGCGTCGACGCGCGGCGAGATGCGGGCGGCCTCGGCGTCGGTGAAGAACACCGCCGACTCGAAGTCGACCGGGCGGGCCCGGCCCACCACGGTGTACATCCGCGGGCCGTCGGCCGTGAGCACCCGGACCGGTTCGCCGACCGCGCCCGGACCGGCGGTCGCCACGATCTCGTCGTCGCGCTCGGGCGCCCGGCCCGAGGCGAGTTCGTACGGGGTGAACGCGGCGGCCGACCACCCGTGCCCGACCTGGTCCGAGGGCCCGCCCGCGACCGTGGCGGGGAAGGTACGGTCCACCACCGTCGGCCCGGTCGCGGTGACGTCGGCGATCAACTCCGCCGGCAGACCCTTGCGTTCGGCGAGCGGCGCGCTGTCGTGTCCGCTGCTCGCGGGCACCTTCAGCTTCTCGTCCAGGTGCACGACAACGGGCGCCGCGCCATAGCGGCGCGGGGCCGGGGCCGCGGTGTCGAGCGCCGCGGCGAGTCCGAGCCCGAGCGCGGAGACCAGACACACGCCGAGGGTCAGCGCGATGAACGTGCCTGTGAACAAAGGCCATCGCAGCCGCAGCGTGCGCACCGGTATTCCGTACATGGCTCAACCCAACCGCTCGCGGGCCCCGAGCACCCTGCGGCCCACCTCCCTCTCGCACCGGGGGCAGACCCCCCGGTCGGCCGCACGCGACTCGGGGCGGATACGAGCCCGCCGCCTGCTTCGCCCAGGCGAGGTCGAACCCGGCCGCCGCACGTGGCGGATCGAGCAACCAACGCCACCGCCGCGAGAAGGCGAGGGAGCCCGAGGGAAGCCGAGGGAACCCGAGGAAACCCGAAGGAACCCGAAGGAACCCGAGGAAACCAGAGGAACCAGAGGAACCAGAGGGAACCCGTCCGGGTAACGATCCGTCACATCGTCATGACCGAGTCGAACTCACCACGCCGCCACAGGATCGCGCCCTTCGCAGCCGTCGCAGTGGTCGTCGCGCTGTGCGTCGGAGTCGCGCTCGTCATGTGGTTCCGCAACGACGACAACGACCACACAGCCGGACCCGGGGCCGGCGCCGAAACCGGCGCAAGTGCCCCCACCACCCACAGCGTCAGCCCCCCGCCCGGCACCACCACCGCGCCCGCCACCACACCCACCACTCCTCCCCC
>NZ_WWJX01001035.1 GCF_009865215.1 Streptomyces sp. SID3343 | reverse complement strand
GCGCCCTGGAGGCGGTGCTGGGCGCCGACCTGTACGACGCCGAGACCGCGGAGCGCTACGGCTGGGTCAACCGGGCCGTCCCCGCCGACGAACTCGACGACGTCGTCGACCGCCTCGCCCGCAACATCGCCGCCCTGCCCGAGGGCGTGATCGCGGCGGCCAAGCGCGCCATCGTCCCCGAGGACCTGGCCGAGGGTCTGCGACGGGAACACGACGCCTGGGCGAACCAGTTCGCTCGCCCCGAGGCCGAGCGTCTCATCCGCGGCGGATTGACCCACGGCGCCCAGACCCGCGACGGCGAACGCGACCTGGAGGGCCTGCTCCGGGGACTGCCCGGATAGGACCTGGACGAGGACCCCATGTACTCAGAGGACCCCATGTACTCATCGGTGTCCTACGACTTTGACGGCGTGCGGCTCCCCGATCTCATCGGATGCCGACGTTGTCGACTGTCACGTCGCCTCGTGGAGGCCGGTCGGACTTGGTGGACTCGCGTATTCGACTGTGGCGAGTGTCTTGCGGGTCCCAGCCTGATGGTGACCGTAGGTGGTTGCCGGAGACGTAGCGACTCCAGCTGCCTCCGGCCTCGTGGTTGACCGACCTGCGACAGGCTTACGGCGCCCGCGACCGCGGAGCCCGAACCGGCATAGAGGCCGCAGAGATTGCGTCCAGGAGCAGCCAGACAGCCGGATCAAGATCGTTTCTTAACGTTTTATCCTGCTGAAATCTGCGAAGTGCCGCGTATTGCATCGGATGCGATCACGCGACTGTTTACGCGCCGAAGCGGGTGCGGGAACCGCATCGGAGGCGAGCCGAGGGCGAACCCGCAGATCAACCGGTCTCACGAGCGGCGGTCGCGGCGAGGGTGCCGCGGTGGGTGTCGACGCCGATGACGCCGTCGATCTGTCCTGCGAGCATGGTCACGCGGTTGCTCTCCTTGAAGGTGGACGACCGTGGTCGGCGTCGGCCCGGGTGGAGTCACCGCGCGGCAGAACTGTGACGAGTCACGCCGGTTCGGCGGACGAGCTGCTGATCAAGCCAACGGGGTGGGCCGGGCCGACGCCGGCGCGGCTCCCGACGAGTTGCGCGCCGAACTCCGGGTCGTGCCGAGCAAGGCCCAATGCTGCGGCTGTGTGGCCGGTTCGTGTCCGTCGTCGGCGTGGAGGGTCTCGGTGAGTTCACCGACGTCCCGGATGCCGGCGCGCTGGACGTGCCGGCCCATGCGGCAGGGTTCGACGACGCCGACGAGGCCGCCGCCCGCGCCGAAGACACGGCCTGGACGTCGAAGGTGCCGAACAGGTTGATGCCGACGAGGAATTCGAAGGCTTCCTGCGGGTATGAGGCGCCGTCCTTGGCGACGGTGCGGATGGCGCTTTCGGTGCCGGCGCGGTTGACGGCGACGTGCAGCGGGCCGAGTTCGGCGGCGGTCTCGACACCGGTGGCGGCGTCCTCGCGGCTGCGGACGTCGCCGGGCACGAATCGCACGGGGTGTCCGGATTCGCGGGCCGGTGTCTCGGCGACGTCGGCGCCGGCCGAGGTGGGCAGGTCGAGCAGGCGCGCGGCGATGGCCCGGCCCAGGCCCGAGGCCTCGCCGGTGACGAGGGCGGACGCGTTGTCGAGGTGCATCGGTGGTGCTCCTCGGGTTGATCGCGGTGGACCAAGGGTCCGACGCGGGGTTGGGCCGATCACGCGGGAGGGGGCGCCGGAGGTCAGCGGCCCTGCCGGCGCGGGGCGCGCTTCTCGGCGAAGGCGGCCGCGCCTTCACGGGCGTCGTGGAAGGCGAACACCGGTGTGGTGATCGCCTCCCGGCGGGACCACGTCTCGTCAGCGGGCCAGGAGCCGGATTCGGCGACCATGCGCTTGGGGCACGGCGGCGTGCAACCTGCCGCCGGGCGGCGCGGGTTCGTTCACCAGGCCGAAGGCGTGTGCCCGCGTCGCGGTCAGCGGTGCTCCGGTGAGCGCCGATCGCATGGCCACGTGGTACGGGAGCCTGCGCGGCAGCCGCAGCAGCCCTCCTCCGCCCGCGACCAGTCCGCGCTTGACCTCCGGCAGCGCGAACACCTCGTCGTCCGGCGCGCCGGACCGGAACGCGGCTCGCCGGCACGGACGAGCGCCCGCCAGGGCGACACCCGTTGCTCCGGTCGGCGATGGTCCGAGGTGATCGATAATGAAAATCATTTCCTGTAAGGTGCCGCTGTGTCCACGTCAGCATTGGGGAAGACGACATGTCACACGCACCGGACGCCCAACCTTCCGCGTCCCTGACGGAGCGTCAGAAGCTCCGGCTCGACGCCCGTTCCCAGGTCGAGGTCGAGGTCGAGGTCGATCGTGAACGATGCGTCGGCGCGGGGCAATGCGTGCTCGCGGCGGAGGCCGTGTTCGACCAGGACTCCACCGATGGGCGGGTCCTGCTCCTCGAACCGCCGCCCGGAGGGCACGCGCGGACCGATGTCGAGCAAGCCGTACGCGAATGCCCGTCCGGGGCCATCACCGTGACGCCCGCTCGCTCCCCGACCTGAAGACAGGTCGCGCCGACACACCCATCCGACCGACAACGGGCGCACCGGCGCCCGCTCATCACGACCAGGAGAACCATGTCCCCGACCCTCGCCCGTCGTCGATTCGTGCTGGGAACAGCCGGCGGCGCACTCGCCTTGGCGGCCGGATCGACCCTGCTGACCGCATGCTCCGACGACGGGACCCCGACAGCCGATCCGGACAAGGGCGGGGCCGCCAAGCGCCCCGGCGGCACTTTGCGTGCCGCCTTCGTCGGCGGTGGCGCGTCCGAGACGCTCGACCACTTCCGCGGACCGACGCCGATGGACTTCGTCCGGGCCCGAGCCTGGCACGCCGGTCTCGGCAACTTGGACCCCGGCGCCCCCGACGGTGTCCGATACGGCGTCCTGGAGGGGATGGACGTCTCGGAGGACCTGGCCACCTACACTCTGCGGGTCCGCCCGGGCATCCGGTTCACCGACGGCTCGCCGGTCACCGCGCGCGACGTCCTGTATTCCCTGGCCGGACCGGCCAAGGCGAGTCCGCTGCCCGTCTACAAGATGCCGGCGGCGAACTTCGACCTCGATCGAGCCCGGGTAGAGGGCGATCTCACCGTGGTTCTACCGACGCGAAAGCCGATCGCGGACGGGCGGTTGATCCTGTGCCAAGGCAACTTCCTGGTGGTCAAGGAGGGTACGACCGAGTACTCGATCAAGACGCCCACCTGCGGGCCGTTCAAGCTCACCCGGTTCGAGCCCGGCCAGGGTGCGGCGTTCACGCGCAACGACGACTACTACGGTCTCGCCCTCGGCGGCGGGCCTTACCTCGACGGGCTCGAACTGCGTTCCATAGCCGCCGGCGACGCGCGCGCGGGCGCCCTGACGGGTGGCCAGGTCGACTTCGTGCACGACCTTCCCCCGGTGACGGCCCGCACCGTCGAGGCGGACCGACGGTTCGTACTCACGCCCACCGAGAGTCCCTATCTCGTCGGGTTGTCCTTCCGGATGAACATGAGCGTCAAGCCGTTCGACGACCCACGCGTGCGTGAGGCGTTCAAGCTCGCCGTCGACCGGCAGGCCATGGTCGAGACCGTGCTGTTCGGCCGAGGTGTACTCGGCAACGACCTGCCCTCGATCGGATTCGCCGACTACGGGCAGCAGATCCCGCAACGCCCGCACGACCCCGCGCGAGCCCGTGCCCTGCTGAGCGAGGCGGGAGCGGAGGGCATGGAGGTCACCCTGACCAGCGGCCCGGAGACACCCGGCATGATCGAGGCCGCGACGCTCTACATCGAGGACCTGAAGAAGATCGGGGTGCGCGCGTCCCTGCGCGAGCTTCCCGCCGGCCAACTCTTCGCCGACTTTCCCGCCTACACCCGCCTTCCGCTCGCAGCCGCGTTCAATGTCCCCGTCCCCGCGTTGTCCTCCTACCAGGTGACCACCGCCGGTGGCGCGCCTGGCGCTCTGGGATGGAATCGTCCGGACGTGGACGAGCAGGTCGCGCGCGCCCGAGCGGAGCGGAACCCGCTGCGCTCGCGGGAGATCGGTGGCGCGGCGCAACGGGTCATGTGGAGCGAGGGCAACACCGTCATGCCCGTGTTCAAGCCCTACGTCAATGCCGCGACGCGCTCCGTGGCCGGCATCGGGGACGACCTGTTCCAGCAGTTCCCCGGCTTCGGCCAGGCGACGGTGCGATGAGCACGCGAGCGCGACGGCAGCCGCCGCGAGGAGGCGGGCGGGCGTGAACGTGCTTCGGTACATGCTGCGCCGGACCGCCGGGGCACTCGCGGTGTTGATCGTCTTGTCGGCGGGCGTGTTCACCGCCACCGAGGTACTGCCGGGGGACGCGGTGGACGTGGTCGCCGGCGTCGACGCCTCACCGGCACAGCGCGAGCAGTTGCGCACCGAACTGGGTCTGGATCGGTCGCCTGCGGATCGCTACCGGGAGTGGGCCTGGGATGCCGTACACGGTGACCTGGGGACCGGGCTGGTCGGCCGCCGCCCCGTGGCCGACGTGGTAACCGACCGACTGCCCGACAGCAT
This sequence comes from Streptomyces sp. SID3343, assembly GCF_009865215.1. Classification (GTDB taxonomy): domain Bacteria; phylum Actinomycetota; class Actinomycetes; order Streptomycetales; family Streptomycetaceae; genus Embleya. Next base: position 16,354 of record NZ_WWJX01001035.1, on the reverse strand, counting down.
GCTGCTCGCCGGTCTGGCATCGGCCGTCGCGGCGCCGCTCGCCGTGGTCCTGGGCCTGGGCGCGGGTATGCGCGCCGGGCGAGCGGCCGATCGTTGGATCACCACCGCAACGCAAATCGCGGTGGGGATACCGGAGTTCGTCACCGCCGGCCTACTGCTCGCGGTACTGGCGGTATGGCTGGACGCGTTTCCCCGGGTGTCCCTGGTACCGCTGGGGCAGTCGCCGCTTCAGGCGCCGGAGACCCTGGTTCTGCCCGTGCTGACCTTGTGCGTGGTGGGCTCCGCCGCCGCGACGCGACTGATCCGGGCAACAGTGGCCGACATCCGTACCACGCCCTACATCGAGTCCGCGCGATTGAACGGGGTGCGTGGCATACGCCTGGCCGTGCGACACGTGCTGCCCGGGGCGCTCGCCCCGGCCGTCCAGGCGCTCGCGTTGACCACGGGAGGTCTCGTCGGCGGCACCGTGGTGGTGGAGAGCGTGTTCGGTTATCCGGGTATCGGCCACGAACTGCAACAGGCCGTCGCCGCACGGGACGTGCCGATGGTTCAGGGCATCGCCCTCGCGCTGTGTGCGGTCATGCTGTTGATGTTGCTGGTCGGCGACGTCGTCGCGAACCTGCTCGACCCCAGAGCGCGCGCATGAGGGTGGTGCGGACCTCCGCCACCCGGCGGACGCGCCCGAGCGTGGTGGTCGTGTGCGCGAGCACAGGGCTGGCATGCGTGCTCCTGGTGGCCCTGCTGGGCCCGTACCTGGCGCCCCACGCGCCGACCGAGCAGGTCGGTCTGCCCTTCGAGTCGCCCGACGCGAAGCACGTGCTGGGCACCGACATGTTGGGGCGCGACGTGCTCAGTCGGGTTCTGCACGGCGGTCGCACCATCGTGATCGCGGGCGTCTGCGCCACGGCCGCGACCACGGTGCTCGGCACGCTCGTCGGGTTGTGGGCCGCCTTCACCAAGACGCGCGCCGGCGACCTGCTGGTGCGCCTGGTGGACGTTCTCGCCGCCGTGCCCGCGCTGTTGTCGATGCTCGTGCTGGCCGCCGGATTCCCCGGCAGTGACACGGCCGTCGTGGTCGCCGTGGCGTTGACCACGCTGCCGTTCTCGGTGCGTGTGGTGCGTGCGTCGGGACGCAGGCTCGCCGGGCACGGGTACATCGAAGCGGCGCGAGCCCGCGGTGACAGCGCTTCGGCGGTGTTGCGCTACGACGTCCTGCCCAACATGGTCGGGCCACTGCTGACCGACGCCGGTATTCGCTTGGTCGCCGCCGTGCACCTGAGCGCGACGGCCGGTTTTCTGGGCTTGGGCCAAGGTGCGCCGGCGGCCAACTGGGGGCGCATGGTGCAGGAAAACCTGCCGGGCGCGTCACTGACGACCGCTCCGTTCCTGGCTCCCACGCTCCTGCTCGTCGTCTTCGCGGTCTCGGTCAACCTGTTGGCGGACCGGGTCTCGGAATCTTTCGGAAGGGAAGCGGCGTGACGCTCGCCCACGTGCAGGCCCTGACCATCGGCCCCGCGGACGGCCCGGCGGTCGTGCGCGATGTCGACCTGACGATCGCCCGGGGCGAGGTGGTGGCCCTTGTGGGCCGTTCCGGGTCCGGGAAGACGACCCTCGCGCTCACCCTTCTCGGGCACGTGCGTCCGGGGTTGCGTGTGCGCGGGGGCACCGTGCGAGTGGACGGCGTCGATCCGCTGACCGCCGAAGGCGCCCGCCGCCTGCGGGGCGAACGGGTGACCTTCCTCGGTCAGGATCCTGCCTCGGCGCTCAACCCGATGCGGCGTATCGGCACACAGGTCGCCGAGGCCGTCCGGTTGCGCGCGTCGGCCGCGAGCGGGCGCGCGTGGGTGGGGACGGAGGTCGCGCGGTTGCTGTCCGGGGTCGGGCTGCCGGTCGACGACTCCTTCCTGCGGCGGTATCCGCACGGCGTCTCGGGGGGACAGGCGCAACGCGTCGCGCTCGCCGTCGCGCTCGCCGGATCACCCGTCCTGATGGTGCTGGACGAGCCGACCAGCGGCCTCGACAGCGTCACCGCCCAGGACACCCGGGCGCTCGTGATCGACGTGCTGCGCGAGCACGGTCGGGCGGCGGTGTTGGTGAGCCACGACCCACACCTGGTGGCGGGCTTGGCGGACCGCGTCGTGGAGTTGGACGCGGGGCGCGTCGTCCGCGAAGGAGCACCCCGCGACATCCTGGCCGCCCGTCTCGCACCGGTGCGCCCCAGGCTCCGCACGGCGCCGATCGAGCCACCGAGCGCGGGGCTGGTGATCCGCGATGTGTCGGCCTCGCACGGCTCCCATCGGGTGGTGGCGGACGTGACGCTTCGGGTGCCGGCCGGATCGTGCACCGCCGTGGTGGGCCCCTCCGGGTCGGGCAAGTCGACCCTGGCCCGTTGCGTCGCCGGGCTGCACCGGATCGAGGCCGGAACCGTGCGCTGGGAGGACGGGAAGCCCGCCGCCGACCGATCCCGAACGCCGGTACCGCGCGGCCACATCCAACTGGTGCAGCAGGACCCGGTGGGCGCGCTCAATCCCCGCGAGACGGTCCGCCGGGCGCTGTCGCGCCCACTTCGTCTGGTTCGCCGTCCACGGTCTTCCCGAGGAGCTCATCCCCTACCCGGAGGCGGGACTGCGCGGATACCTCGACGGCAACACCGGCCTCACCGTTCATGGTTGGCCATCGGGTTCGGTGCGACGCTCGTAGACGCCTCGGTCGAGCGCACTCGGCCTCGGCCGGCCGGGCCTTGACGGGGACCGGCCGTCACCGGCGGCTTCGCCTTTGGGCGGCGGGAGTTGTTCCCACGCGGTTCTACGGCACCGGGCAGCGGGGTCCGCCCGCGTAGCCCGGGTTTCGGGCGGCCCTTGGGCAGTTCGAGGGTAGGTGGGCCGGCTGCGGATTCGCCTTCGGCGGCGGGAGTCGTTCCCACCCGCACCACCCGTTGCGTTCCGCGTGCCGGGCTGCGGTTTCCACGGCTCCAGGGCGGCGCGGTCCGGCCCTGCGGCCCGGGTTCGGCATTGCCACCGTGTCGACCGATCGCGGCCGAGATCCGCGCCCGCGTCGATCGAGGTGAACTACGCCCCCGGGATGGCGTCTCGGTCCGTCGGCCATTGCCGGTGACGTAGGTCGCCGGGTGGGTCGCTGCGCCGGTTCGGTGAAGGGGTCACCGTGCGGCGGCGTGCCGCCGGGTGTCGCGGGGCGGGGGACGTGAGGGTGTCGGCATGCCGCCGGAGAACGTGTCGAGGCCGCCCGTAGCGGTGATACGGCCCGAACCCGCGCTTTCGAGCACCGAGGTGCGGCAGCACATCGCACCTGCACACCCTGGAGAGGCGCCACGATGCAGAACCCTCCCGTCACCATGCTCGGCCCCCGATCACCTTCCTCGGGGTCGAGGCGTGTGAACTCGACGCCCCGGCCGGCTACGCCGACGCCGACGTCGTGATCCTCGGCGCCCCGCTCGACGGCGGCACCTCCTACCGCTCCGGCGCCCTACGACCACGCGGACGTCACCGCCCTGCTCGGCAACCGGGTCGTCCTCGAAGCCCTGTCCGCCATCGCGCGACGCCGCCGACACCGGCGCGACGGCACCACCTGGGACCGCCGCGAACCGCTGCTGCACGGACGAGAGGCCGACGAACAACTCCGGCGCATCGACACCGGCCACGTCCACCGCCACCCGTCTGCCGACTAGACGATCGATTCCGAAGGGGTCGGTGGTCATAGGCGGTCGGTGAACGCGGGACGGGCTGTCCTGCGTGGGCGTTGGGCCGGATCGCGGCGGTCGGTGCGAGGACGCGCTGCATGCCGCGGGCGACGACATCGCCGGGCGTGCGCCCTCGGCGCTGTTCGAGATCGAATCGCCCCGTCCGGACGCTGATCGGCGACAGGAACCGCTTCGGCCGGGGCTGCGAACCCGAACCGGTGCCGGGCGCGGCACCGGCCAGGCAGTACATCCGGCCGCTGCGCCCGGCCCGCAAGGCGAGCCGGAACGACCCGGGGCACCACTGTTCGAGCCATTGCGGCAGATCGACGAGTCGGTCCGCCTCGACGAAACCTTCACCGTGAGCCCGTGAGCCCGTGCGCACGCCCCGAGCGATGCTCGCCTCTCCCCCGTTTGACCTGAGTAGACCTGTCTGTCTAGTATGATTTCTTAATTAGACAGACAGGTCTACTCATACTTCGGACGGGAATGGTCATGACGAAACCCTCGGTCGTCCCAGCGTCCAAACCGGCGCGCACCTCGGATGCGGCACCCGCCGACGCCGGATCCGCTTCCGGATCCGCTTCCGGATCCGACTCCGCTGCCGGATCCGCGCGAGGCCGGCGGCTGCCGCCGAAGGTGGCGCTGTACGTACTCGCCTCGATCACCGTCTCGTTCCTGGCGGCCTCCAGCGCGCCGACCCCGCTCTACGCGGTCTACCAGGCCGAATGGGGCTTCAATCCGATCACCACCACCGTGGTCTTCGGCGTCTACGCGGTGGCCGTGCTGCTCGGGCTGCTCACCATGGGCAAGCTCTCCGACCACGTCGGCAGGCGGCCGATACTGCTGGCTGCGCTCGCGGCGCAGGCCGCCTCGATGGTCGTGTTCGCCACCGCCGACGGCGTGCCGGGGCTGATGGTCGCCCGGATCGTCCAGGGACTGTCGACCGGCGCCGCGCTCGGCGCGATCGGGGCGGGGATGATGGACATCGACCGGCCGCGCGGCACGATCACCAACGCGATCGTCCCGGGCATAGGCACGGCGACCGGCGCGCTGGTCTCCGGCCTCGTCGTCCAGTTCCTGCCCGCCCCCACGCATCTGGTCTACCTCGGGCTGCTGGCGATCTTCGTCCTCCAGATGGTCGCCGTCGTGCTGATGGCCGAGACGGTGGTCCGCAAGCCGGGGGCGCTGGCCAGCCTGGTGCCGGAGATCAAGCTGCCGCGCGCTGTACGCGGGCCGATGCTGGTGGCCGCGCCGGTACTGTTCGCCGTCTGGGCGCTGGCCGGGCTGTACGGGTCGCTCGGTCCGTCCCTCGCACGGCAGTTGACCGGTTCCGGGTCCGAAGTCCTCGGCGGGCTGAGCCTGTTCGTCCTCGCCGGGGTGGCCGCCGTCTCGGTGCTGGTCCTGCGGAAGGCGGCGACCCGGACGGTGATGCTCACCGGCATCCTCGCGCTGATCGCCGGGGTGGCGATCACCCTCGTCTCGATCCGCGATTCCTCCCCCACCGGCTTCTTCGTCGGCACCGCCATCGCGGGCGTCGGCTTCGGCAGCGGGTTCCAGGGCGGCATCCGTACGGTGATGCCGCTGGCCCGGCCGCACGAGAGTTCCGGCGTGCTGTCGCTGCTTTTCATCGTCTCCTACCTGGGCATGGGGGTGCCCGCCGTGATCGCCGGGTTCCTCGTCGTACACGCGGGCGGACTGACCGCCACCGCGCAGGAGTACGGCGTCGCCGTGATCGTCCTCGCGGCGTTCGCGCTGCTCGGGCTGCTGCGCGGCGGTCGGGACGAAACGGCGGCCCTACCGGGCGAGCCGGTCGGCGGCAACGCGTGAGGGCCGGCCTCCGGCCGGGACTCGGCCGGAGGGCGTGGCCGGCGGATAATGTAGACAGACCTGTCTGAGGGAGTGACCGTCATGGCGAGTGTCCAAAGCACCGCGAAGCCGTCGGCGCGTGAGCGCCTGCTCGCCGCCGCGAACGAACTGTTCTACGCCGAGGGCGTGCAGAGCGTCGGGATCGACCGGGTCATCGAGCACGCGGGCGTGGCCAAGGCGTCGCTGTACAACACCTTCGGCGGCAAGGAGCAGCTCGTCCGGGCGTACCTCGACACCCGGCACGCGAGCACCGTCGACCGGATCACCCGGGCCGTCGCGGAGCGCGACACGCCCCGCGAACAGATGCTGGCGGTCTTCGTATCCCAGGGGCGGCAGTTCGACCGGCCCGACTTCCACGGCTGCGCCTTCGTCCGCGCCGGCGCCGAGGCCGGTCCCGGCGGGCTGGTCCAGGAAGCGGCAGACGCCTTCCGCAGCTGGATGCGCGAACTCTTCACCCACCTCGCCGCCGAGGCCGGCGCCGCCGACCCCGACGCCCTGGGCCACCAGCTCCACCTGCTCTACGACGGCGCCGCCATCTCCGCCCTGATGGACCACGACTCCACGGTGGCCGCGACGTCCCTCGCGGCGGCGACCGCTCTGATCGCGGCGGCGACGGGCGCATCCGCCGAGGCGTGAGCAGCGCTCGGCACGCGCGGGCCGGGACCGCGGGCGTGAACCACGCGGTGTGTCAGGGCTCCGGCCATGCTTGGCTTCACCTCGATGGCGGCCGGCCCGCAAGGGCGAGCCGGAACGGCCCGGGGCACCACCGTTCGAGCCATTGCGGCAGATCATCGAGTCGGTCGACGAACCTGAAAGGGTCGACTCGATCTCGAACAGCACCGAGGGCGCCCACCCGGCGGTGCCGTCGCCCACGTCACGCAGGTGGCACGACACTGGCTGCGAAGGCACAGCTGCCAGTGCGTTTGTCCACCACCGGAAAGGCCGGAGAGGCCGAAGAGGCCGAACAACTGCGGCCGGCAGGTGTCGAGTTCGGCCGACGGGCCCGTTATGCGGTGCCGTCGATGGTGGCCGAGCCGATCACTCGGGTGCCGTCGTACAGGACGACTGCTTGGCCTCGGGCGATGCCTCGAATCGGTTCGGCGAGGTTCACCCGTATGTCGGCGCCGACCACCTCCGCGACCGCCGGCGTCTCGTCGCCGTGGGCGCGGACCTGGGCGGTGCACGTGATCGTGCCCTGTGGCGCCGGGCCGCACCAGCGGGGGCGGATCGCGGTGATGGTGTCGACGTCCAGGGCCTCGACCGGGCCTACCGTGACCGTGTTGGACACCGGGGAGATGTCCAGGACGTAGCGCGGCTTGCCGTCGGCTGCCGGGCGGCCGATGCGCAGGCCCTTGCGCTGGCCGATCGTGTAGCCGTAGGCGCCGTCGTGTTCGCCGAGCTTGGTGCCCTCGGCGTCGAGAATGTCGCCGCGCTCGCTGCCCAGGTGCTTGGCGAGGAAGCCTTGGGTGTCGCCGTCGGCGATGAAGCAGATGTCGTGGCTGTCCGGCTTCTGCGCGACCGCGAGGTCACGGCGCTCCGCCTCGGCCCGGACGTCGCCCTTGTTGTCGCCGCCGAGCGGGAACATCGCGTGTGCGAGCTGGTCGCTGTCGAGCACACCCAGGACGTAGGACTGGTCCTTGTCCATGTCGACCGAGCGGTGCAGCTCGCGCGAGCCGTCGGCGTGCTCGACGATCTGCGCGTAGTGGCCGGTGCAGACCGCGTCGAAGCCGAGCCCGAGCGCCTTGTCGAGCAGCGCCGCGAACTTGATCTTCTCGTTGCAGCGCAGGCACGGGTTGGGCGTGCGCCCCGCCTTGTACTCGGCCACGAAGTCGTCCACGACGTCCTCGCGGAAGCGCTCGGCCATGTCCCAGACGTAGAAGGGGATGCCGATCACGTCCGCGGCCCGCCGCGCGTCCCGTGAGTCCTCGATCGTGCAGCAGCCGCGGGCGCCTTCACGCAGCGTCGCGGGTTTGGCCGAGAGCGCGAGGTGGACGCCGACGACGTCGTGGCCGGCTTCTACGGCGCGGGCGGCGGCTACGGCGGAGTCGACGCCGCCGGACATGGCGGCGAGCACGCGAAGGCGGCGGCCGTTGGCGGGGGGAAGCGTGTGATCAGACATGGCACCAGTAAGAGTACGTGGTCTTGTAGCCGCGCCCTCGGGGGATTGCTGCTCGGCACGGAGCCGCGGCACCACGCGGAGGTGGCGCGGGCAGACGGGAGGGTTGCGGTTCCGCCTGTGGCGGGGTGGATTTGTTCCCACTCGCACCACCCGTTGCGTTCGTTTGTCGGGCTGCGGTTTTACGGCGACGGGGTGCGACTGATCAGGCCCCTCACGGCGCTCTGGTGATCGCGGGCGCGAAACGCGCTCGCCCTTCACCCCCGCAGCGACACCGCCCCCGCCGACCGGGCCCGCTCGACCACCGGCACGATGGCCTCGGCCAGTTCCGCCACCTCGGCCTCCGTCGTGGTGTGGCCCAGGGTGAAGCGCAGCGATCCGCGGGCGCGGGCGCTGTCCGCGCCCATCGCGAGCAATACGTGGCTGGGCTGGGCGACGCCCGCCGAGCACGCCGAGCCGGTCGAGCATTCGATGCCTCGCGCGTCCAGCAACAGCAGCAGCGAGTCGCCCTCGCAGCCCGGGAAGGAGAAGTGCGCGTTGCCCGGCAGCCGATACCGGGGATCGAGCCGTCGATCGCCGTTGAGCTGCGCGTCCGGGACCGCCTCGACGATCCGGCGGGCCAGTTCGTCGCGCAGCGCGCCCACTCGCCGGGCGTACTGGGCCTGTTCGCGCACCGACTCCTCGGCCGCCACCGCGAGCGCCGAGATCGAGGCGGCGTCCAGTGTGCCCGATCGCACGTCGCGTTCCTGGCCGCCGCCGTGCAGTACCGGTACCGGCGTGATGCCGCGACCGAGCACGAGGGCGCCGCAGTTGCCCGGGCCGCCGAGCTTGTGCCCGGTGACCGTCATCGCGTCGAGGCCGGTCGCGGTGAAGTCGACCGGGATCTGGCCGACCGCCTGGACCGCGTCGGAGTGGAAGGGGATGCCGTGTTCGTGCGCGATCTCCACGAGCTCGGCGATCGGCTCGACCGTACCGACTTCGTTGTTGGCCCACATCACCGACACCAACGCGACCGATGCCGGGTCGCGCTCGATCGCGTCCCGCAGGGTCTGCGGTTGGACTCGCCCGTCGGCGTCCACGTCGAGCCACTCGACGATCGCGCCCTCGGACTCCTCCAGCCACAACACCGGGTCCAGGACCGCGTGATGCTCCACGGGGCTGACCAGTATCCGGCGCCGGGCCGGGTCGCTCGCCACCCGGGACCAGTAGATCCCCTTGATCGCGAGGTTGTCGGCCTCGGTCCCGCCGGCGGTGAAGACGATTTCGCTCGGTCGCGCGCCCAACGAGTGGGCCAGCGATTCGCGGGACTCCTCCACCACTCGGCGCGCGCGTCGGCCCGACGCGTGCAGCGACGAGGGGTTTCCCAGGTGGGTGAGCTGTACGGTCATCGCCCTGATCGCCGAAAGGCGCATCGGGGTGGTCGCCGCGTGATCGAAGTAGGCCATCGCACTGCGAAGCTTAGTCGGGTACGCGAGGCCGCCGACGCGGGCGGCCGTACACGTGGCCTCGGGCAGCCCCTCCGACGCCGTGTGTTCCGGCGGACACCGTGTGTTCCGAGCCGGCGCCACCGGGTCCACCCGGCCCGGACACCGCGTGTTCCGGGCCGGCGCCACCGGGCCTCCGCGGCCGCGGAGGCGGTACGCGAGGACGAGTCGCTCAGCTCTCGTCGACGCTCGTCCCCGAGTTGCGCCGCCACGCGCGCGGAGCCCGCCAGTTGCGTCTCAGCGCGAGCACCCGCAGCAGGAACGCGAACGTCACCGCCGCAAGCGCGGTCACCGGACCGAACAGGTCGAACTCGATCAGCACGGCCGTGATCCCGGCGCCGAGCAGCGCGGGGAACGTGTAGATCTCCTTGTCCCAGCGCAGCAGCGTCGGGATCTCGCGCGCGAGCACATCGCGCAGCGCGCCGCCGCCGACGGCCGTGGTGACTCCCAGGGCGGCGGCCGGCAGCAGGTTCAGCCCGTACGCGTGTGCCTTCACCGTGCCGGTCACGCAGAACAGGCCCAGTCCCGCCGCGTCGAGCACGTCGATCGCCGACGAGATCCGTTCGACCTGGGGGTGAAGGAAGAACACGAGCCCGGCGGCGAGCAACGGGGTCCCGAAGTAGCCGAGATCGGTGAAGGCGGCGGGCGGCACCGCACCGATCATCAGGTCGCGGATCACCCCGCCGCCGAGGGCGGTGACCTCGGCGAGCAGGACGATCCCGATGATGTCGAAATTCTTGCGGACGGCCATCAGCGCGCCCGCCGCCGCGAACACGAAGATGCCGATCAGGTCCAGGATCTGCTGAAGGGTGTGGTGGAAGATCTCGGGCGGCACCTCGGGCGACATAACGGATGTTCTACACCGCCGGTGGCTGCCGGATACTCACGGGGCAGGTGATTCGGGTGTGTCCCCCGGCGGAGTCTTCCCGGTGTCCGCCGCAGACGCGCGCGTCGCGGAATCGTCCTCGGTCGCGGAAGCGTCCTGCGTCGCGGAATCGTCGCGGGCCGCGGACACGTCCGCCGAAGCGTCCTGCGTCGCAGCCCTCCCCGGCCCGTCCTTCGTCAGCTTCGGCCCCTCCTCGGCACCGCCGCCCGCACCGCCGCCGTCCACGTCCTCCCGCACCACTCCCGTGACCGGCACCGGCGGTTCCCCCGACACCCGCTTCACCAGTTCCACCGCCTCCGGCTCGCCCGCCGTCGGCGTGTTCTCCGGGAAGTGGCAGGCCACCTGATGCCGCCCCACCAGCTCCGCGAGCGGTGGCTCGACCGTCTTGCAGACGTCCTGCGCCTTCCAGCACCGGGTGTGGAAGCGGCACGCGGCCGGCGGGTCCATCGGGCTCGGTACGTCGCCCTTGAGCAGGATCCGCTCGCGCGACTCGCGCCGCCCGGGGTCCGGCACCGGGACCGCCGACATCAGCGCGACCGTGTACGGGTGCCTGGGTGACGTGTACAGGTCCTCGCGGTCCGCGATCTCGACGATCTTGCCGAGATACATCACCGCGACCCGGTCGCTGGTGTGCCGCACCACCGACAGGTCGTGCGCGATGATCAGATAGGTCAGGCCGAACTCGCTCTGCAGGTCGTCGAGCAGGTTGACCACCTGCGCCTGGATCGACACGTCGAGCGCGGAGACCGGCTCGTCGGCGACCACGAGCTTGGGCCGCAGCGCGAGCGCGCGGGCGATCCCGATGCGTTGGCGCTGGCCGCCGGAGAACTCGTGCGGATAGCGGTTGTAGTGCTCGGGGCTCAGTCCCACGAGTTCGAGCAGCTCTTGGACGGCCTTCTTGATGCCGCCCTCGGGGTTGACCTTCTGGAGCCGATACGGCGCGCCGACGATCGTGCCGACCGTGTGGCGCGGGTTCAGCGACGACTGCGGGTCCTGGAAGATCATCTGGAAGTCGCGTCGAAGCGGCCTCAGTTGGCCGCGCGAGAGCTTGGTGACATCGCGTCCGGCGAATTCGATCGTGCCCGCGCTCGGATCGAGCAGTCGCATGACCATGCGTCCGGTGGTCGACTTGCCGCAGCCCGACTCGCCGACCAGGCCGAGCGTTTCGCCCTCGCGGATGTCGAAGTCGAGCCCGTCGACGGCCTTGACGGTGCCGGCCTTGCGCCGCCCGATGCCGCCGCTCTTGACCGGGAAGTGCTTGCGCAGTCCCCGAACCCGGACGAGTACCTCCGGCCGTTCCGCCTGCTCGGCGGCGGTCTGCGCACCGGCGGTCTCGGCGGTCTCCGCAGCCTTCACGTCTTCTCCCGCTCGCGCGCCCTCGGTCACCGTCGTGTTCACCTTCACCGTCTTGCTCACAGGCGCTTCACCGTCTCGCTCACAGGCGCGGCCTGATGTCCTCGGCCCAGATCCGGTCGCGTTCGCCGAGATCGAGGTGGCACGCGGTGCGGTGCCCCGGGGAGATCTCCAGCAGCTGCGGGACCTCGGTCTTCTCTCGGCCGTCGTTGCGGTCCGCGTACGGGCAGCGGGTACGAAACGCGCAGCCGGACGGCAGCGAGATCAGGCTCGGCGGGCTGCCCTTGATCGGCATGAGCCGTTCCTGACGCTCGCGGTCCAGGCGGGTCAGCGAGCCGAGCAGGCCCCACGTGTACGGGTGCCTGGGCTCCTCGAACAGGGTGCGGGAGAGCCCGTGTTCGACCGCGCGGCCCGCGTACATCACGAGCACGTCGTCGGCGAGTTCGGCGACCACGCCGAGATCGTGCGTGATCATCACCACCGCGGAGTCGAACTCCCGTTGCAGGTCCCGGATCAGGTCGAGAATCTGGGCCTGCACGGTGACGTCGAGCGCGGTGGTCGGCTCGTCGGCGATGAGCAGTTCGGGGTCGCAGCTGAGCGCCATCGCGATCATCGCCCGCTGGCGCATGCCGCCGGAGAACTGGTGCGGGTAGTCGTCCACGCGCCGGTCCGGGCGCGGGATGCCGACGCGGCCGAGCAGGTCGATCGCGTGCGACTTGGCCTGCTTCGAGGTGACCTCGTTGTGGACCTGGTACGCCTCGATGATCTGGTGCCCGACCGTGTAGTACGGGTGCATCGAGGACATCGGGTCCTGGAAGATCATCGCCATCCGGCGGCCGCGCATCAGCCGTACCTGCTCCGGCGTGGAGCGCACGATCTCCTTGCCGTCGAGCCAGATCTCGCCGCCGATACGGGCGTTGGTCTTGCCGTGCAGGCCCATGATCGCGAGCGAGGTGACGCTTTTACCGGAGCCGGATTCGCCGACTATGCCCAGGGTTCGGCCGCGCTGTAGCGCGAAGTCGACGCCGTCGACGCTGCGGACCAGGCCGTCGTCGGTGGGGAAGTGCACGGTGAGACCGCGTACTTCGAGGAAGTTTTCGGGCGCGGGCGGGGGTCCGGCCGGGGCGAGCTCGGGCAGCTCGTCGGCCGAGTCCTTCTTGCGGCGCGGCAGTAGACGGGGCATCAGTTCCTCACCCGGGGATCGACGACCGCGTAGAGCAGGTCCACGACGAGGTTGGCCAGGATCACGAAGACGGCGGCGATCATCGTCACGCCGAGTACCTCGGGAAGGTCCTGCTGGGTGATCGCCTCGACGGCGAATTTGCCGATGCCGTTGAGGGAGTACACCTGTTCGGTCAGGATCGCGCCGCCGAGCAACAGGCCGACGTCCATGCCGAAGATGGTCAGGATCGGGGTGAGCGCCGCGCGCAGGCCGTGTTTGACGATGACGTCCCGTTCGCGCAGGCCCTTGGCCCGCGCTGTTCGGATGTAGTCCTCGCTCATCGTCTCCAACATGCCGGCCCGGGTCAGCCGGGCGTACAACGCCGCGTACAAGAACGCGAGCGTGAGCCACGGCAGGATCAGGTTCCACGCCCAACTGCCGGGGTTGTCCATGAACGGCACGTAGTGCACGCCCTTGAAGATGGGCCATTGATAACTGAACAGGGCCAGCGCGACGAGGCCCGTGAAGAAGGGTGGCATCGACACACCCGCCAACGCGAAGCCCATCGACATCCGGTCCCAGATGCTGCCGCGTTTGAGTGCCGAGAGCACTCCGATCGACACACCCGCGAGCAGCCAGATGACGGCGGCCCCGGCGGCCAGCGACAGGGTGACCGGGATCCGGTCGGTCAGGCGCGGCCATACTTCGAGGTTGTTGCGGAAGGAGAATCCGAAGCACGGCGGCGCGCAGTGCACCTTGCGGACACCGGTGTCGTAGTCCTTGCCTGCGACGAATCCCTTGACGAACTTGCCGTACTGTTCCGGCACCGACTTGTCGAGGCCGAGACCGTGCTTGACCTGCTCGATCGCCTCGGGTGTGGGCGACTTGCCGACGTAGCGCGCGGCCAGTTGGTCACTGGTGGCACCGCCCCAGCGCGGAACCAGGAAGAAGATGGCGAAGACCGCCATGGTGACGATCAGGAGCAGCACCACCGCTCCCGCCAACCGCCTGAGCAGATAGAAAATCATGAGCCTGCGACCCGGTCCGGTGCGGGGAGCGGGATCACCGCTCCCCGCACCGGAATTGACGGGCCTTCACCTCTCCTTCGGGCTACTGGCCTCGCAGGCTTATTGGACGCCCATGTTGAGGTAGTCGTACATGCCGGAGTACGCGGGCGTGACGACCACGTTCGTGACGTTCGGCGGGCGGTAGAGCAGCGACTTGGTCCAGGCGAACGGCAGGATGACCGCCGCCTCCATCACCTTGTTGTCGACGTCCTGCCAGATGGCCGCGTTCGCCGCCGGGTCGATCGTCGCGGTGGCCTTGTCGATCAGGCCGTTGACCGCGGCGTCGTTCAGCTCGGAGAGGTTCGTGCCACCGGCGTCCTTGATCGCCCGGCCGTCCACGATCTGCTGGAAGAAGCCGAACTGGGTCGGGAAGTCCGGGCCCCACTGCATGAACATGATCCCGACCTTGTTGTCGGCGACCCACTTCGGGACACCGGCGAACTGCGAGAAGTAGTCACCCGAGGGGTACTGCCGGATCTCGACCTTGATGCCGATCTTGTCGAGCGCGTTCTGCAGCGAGGTCGCGCCCGCGATCTCCTTGGGCCGGTTGCTGCGAGCCGTCGCCACGGTGCTGAAGCCGTTGGGCTGACCGCACTGCTTGAGCTCGTCCTTGGCCTTGGCGATGTCACCACTCTGCTTGGCGCCGTTGGGGTACATGTCGGCGGCCTTGGCCCCGGGCACCGTGGGCGGCATCAGGTTCGTCGCGATGTCCGCGCCGATCTTGCCGCCGTACGCGCGCTGGAGCTGCGTCTTGTTGACCGCGTACTGCACGGCGCGGCGGCAGTGCACGTTGTCGAACGGCGGGGTCTTCGAGCTGATCGCCAGGTAGGCCAGCGCGCCCGAGATCGCGTCGTCGGAGTTGGCGGCGAGCTTCTCGTCGGTGAGGATCTTGTTCTGGGCCGCGGCCTGAACGCCGGTGCCGACCACGTCGATCTGTGCCGTGCCGGCGAACAGACGGTTGTCGACGTCGTTGGCGTCCTGCTTCTCCAGCAGCTCGATCCGGTCCGGAAGCGCCTTGCGCAGCGGGTCCGTTGCCTTGTCCCAGTGCGGGTTGCGGGTCAGGTTGACCGCCTTGCCGGGCTCGTACTGGCCGTCGACCATGTACGCGCCGGACGCGATCGGGTGCTTGATGTACTCCTTGCCGGTGTCCTTGGCGGGCGGGACCGGCGCGGTCTGCGGCAGCGCGGCGAGGTAGTTGAAGTCCGCGAACGGCTGCGGCAACTTGAAGACGATCGTGTAGTCGTCCGGCGTCTCGATCGCCTTGAGGCCCAGCTTGTCCGGCGCGGTGTCCTTGTACGGACCCTTGTACGTCTTGTCCGGGTCCAGGTACTGCGCGAAGTAGCCGGGGCCGTTGGGCAGGATCTCCTTGTCGAAGGTCCGCTCGACCGCGTACTTGACGTCCTTGGACGTGACCTCGGTGCCGTCCTCGTACTTGACGCCCTTGCGCAGGTGGTACGTCCAGGTCTTGCCGCCGTCGTCGGTCTTGCCGACCTCGGTGGCCAGGTCGGGCTGGAACTCGTAACTCCCGCTGCCCGGCGCCGGCTTGAAGGTCAGCAGCGGACGGGCCATCAGGCGGGAGTAGTTCCACGCCGAGGCGTAGTACATGTCGCCCGGGTCGAGCGAGTCGAACTTGTCCGCGCTGACGAGCTTGAGCGTGCCGCCCTTTTTGTCGGACGCGTTGACGACCTCGGTGATCGCCTTGTTGTTCGGGTCGTGCTTCTTCGAACCGCCGCCGCCTCCGCCACACGCGCTGGCGGTCAAGGCTGTCACCGCCACCACACCGATCAGCGCCTGGGCCCTGCGCCTGCGAGTTACCGGGTGTCTCATCGCTGGTCGTGCCTCCTCGTCGGGACTTGCGGGATATTCAGCGGCTGCGCGGGTCGAGGGCGTCTCGAAGGCCGTCGCCGAGCAGGTTGAACGCGAGCACGGTGATGAAGATCGTGACTCCGGGGACGATCCCGAACATCGGGGCGTCCTCATATCGGGGGACGGCTTTCGCGAGCATGCCGCCCCACGACGCAGTGGGTTCCTGGACACCGACTCCGAGGTAGGAGAGAGCGGCCTCGAACAGGATGTTCGTCGGGATCAGCAGCGTGGAGTACACGAGGATCGGACCGACCAGGTTCGGCAGCAACTCCTTGAAAATGATGTGCCGATCGGTGGCGCCGAGGCTGCGAGCGGCCTCGACGAACTCGCGTTCGCGCAGGGACAACGTCTGTCCGCGCACGATGCGGGCGATGTATGGCCAGCTGAAGAAGCCGATCACGAAGATGAGCACGACCAGCCGGAGCGTGTCGCCCTTGAGGCCGAATGCCTCGCCCTGCAGGCTGCTGCCGATCGCGATCGCGAAGAGCAGCAGCGGGAACGCGAGGAAGACGTCCATCGCGCGGCTGATGACGGTGTCGACCCAGCCGCCGAAGTAGCCCGCGACGGTGCCCAGGACGACGCCGATCACCACCGACAGGAGGGTGGCGAGAAAGGCCACGAGCATCGAGACCCGGGCGCCGTAGACGATTCGCGAGAAGATGTCGCGCCCGTTGACCGGTTCCAGTCCCAGCGGGTGGTCCAGGCTCGCGCCGCCGAAGCTGCCGGTGGGGATGTTCAGGACCGGGTCGAGCAGGTCGTCGTGGTACTCGGTGGGGCCGCCGCCGATCGCGGAGGTGATCAGCGGGGCGAAGATCGCGACGAGCACCATGAAGACGATCACCACGCCGCCGGCCATC
>NZ_WWJX01000106.1 GCF_009865215.1 Streptomyces sp. SID3343 | reverse complement strand
CCGCCCTCCCGAGCAACCCCCCAACCCCCGACCGCCCCCGAAGCCGCCACGCCCCCCGCCTCCACCAACTCCCTCCCCGCCGCCTACTGGTGGGCCTGGCTCCTCGTCGTCTGCTCGGTCGCCGTCGAGTTCTCGCTCTCCCTCTGGGCCGCGACGCTGCTCCACGACCGCACCGGGCTGTCCGACAGCACCGCCGCCACCGCGATGACCGGCGTCGTCGCCGGCCTGTGCCTGGGCCGCCTGGCCGGTGGCCGACTCGCGCTGCGCTTCCGGCTGTACCGCCTGTACGTCGCCGCCGTAGCCGTCAACCTGGTCGGCTTCACCCTCTTCTGGACCGCGACCGCGCCTTGGCAGGGCTTCCTCGGCCTGTTCGTCTGCGGCCTGGGCATGTCGGTCCAGTTCCCACTGGCCACGGCCGCCGCGATCCAGGCCGCCGGCGGCCGGGCCGACCTCGCGGTTTCGCGCCTCGCCGTCGCGACGACCGTCGCAGCCGGCGGCGCGCCGTTCCTGCTCGGCCTCGCAACGGACCACATGCCGGTCCGCGTCGCGTTCCTGCTGCTCCCGATCCTTCTGGTGGCCTCGATTCCCATCCTCCGCAAAAGCAACGGCGGTTCGGCGATGAGTTCTCGACGCCCCGACCGTCTATAGAGGGAACGGGCAAACGCCCGGCGATCCGACCCGACCCGACCAGACCGGAAGCGGCACGATGAACGACATCCGACACCAAGTCCAGCAGACCATCGACGAACTGGTGGCCTCCGACGCCGAACGAGGCATCCAGGTAGCCGTCTACCGGCACGGTGACCTGGTGGTGGATGCCGTGGCCGGAGTAGCCGACCCCGCGACGGGCCGACCGGTCACGGCGGGCACCGTCTTCTACAACTACTCGATCGGCAAGGGCGTGACCGCGACCGTCGCGCACGTCCTCGCCGAGCGCGGCGTCTTCGACTACGACACCCGAGTCGCCGACATCTGGCCGGAGTTCGCCGCACACGGCAAGGACAAGGTGACCCTGCGACACGTCCTGACCCACTCCGCGGGAGTGCCGGGCCTGCCCAGGAACACCACACCCGAGGACGTGTGCGACTGGGACGCGATCTGCGCGATCGTCGCCGACGCCGAGTTGTGGTGGGAGCCCGGCACACAGGTCGGCTATCACGCGTACACCTTCGGCTTCCTGGTCGGCGAGATCGTCCGCCGCGCGACCGGCCGAACCATCTCGCAGGTCCTGCGCGAGGACGTGGCCGGCCCACTGGGCATGGCCGACGAGCTGTACTTCGGCATGCCGGCCGGCGAACACGGTCGCCTCGCGACCCTGGAGGATGCCCCCGGCACCGACGAGATGCTCGCGTCGATGCCCGAAGACCTGCCCATGTTCGACGCCGGCCCGAAGGCGCTGTTCCCGACCGCCGCACTCGGCAATCGCAGCGACTACCTCACGGCCGACATCCCGGCGGGCGCCAAGGTCTCCGCCCGCGCCGTCGCCCGTGTGTACGCCGCCCTGCTCGGCAACGTGACGGGCGTCCCGCTGATCTCCGCCGACCGCCTGCGGACGATCTCCGCGCCCGCCGCGTCGGGAACCGACCGGGTCTTCGGCAACGAGTCCACGTGGGCCCTCGGCTACGCCATCGGCGAACCTGGTCCCCCGACGTCCTTCGGCATGGCCGGCGCCGGCGGCAGCTTCGCGTGCGCCGATCCGGCGACGGGTATCGCCTTCGCCGTGACCAAGAACCGCCTGACCGGTGACTTCACCACCGCCGAACGCATCCTCGACCTCGTCAACCGCTGGAATGTGAGCGCATGACCCTCGCGAACCACGACCGCTACTGCGCCGAAATCGTCACGCAGACCGATCTGTTGGTATCGACCATCCAGGGCCGAGACCTGACCGCCCCCGTACCCTCGTGCCCCGGCTGGAACGTAGGCCAACTCCTGCGCCACCTCGGCGGCGGCCAACGCTGGGCCACGGAAACGGTACGCACCCTGGCCACGGAACCCGTCCCCGACCAGGACTTCCGCGACCTCTCGGCCTACACCCACGAGGACCCGGCCGTGTTAGGCCCGTGGCTCACCGAGGGCGCCGGGCAACTCGCCGACGCGCTCCGCGCCGCAGGCCCCGGCGCGAAGGTGTGGACCCCCGTCCCGGGCGGGACCACCGACTTCTACCCCCGCCGCTTCACCCACGAGACGGCACTCCACCGCGCCGACGCGACCTTGGCCTTGGGCGCGACGTACGTCCTCGCCGAAGACGTGGCCATCGACGCCATCGACGAGTGGATGGAACTCGGCTCGCTGCCCATGCACTTCGAGGTCCACCCACACATGCGCGAACTCCTCGGCCCCGACCGCACCATCCACCTCCACGCCACGGACACCGCCCCGGAGGCGGCAGCCGAGTGGGTGGTCGACCTCACGGGCGACGCCATCACGTGGCGCAGGTCCCACGAAAAGTCCGCCGTAGCCGTCCGAGGCCCACTGACCGACCTACTCCTGACCATCTACAAACGCCGCCCGCCACACGGCGAAGGCATCGAAGTCCTGGGCGACGCAGCCCTGCTCGACTTCTGGCTGGACCGAGTGAGCTTCGGCTGACGACCGCGCCGGCCGGGCGGCCGTACCACGGGGATGGCCGCCCGACCGGCGCAATGTCGTCTACTGCTGCCGGAGTTCCGGCAAGAGCTTGCCCCAAGCAGCGGCATGAAGCCGAATCACCGACTCGTCTCTTCGTATGCTGTCTCGAACCGCGATGACATCGAAGGACGCCTCGACGTCCACGAGTGCACAAGCGCCCGGGTAGCCGCTGGTTCGCCACCAGGGCTGCCGGCTGTCCGACACAGGATTTCGGCCTCGGCAAGACGTTGACTGATCAGCTCCAGAGAATCGTCCACGGAGAGAGCGGCCGCCATCAGGTCCTCGCAGGCGGTTCCGTACGTGCCCACGCAAGACGGTCGGACCGACCAAGAAGCCCCGGTCAGACCCTCCAGAAAGACAACTTGGCGTGTACCGAAGTCGTACAGGATGAACGAACTGCTGCTACCCGGGTGTGCACCGATATCGGCGGGCAGCACCTGTACACGAATATCGTTCCGGCGGGCCAGAGTCACCAGAAGGTGACCGAGTTGGTCACGAAGAATGTCCAAGCTACCGACCACATTGCTCAGTGCACCCTCATCAATGATGTAGCGAAGCGACCCAACGCCGTTCGATCGAGGATGAATCGCGTCGAGTCGTTGGCTGCGCTGGTCAGCCCTCGCGATGACGTCGTCGTTGGACAGCGAAGGGGAGACCCCCCGCAGTACGGCGCATGTATACGCATGGGTCTGGAGGACGCCGGGGATGAGCGTTCCCGTATACGCGCGGATGCTCGTTGCTGCGCGATCGGCCTTCGCAATGCGCGCAAAGCACCTGTCGTTGTCGGACTCGGCGGGGCCGGTTCGCCACCAGCCCCACTGCTCCGCGTCTCGCAAATCCTGGATCACGGCACCGCCCGTCGCGTCCTGACGCGCCGTCGCCTGTAGCCCGTCCACGTCGTCAGCCGGCGTGAATCCCAGTGCGGTCAAAGGGCGGTCGAACATCGTCTCCAGAACCGTCTGGTAGTCCGGCGTGGGCCAAGGCGGTTCGACACTCTCCCAACGGCGGACTTGGCGAACACTGACGCCCAACCGCTTCCCACCCGCCAACGCCTTCGCCTCGAACGCATCGGCGAAGCTCTGCTGCGACTTCAGCCCCATCGCCTTCCGCGCGGCCTTGAGCGTCACATTGCCCACTGTTGGACGGTTCGTCATACAGACCCCCGTGGGATCGAAACCAATACCGAGACCACCCAGGGTAGTTATCCAGCCACCATCAGCAGCCATATGCTCGAAAATCACCCTGCATCACCGCACTGGCAGTTCCTCGTCCCGCCCCACAGGCGAAGCGATCAGGGCCGAGTCCTCGGCCCTGCTTCTCGAAACGATGACGCCGGTCCCCGGAACCGTCGTTCCGGGGACCGGCGTCACACGGGACCCGGATCGATCACCAACGTCCGTGTCCGATCGCGACCTACGGGTCGCTTGTCGATGTGTTTCTGCTGAAACTGTGCAAGCGCACCCGATCGATGGGCGGTTGGGTCAGAGGTCGGCGCCGCGGGGAATGGGATCGAGGCTGTGGTCGGGGACGATGCCGATGGATGCCCATCGGTAGCCGAGTCCGAAGAACTGATCTTCGCTGGTGAAGGCGGCGCGGATGCCGCCCCGGACGAGGTAGACGTTGGCTTCGTGTTCCTCGCGCAGGAGTGTGCCGTCTCGCGGGATGTGCGGGAGGGCGTCGACGGTGGCGGCCGGGACGGTCAGCACGCGGTCGAAGGTGTAGCCGAGCCGGAAAAAGGTGTCCTCGTCGGGGATGTGGAAGCCGGCTCCGCCGTTGACGACGAAGACCTCGGCGCGGCCCGCGCCCTTGACGAGAGTGCCGTCGGTGAAGGTGGTGGTGGTGCCGGTGGGTGTGCTGCTGGAGGTGAGCGCAATGGGCGGGGCGAAGGCGGTGGTTCCGGCGGCGGGGGCTCGTCCGGTGTGGACGAGGAGGCTGCCGTCGGTGGTGCGGGTCCACAGGTCGGGGCGCGCGTCGCCGGTGATGTTGCCGTCGGTGGACAGTAGGGGGTACGCGGCGGGCGTGTAGCCGGTACCGATCTGCGACTTGGCGCCGGCGTCACCGAGAGCGGCGACGTCGGGGGTGCCGTCCGGCAGGAGGCGGCTGGGGAATTGGTAGAGGGCGCCGCTCGGGTAGCGGGCCCACAGGTCGGGGAGGCCGTCGCCGTTGATGTCGCCGGGCGCGGCGAGCGTGATGCCCTGCCAGCCGAGGCCGCCGATCATGCGGGCTTCGCTGAAGTCGCCGCCGGGGTCGCGGTGGAAGAACCACAGCGAGCCGTTGCCGGTGACGTCCGTCTCGATGGTGATCAGATCACCGAAGCCGTTGCCGTCCTCGTCGGTGCGTTTGTCGGCGTCGCCCACGGCGAGGATCTGCTTGACGCTCGACCAGTCGAGGGCGTTGTAGCCGGCGCAGTCGCCGGTGCAGCCGGGGCGGGGGACAGTGGCGACGACGGAGCGTTCGCGCTTGAAGTATTGGTGGTCGTTGTTGAGGAGTCCGCGTTGGGCGGGCGGCAGGGCGAGGCTGAGGCTGCTGCGGTAGATGCGCAGGGTGCCGTTGTCCTGGGGTCCCTTTTGCCAGGCGAAGAGTTCGTCGGTGCGGATGCCGGGGCCGGTGTTGTGGCTGACGAGGGAGCCGGCCCAGGTGCTCTGGCCGGGGCTGTTCGGACCGGTCGAGGCCAGCACGCTGCCGTCACCTGCGACGACGCTGCCTTCGGGTTGGGGCCGGGGCAGGAGGCCGTGGTCTGTGGGGTACATCCGTAGGTCGTTGCCGTCGACGACGAGAACGTCGGGTGTCCCGTTGCCGGTGATGTCGCCGGCGACGGTGGGGGCGTTCGGGTCGTCGGGAACGTAGAAGGTGTGGTTGAGCGTTTGGGAGCGGTTGCCGGCGCGGTCGACGGCCTGGACGCGAAGGATGTTGGTGCCCCACATCCCCGGTTTGAGGGTCAACTGGGCGCGGCCTTGGGCGTCTGCGGTGACCAGGGATGCTCCGCCGACGGGCATCGAGGCGTTGAAGGCGTATTCGAACGCGACGAGTCCGCTGCCGCCGTCGGAGGACTGGAACGTCAGGGTGCGCTCGGCTCCGGTGGGTTTGGCGGCGTCGCCCGGAGCGATGGTGACCTGGGGGCCGGCGGGCGCGGTGGTGTCGACACGGAAGTAGCAGGCGGCGGTGAAGGGCGAGTCGTCGAGGTTGTCGGAGGTGCGGGAGTACCAGCCGTAGCGGTGGCCGTCCGTGAGCGGACCGGTGGCGATGGACACGGCGCTGCCGGACGCGACGAAGGGGCTGTGTTGTTCGTCGAGGATGACGGTTTGGGTGGTGTCGTCGACGAAGCTGAACTTGTTCGCGACGAGGTGGTTGTCCGCGTCGGAGACGGTGGCGTTCATGCGGACGCCGGTGTTGCCGTTGGTCGCGCCGATCCAGCCCTCACCACCGGCGGGAGCGCAGCCGGTGTCGGTCCAGGTCTTGACGGCGGCGGGTCCGTCGGCGTCGAGGCGACTGGGGCTGGGAGTGGTGTTGAGGTTGGCGGGCTTGTTCGGTGGGGTGTTGTACTGGACGTAGAGGTACGTGTCGGAGGCGGTGCGCGAGTAACGCTTGAGGCCGTTGTTGGCGGTGGTCTTGCTTTCGTCGCCCAGGATGCCGAAGGTCAGCACTTCCCAGTTGGGGTAGGGCTTGAGATTGTCGGTGATACCGAATTCGATGTTCTGGTCGCCGCCGCAGTCGGAGCCCTTGAAGGAGTTACTGCCCCATCGTCCCTTGTCGGCGGGTCGGTGGTTCCAGTCGGTGTCGTTGCCGATGTTGTCGCCGGTGAGATGCAGGTACACGGGCCAATTGCTGTCGGGGCAGCCCCTCTTGGCGGAGTAGACCTGGGTGACGTTGAAGGTGACGAACAGGATGTGCTTGCCGTCCAGGCGCCCGTTCAGGTTGTAGCCGACCTGGAAGTAGCTGCGTTCGAGGCCGTGGTTGCCGGTACCCCAGCGCTGGTAGCCGGATCCGAGTTCGAACTTGGTGTTCTCGACGCCGGCGGTGTCGGGGTATCCCTCCTGGGCCCAGGTCTGAATGCCGGCCCAGTCGATCATGGGGACCCATGCCGGGTCGATGTAGAGCGGGAAGACCGTGTCCGGCGCGTGCAGCAGGCCGGCGTCCGGGGTCAGGGTCAGGGCGTCCGCGGTGACGGCGGTCTCGATCGGCGCGGTCGCGGCGTGCGCGCCGGGACGCTCGTCCGTGGAGGCCACTTCGTCCGCTGGAACCACGTCGCCGTCCGCGACCGCGTACGAGCTCGCGGACGCCGTGCCGGCGACGCCCGCACGTCCCTTCGCCTGAGCCTCGGCGGGGGCGGGAGTGGTGCGCGAGTCCCACATGATCGGGGCCGGCGCGGTGAACGCGGTCTTGCCTTCCGGGGTGGTCGCTTTGAGGCTGCCGGTGGTGTCTCGGGCGACGGTGACGCCGTCCAGGTTCATGCCGAGCCTGAGATCGGCGAGGGCCGGGTCGCTCGCGGCCTGAGGGGTCTTGACGATCAGGATGTGGGTGAAGCCGCCCTGTTCGGTGGCGGTGACCTTGAGGTCGACGTCCGGCAACACCTCGGGATAGACGGCGCTGGGTCCGTCCAGACGCGGGGTGGGCAGGGGGGTGGGCCAGGTCAGGGCAAGTTTGCGCCCGCCGTTGTCGAGCGCGGCCAGGGGCGTGGTACCGCCGCCCGAGAAGGCCACGTCCGCAGTCGTGGACTTGGCACGTAGCGTGCCGTCGGTCGCGGCGATCAGGGTCGGGTCGAGGTCGGCCCAGGCCCCGGACTTCTTCGTCCGGGAAGGCTCCACGCTGCGTTTGAGGCCCAGGGTGCCGTCGGGTCGAGCGGTGACCAGGTCCGTCTCGGTCGTCAACTCCGGGACGACTACCGGTTGTCCGGTACGCGCGGCCCGGGCAACGGCGGCGTCCTCGGGCGACAGCGGCGAACTCGGCTGCGAGGGTGGCGACTTCGCGGTCTTCACCGCAGCGACGGGGGGCGTCTTGGGCGCCGCGTTCGCGGCGGTGGTGCCGCCGGCGAGTACGAGGCCGAGGAGCCCGCAGGCCACGACGGTCAGGCGCTTGCGGGTGCGGGCGAGGGGTGGGTGCCCCATGTGGGGATGCTCCTTGAACTGCCGGGGACCGGGGCGCGGGTGCGCATAGGCGCACGGAACGTACGGGTTGGTCGACAGTCCGGACAAGGAATCCCCGCTGTGACCGAGATCACGCGGCATTGTGATCTTGTCGATAAATCTCAACCGGGCTGTCAAGGGGTTCTCGGATTCCGTCCCTTTGGATCACTGCGGGCGTTTTGGCTCACCGAGGACACGTGGACGCACGTTTTCGTTGTAGTGACGAATCCCACATCGGGCCGGAGAACTGCCGTTGCCCGCTGTGGTTACCGGCCCGTACCGTGCCGCCCACCTGTGATCTTTCGCCTACTCGGGGCGAGGACCGTCTCGGTGGGGGTTGGGCATGCGCGGCCGACGACAGCGAACGAAACGGGCTACACCACGCGGATCAACACTGGCCCGATCCCTGGTCACCGCCGCGACCCTGCTCGCCCTGGTCGGGGGTGCGGGCCCCGCCCAGGCGGCGGACTGGATCGTCTCGGCACGCGACGCCGACGCGTGGTCGCCGCGCCCGCTGCCCAAGACCCCGTCCGTCAACGGTTCCACCGCCCCGAAGCCCGAGGTCCAGGCGGCTACCGGCGACGGACATGCGACGTGGAAGCCGGGCAAGATCACGTGGCCCGCCGCAGTCGAGGCCGAAGTCACCCCCGGCGCGCCCATCCCCGGTCGGCGCTCCGACTCGGTCCTGGGGCGGCTCGCCGTTCCCACCGAGGGGCGCGCCGGCGAAACCCCGGTGTGGATCACCCGACCCGCCGACACCACACCGGGGCCGGTCCGCGACTCCCGTTCCACGGCCAACGGTTCGGCCCCGGCCCGGGTCAAGGTCGTCGTCGCCGACCGCAAGGCGACCGAGGCCGCCGGCGTCGACGGCGTACTCGTCTCCGTACGCCGCGCCGACGGCCCCACGGACACCGCCACGGTCGACGTCGGCGTGGACTACTCGACCTTCCGCGACGCGTTCGGCGCCGACTGGTCCTCACGCCTGAGGCTGTTCGCCCTCCCCGAATGTGCGCTGACCACGCCCGATCGCGCCGAGTGCCGCGTCCGCACCCCACTCCCGGGCGGTGTCAACGACCCCGCCGGCCACCGCGTCCGGGCCCCGGTCGACCTGCCACAGGCTTCCCCCCAGGCCCGCACGGCGGGCCTGGGCGCAAGCGTCGTGCTGGCCGTGACCGCCGACGACGCGGGCCCCCAGGGCGACTACAAAGCCACCTCGCTTTCCGCGTCCGGATCGTGGATCGCCGGCGCGAACTCCGGTTCCATGAGCTGGAATTACCCGGTTCCCATGCCGGCCGCCCTCGGCGGACCGACACCGAACGTCAACCTGTCGTACGACTCGGGCGCGGTCGACGGCCGGATGGTCTCCACGAACAATCAGGCATCGTGGATCGGCGACGGCTGGGACTACTCTCCAGGATTCGTCGAGCGCTCCTACCAGTCCTGCGGGCGTGACGGTCAGGACGCCAAGTCCACCGAGCCGTGCTGGTCCACGTCCAACAGCCTCGTCCTGTCCCTGAACGGGCGCTCCAACACCCTTGTCCGAGACGACGCCACCGAAAAGTGGCACCTCCAGGGCGACGACGCCTCCCGCATCGAGCAGCTGACCGGCGCGGTCAACGGTGACAACGACGGCGAGCACTGGAAACTCACCACCGGCGACGGCACCCAGTACTACTT
This sequence comes from Streptomyces sp. SID3343, assembly GCF_009865215.1. Taxonomy (GTDB): domain Bacteria; phylum Actinomycetota; class Actinomycetes; order Streptomycetales; family Streptomycetaceae; genus Embleya. Next base: position 17,910 of record NZ_WWJX01000106.1, on the reverse strand, counting down.
CGGTGCGGGCCACAAGCCCGGCACCACCACGGGCGCGGCCACCAACGCGACGTGGACCCGCCCCGTCTTCGGGAACAACGCCGGCGAGCCGTGCAAAAACGCCGCCGGCTTCGACGCGTCGTGGTGTCAGCAGGCGTGGCGCTGGAACCTCGACTACGTGGTCGACGCGCATGGCGGCCTGGTCACCTACACGTACAACGCCGACACCAACCACTACAAGCGCGGCGCGATCCTGGTCGGCTCCGGCACCCTCACTCCCTACACCCGCGGCGGCACCCTCGCCACGATCACCTACGGCTCCAAGACCACCGACACGGGCCGGCCCACCGCCCAGGTCGTCTTCGACACCGCCGAGCGTTGCCTGCCCAAGGACGGCTTCGACTGCGCCCCGGCGAAGATGACCAAGGCCAACGCCGCCAAGTGGCCCGACGTCCCCGTCGACAAGATCTGCGGGGCCACCGGGACGTGCGAGCAGTACGCCCCCACGTTCTGGTCCACCCGCCGCCTGACGAAGATCACCACCCAGCTCCTTCAAGGCACTTCCTACGCCACCGTCGACGAGTTCGCCCTCGACCAGGACCTCCCCGACCCCTCCGACGGGTCGACCGCCACCCTGTGGCTCAAGTCCATCACCCGCACCGCCTACGACGGCACCGCCAAGGTCGTCCTGCCCGCACAGGACTTCACCGGCCAGTTCATGAACAACCGCGTCGACGCCGCCGGCGACTACGCCCCGCCGATGAACCGACGCCGCATCACCACCGTCACCACCGAGACCGGTGGACAGATCAACGTCGTCTACAACGACCCCGACTGCACCCCCGGCAACCTCCAACCCGAGGACACCAACACCCGCGGCTGTTACCCCGCCTACTGGAACTACAACGAGCTGAGCGAACCCGCCAAGCACTGGTTCCACAAGTACTCCGTCGCCGAGATCACCGAACACGACACCACCGGCGCGGCCCCCACCCGATCCACCCGCTACGAGTACCTCGGCGGAGCCGCCTGGCACCGCGACGACTCCGAACTCACCGAGGACAAACTCGCGGGCAAGCCCGAGACCAAGGACCGCCGCACCTGGAACGACTTCCGCGGCTACGCCCAGGTCGTCACCCGCACCGGGGCGTTCCCCGACCCGATCACCCAGTCCGCGAGCTTCTACCTGCGCGGCATGGACGGTGACGTCAAGAAGGACGGCACCAAGCGCGCCGTCACCGTGACCGACTCCACCGGCAGCCAGGTCCGGGACAGCGGTCACCTGCGAGGCTTCGTCTACGAGTCCCAGACGTTCACCGGCGCCGGCGGAAGCATCGTCGCCACCACCCACAACACGCCCTGGGCCGGCCAGGTCACCGGTACCCACAAACGCATGCAAAACGCGGCCGACCCGCGGCAGTTGCCGGATCTGACGTCGCGTCACTCAGGCACGGAGAAGGCCCTCACCCGCAACCTTCTCGCCGACGGCAACTGGCGCCAGACCTCGACCACCACCACGTACGAGCCGACGTACGGGCTGCCCACCGCCGTTTCCGACCAGGCGGACGGCCTGCCCGAGTACTGCACCCGCACCACCTACGGCCACAACACCACCGCGTGGATCATCGGCAAACCCACCGAGATCGACTCCCTGCTCGGCGACTGCACGACGCCCGTCGGCAAGGACACCACCTACGGCCGCACCCGCACCTACTACGACGCCTCGAACACCCTCGGCCAAGTCGGTGGTTCCGGCGACGTCACCCGCACCCAGGCCGTCGTTTCCTACACGGGCGACACCGCGAACTGGGTCGACACCGGCAAGTCCACGTACGACGGCTACGGTCGCCCGATCTCGGCCACCGACGCCGAGAACAAGACCACGACCACCACGTACGAACCGGCGACCGGCACCCTGCCCACCACGGTCGTGACCACCGGGCCCAACGGCTGGACCTCGTCGACCCACTACGCGAGCGCCCGTCATCTCCCGGTCAAGGCGGTCGACGTCAACGGCCTGATCACGGAGCAGCAGTACGACCCCCTCGGTCGGCTCACCGCGGTCTGGCAGCCCGGTCACCCCAAGGCGAGCGCCCCTGCGGACAAGAAGTTCACCTACGAACTCAACAAGAACGCTCCCTCGGTCGTCACCACCAGCACCATGCGCACCGACTCCTCGTACCTGGTGAGCAAGCAGATCCTCAACAGCTTCCTCCAGGAACGCCAGAGCCAGACCAACACGGCCAACGGCAGCACCGGCCGGCTGATCGGCGACACCTACTACGACAGCCTCGGCCGCCCGTCGAAGGCCAACCAGCCCTACTTCAACGACGCGTCCTACCCCGTCAATGCCGTCTGGGTTCCCGTCGAGGCAGAGGTCTTCGGTCAGACCTGGATCGAGTACGACGGCCAAGGCCGCACCACCGCCGAGGTGTTCGCGTCCAAGGGCCACGAACAGTGGCGCACCACCACCACGTACACCGGCGCCGACCAGACCGCCGTCACGCCACCGCCCGGCGGCACCGCGAAACTGACCATCAGCGACGCCCGCGGCAAGCCGAAGGAACTGCGCGAGTACGCCGGCGGCACTCCTGCCGGCCCCGGCTACACGAAGATCGGCTACACCTACGGACCCCGTGAGGAATTGAAGAGCGTCACCGACGCGGGCGGCAACACGTGGACGTACACCTACGACTTCCTCGGCCGCAAGACCCACACCGAGGACCCCGACAAGGGCCCCTCCGACACCCGCTACGACCTCGTGGGCCGGGTCACCGGAACCACCGACGCAGGCGGCCGAAAAATCGAGTACACCTACGACGCGCTCGGCCGCAAGACCGCCTCCTACAAGGACACGGTCACCGACGCGAACCTCCTGAGCGAGTGGACGTACGACCGCTACGCCAAGGGGCGGGTCGACGGCTCCTCCCGCTACGTCGACGGCAAGGGCGGCGCGAAGTACACGAGCGAGATCACCGGCTTCGAACCCGGTACCTACCGTCCCATCGGCACCCGGACCACCGTCCCCGCCGTGGAGGGCAAGCTCGCCGGCGTCTACGAGACCGCCACCGTCTACGAACCCCTCACCGGCAAGCCCGTACGCACCACACTCCCCGCCGCCGGCGGCCTGCCGGCCGAGACCATGAAGACCCAGTACACCCCCGGTGGCCAGATCGGCACGCTGGGCAGCGCCCAGCGGGGCTACCTCAACTCGGCCGACTACGACGCCTTCGGCCGCAACACCCGGGCCACCCTGGGCGCCACGCCCAAGCAGGTCGCCTTCACCAGTTCCTACGACGATGCCACCGGACGCCTCCTGGGCACGTTCTGGGACAAGCAGACCGACGCCACCGAGACCGTGGATGCCACCTCGTACACCTACAAGCCCAGTGGTGACGTCACTGCGATCAAGACGATCCGCGACGGCACCACCACCGACACCCAGTGCTTCGCCTACGACGGCATGCGCCGCCTGACGGAGGCATGGACCGACACCGCCGGGATCACCACGCGGCCCGAGCCCAGCGTCCACGGCATCGGTGGCTGCACCACGCAGAACCCGGCACCGTCCACGGTGGGCGGCCCGGAGGCGTACTGGCAGTCGTTCGAGTACGACGTCGTCGGCAACCGCACCAAACTCGTCGACCACGACCCGACCAACGACCCGACCAAGACCGTCACCACCGAGTACGGCTACCGCCAACGCCCCGGCACCGCCCGCACGCACATCCTGGACACAATCACCACCAGGACGGGTACCGGCACCCCGGTCGTCACGAACCCGACGTACGACGCGTCCGGCAACACCAAGACCCGTCCCGGCCCCGACGCCCGTGAGCAGACCCTGAACTGGGACGCAGAGGACAAGCTCACCAACGTCACCTCCACGACCGGGTCGAGTGACTACGTCTACGACGCCGACGGCAACCGCATCATCCGCCGCGAAGCCGGCAAGACCACCCTCTACCTCGGCACCGACGAACTCACCACCAACACCGACCAGTCCGGGCCGGTCGTCGGTGCCCGCACCTACCCCACCGCCGGCGGCGTCGCCGTCGTCCGCGTGGGCACCCAGACTCCGGTCTACCTGGCGTCCGACCATCACGGCACCGGCACCACCATCATCGACGCCGGTACCCTGACGGCCACTCGTCGCCAGTCCAAGCCCTTCGGCGACGCCCGCGGCGCCCAGCCCACCCAGGCCAACGGCCAATGGCCCACCGACAAGGGCTTCCTCGGCAAGCCCATGGACACCACGGGCCTCACCCACGTCGGAGCACGCGAATACGACCCGTCCCTGGGCCGGTTCATCAGCGTCGACCCGATCATGGACCTGAGCGACGCCCAACAGATGCACGGCTACACCTACAGCAACAACAATCCGACCACGCTGTCCGACCCCACCGGACTCCGTACCGGCCCGAACGAACCGTGCATCGGCACCGCATGCGGGAAACCGACGCCCCCGATCTATTGCGGCAACGTCATGTCGTGCGGTGACAACGGTCAGGGTCAGACGACCACCTCGCCCGTCGCGCCGGGTGGCTCCGAGGGATGCGTCAACTACTGCAAGCCTCCGGGGAAGAACGTCGGGCCGGTCAAGTCGGGGGGCTCCGGCAAGTCCACCAAGGACCCCAGGACTCCCAACAACAACAAGAAGTGGAACTCCAGCAAGACCTGGGTACCCAAGTGGCTCCAAAAGGCGAACGTGACGAAGGCCTACCCCCAGTTCGCGAGCGGCACCGAACTCCTGTGTGCGAGCGGGATGCTCCCGTGGACCTGCGACGCCTTCAGCCGGTATCTCGACAACAACGGCAAGACGCTGAACATGTCGGGCGAGGAGTTGCTGAAGGACCCCGGGTTCGCGAGCGACGTCGAGCTTCAGATGTCCGACTGGGGGACGGAGGCGAGCAACATGTGTGCACAGTCCGGTGCTTCACTGTGTCACGCAAGCATCGAGAGCGATTGGCTGCCCACGAAGTTCACGAGCAACGACGGTGTCCTCGCCATTCGCGCCGCCCAGTATCGGGTGACCGGAACCTATACCGTTGAGCGCGGCGCCAACGGTACTTCCTCCGCGACAGCCCAGTACAAGGTCGAGCTGTACAAGGACTGGAACTTCGACAAGGAAGACTCCGTCGCAGGTGTCTCGCTCAAACCGTTCGCCGAGATGCATGAACACGGCCTGGCCAGGGAGTACGTCCTCACGGCCACCACAGGAAACCTGGAGTATCGAAAGTGAGACGTCGAGTCGCGGTGCGAAGGCCGCTCGGGCGCCCGGGGGCACTGGTCGCGGCGTTGTTGCTCTCCTGCTCCGGTGCCCTGCTCGTGGCGTGCGGGGAGGAACGCTCCGGTGCGTCGGAGTCGAACACGTCCTCCCAGGCGCAAGGGGGTCCGCAACAGTACTCCAAGTGCCGCTCCAAGATCACCCTCGAACAGTTCTACCGGCTCTACGAGATCGCCCCTCCGCAAGGCCCCGAGAACATCAAGTACTGCTCGGTCGACGACGGGGAGGGAAGCACCGGGTACATGGAGGCGAGTATCGCGTCGGAGCACGTCGCGGCCTATATGGACTCGCTGCACATGGAACCGATCAGAACCGGACCGGGAAGATACCGGCCACGAGGTAGCCTCCAGAGCGCCATCTGGCCGCTCCGAACCGGACAGAACTACACCACCAGCGGAAGCGCGATCGACGGCAGGGAGTGCTTGCTCGGGTATCGCGTCTTCGTCGACCGGGTCGGCCCTGAGCGCAGCACCGTGTACACCTCAATTCTCTGCAACGAGGACCAGAAGCTGGCGGGACCGTCGTCGCGGCCGACTGATTCCGCCGACTGATCCGAGGCCGGAGGGGCCGACCCGCTGCGGATGTGGTTGATCGGCCTGCTGCCTGCAGTGACGCCGGTCTCCGGAACTACGTTTCCGGAGACCGGCGTTGTCGTTTCCGCAACGGTGCGAAGGCGCTGCCGGCTCGACAGCCGAACAGGGGGTTTCGGTGTACGACGCGCACCGCCCGCCGGGTCCGGACAGGCGCTCACGTCCCCGCCCCCGTCAGCGTGCGGCCGTGGGCCGTTCCCTCCACCGCGTCCGCATACACCCGCGCGATCTCCGTCGCCGGCGTGCCGGTGGCCGGATCCATGCCCAACTCCGGCAAGGTTTCCCGGATCCACCCGGGGCTCACCGCGTTCAACCGAATCCCGCGCGGCATCTCGATCGCCGCCCCGTGTACGAACGCCTCAAGGCCGGCGTTCACCAGATGGCCGAGCGAACTTCCCGGCATCGGCGCGGCGAAGCGCCCACTCGTGAGCGTCACCGACCCGCCGTCCCGCACCCGGGCGGCCGCTCGTCGTACCAGGTTCACCTGCCCGATCAGTTTCCCGTCGAGACCGCGCCAAAAGTTCGCGTCGTCCGGCGCCTCCAACGGCGTCAAGCCACCGCTCGCCGCCGCGACCACCACCGCGTCCACGGCGCCGACTTGCGCGAACATCGCGTCGATCGAAGCCACGTCCGCCAGGTCCACCCGCACATCGCCCCGCCGCGACGCCCGCACCACCTCGTGGCGCGGTTCCAAGGCGGCGGCCACCGCGCTACCGATGGTCCCCGTCGCCCCGATCACCAAAATCTTCACGCGTGTCCGCTCCACTCGGTCCGGCCCGATCCGATCCGTCAAGCCACCGTCGGCCCGGAACCAGCGTGCGCCGAGCGCCGAGCGCCGGCCGGCCCTCCACCGGATGTACCTGCGCGGTGACTACACCTGCCAGGTACAGGCACGACCCCCACCCATCGGCGAAACTGGCACACATGGACACACAAGCAGAGCTGGGCGACTTCCTGCGGTCGCGGCGCGCGCGCCTGCGACCCGAGGACGCCGGCCTGCCCACGTTCGGTGGCCGCCGCCGCGTACCCGGCCTGCGCCGCGAGGAGTTGGCCCAGCTCGCCGGAGTGAGCGCCGGCTACTACACGCGCCTCGAACAGGGCCAGAGCCCCAACGCGTCCGACTCCGTACTCGACGCCGTCGCCCGCGTACTCCGCCTGGACGACGCCGAGCGCACGCACCTGTACACCCTCGCCCGCCCCAAGCCCATGGGCCGCCGCCGGGCGGCCAGGCCCGAGCAAGTACGGCCGGGCGTACGGACGATGATCGACTCCTTCGGCGACGTACCCGCGCTCGTCATGGGCCGCTTCCTCGACGTGCTCGCCTGGAACCCGATGGCCCACGCCCTGATCGCCGGCCACGTCGACTTCGACGCGCCGAACCGCCCCGCCGACCGCCCCAACATCGCCCGCCTGCTCTTCCTCGACCCGCACACCCGTGAGCTCTACGCCGACTGGCCCGCCAAGGCCCGCGCCACCGTCGCCGACCTGCGCAAGATCGCCGCGCACCACCCCGGCTCCCCCGGCCTGACCGCTCTGATCGGCGAACTCACCCTCGGCAGCCGCGAGTTCACCGAACTCTGGACGTCCCACACGGTCGGCGACTGCGGCTCGTCCACCCGCACCTACCACCACCCGACAGTGGGCACCCTGACCCTCGGCGTCGAGTTCATGACCCTCCCCGACGACGACCAACGCGTAGCCGTCTTCACCCCCGAACCCCACTCCCCCTCCGCCGCCGCCCTCACCCTCCTCGCCACACCCCACCCACCACGCCCGCCGAGCCCCGCCACCCACCCCCGTCCGCCCCGAGCCTGCTACCCGGATCGGCCTGCCGAGCGGTGCGGGAACACCGGGTGAACGATCCACTTGCCGCTTGTCACGGCTCCTGACTTTCCCCCAAGGTCGGACCTGCGCAAGCTTCGATGTGGTTGGGCGACAGGGGACACGGCCACGGGCGGACATGCCTCCCGACGCCGTCCACGTCGGGGGCGCAGTGGCGATCCGGGTTCGGCTGGGCTTGATCGGCGTCGTGTCGACGGCGCTGTTGGCGAGCCTGCTTTCGTCCTGGCCCGGCTCGACCGAGGCCACCGCCGCCGCCGCGGACACGTCGTCATGTACAGGCCTCGTTACACACAATCCTTACCAAGGGAGCTCGATGGCAAGGTCGGTTGCGGACGTTGGGGTCATGTGTGCTGCCTGATCGACACGAACCCCCGTCGAGGGCGCAGGTGGAGGAGCAGTGGCGAGGGATCATCGACGGATCCGTTTCGCGAGAAAGTGCGCATGACTGGGCCGCTCGATGGGTTGAGGCGGAAGACTTCGATCCAGCGGACAAAAGGATCACCACGGGGCTCGACTACTTGCACGGGTTCGACCTGGTGGTGCTCGAGCACGGCGGCTGGGTCCATTCCGCCTCCGGTTCGACGGGGGTCTTGGTCAAGGGGCGCGACGAGGTCGCGGCAGATCTGGAGCATTGGCTGCGTGAAAATGTGCTGTACGACGAGGACCCCGTCGAATTCTTGGCCCGGAAACGGGCGCGAGCTTTGGAATTCATGAAGAGGGAAGAGTGAGCTGAAGGCAAAGCCGCTGACCCCGACGCCTGGCTGGTCGGGGACCATACCGGCCGAACGCCGGGCCGGAGCGAGGACTTCACCCGACTGTTCGGCACGGTACGTGCGCTGCCGGCCCTCTGACGCTCCCCGACCGACCTGCCCGAAAGGGCCCGAGGCAGGGGGGCTCTGACAGTGCCTGGATCACCAGGGTCTCCCGGATGTCCACAACGCCTGTCAACCTGGTCGAGTCGCAAGCGCCGACCACATTCCATGGGCACGCACTGCCGCTGCTTTACCCGTATCGGTTCCATTTGGCTGCCCGGAATGTGCGACCGTGTCGGCGCCTTCTTCCGCGACGGAAAGGCGAGGAGATCAATGACGGACAACCAATTCACCACTCACACGGAACTTTTCGATCTGAGTGGGAAGTACGCCCTTGTCACCGGCGGCACCAGTGGCATCGGGATGATGATTGCGCGCGGCCTTCTCCAGGCGGGCGCCCGCGTCGTCGTCAGCTCACGCAACGCGGACAGGTGCACAGAGGCACAGCGCATTCTGTCCGAATTCGGCGACGTTCAGGCAATTCCCGCCGACCTGTCCAGGCACGACGAGTGTCGGCGCCTCGCCGATCTTGTCACGGTCGACTCGGAACGCCTGGACATCCTTGTCAACAACGCGGGTGCGATGTGGCGCGAGCCGTTGGAGACGTTCCCGGACGAGGCCTGGGACACAGTGCTCGACCTCAATCTCAAGTCGCCGTTCTGGCTGGTGCAGGCGCTGCTCCCCGCCCTTCGCAGGGCGGGTACCGCCGATGATCCCGCGCGGATCATCAACATCGGCAGTATCGCCGCCATCCACGTCGCCGAGTCGCCCAACTACTCGTACGCGAGCAGCAAAGCGGCGCTTCATCAACTCACCAGGGTGCTTGCCCGAGAGTTGGGCCCACAGCACGTCACGGTGAACGCGGTGGCACCGGGAGTGTTCCCGTCGCGGATGATGGCGTCCGCGCTCGATGCCATCGGCGACACGATCGCGGCGGCGACCCCCCTGCGCCGACTCGGCCGCGACGACGACATGGCGGGTGTCGCCGTGTTTCTCGCCGGCCGGGCCGGCTCCTACCTCACGGGCGCCGTCATCCCGGTAGACGGCGGCACCGCGACGACCGCGTCGGGTACTCCTTAGGCTGCGGGGCGGCGTCTCGTCCGGACGTTCGGTTCCGGGAAGCCTTCCCCGGGCACCCGCTCCGACGACCCGCGAGCGCCGCCGAGACGCAGCCCACTCCCGAGCCGTGACGTGCCTCGCCCGCGGCGTCAGCCCGCCGAACCGCGGGCCATCGCCGCTGCCTCCACCGCGCACGCGAGCACCGACCGGCTCCGCTCCCACGGCACCGGGGACGGCGCGCCGCCCGCCATCGCCAGGATCGCGCGCATCGTCCCGCGATAGCCCAGGGCGTCGAGCCAGTCGGTGCCGCCCAGGCGCAGCGTCTCGACGGCGTCCTCGGTCTGGACCGCGACCTCGTACACCTCGTCGCCGCCCGCGCCCGACACCTCGATCGTGCCGAGCCGGCCGTCGGGCCACCCGAGCAGTACCGCGCCCTGGTCCTCCGACCGGGTCGCCGTGTGCACCAAGGCCGAGCGGCGCGCGGTCACCACGCGCGCGCCCGGGCCCGCCACCGCGTCCAGGAGTTCGGCGCCGTGCAGGCCGAGCGAGATCAGCGTGCCGCCGCCCTCGGCCGGGTCGTCCTGCCAACTGCGTTCGGGCGTCAGGAATCCCGCGATGTCGTGCCGGACCAGTGCCCGCGCGCCCAACACCCGCCGCCCGGCCGTACGCGCCGCCAACTCCACCACCGCGGGCGCGAAACGCAGCACCGACGTGGTCAGGAACCGCTCCTCGTGGCCGACCACCACGCGATCCAACGCGGCCAGCGCGTCGGCCGAAGCGGCGGCCGGCTTGTTGACGAAACACGGCAGGCCCGCCCGCAACACGCCTGCCACGGTGTCGGGGATCAGGCCGGGCCGCGTGGTCACCACGACTGCGGCCGGGCCGCGAGCGAGCAACTCGGGCAACGACCCCACCACTTCGCACGCCGGATACCGCTCCCGGAAGGCGGCGAGCCGATCCGGCTCCCCACCGCCCCATACGTCGATGCTGTGCACACCCATTTCCCGAGCCACCCCGGCATCGATGAACGGGTGACTGTGGGCGAGTCCGGCAAAGGCGAGGCGCATGGCGTCGACCCTAGAAGACGGCGCTCGTCGCACCTGAACCCGGGATCGTGGCCCGCCCTCAGCCATCCACCGCCTACCGCCTACCGCTCGCCGTCAGTCGTGGTCACCTGTCGTGCTCCGCGACGGGCCCCGCAGCAGCGTGCGCAGGATGTCGTCCAGGTGTGTGCGTTGGTCGGGCGTGAGGCCGGCGAGGACTCGGGTCTGGTTGGCCGTGTGGTCGGTGACGGCGGCGTCGATGGTTTCGCGGCCGAGGTCGGTGAGCGCCACCAGGAAGCTGCGCCGGTCCGCCGGGTCGAGCCGGCGGGCCACCAGACCGGCCGCCTCCAGGCGGTCGATGCGGTTGGTCATCCCCGCGCGCGACAGCATGAGCGACTCGGCCAGCACGGACGGGATCAGCGTGAACGGCGGTCCGGAGCGGCGCAGCGTGGCCAGTACGTCGAACTCGCCGCGCTGGAGGCCGTGTCGAACGAAGACTTCCTCGATCGCGCGGCGCGTGTGCTCGTGGACGCGGCCGAAGCGGCCGAGCAGGCCCATCGCGTCGACATCGAGGTCGGGCCGCTCGCGCTGCCATTGGGCGAGGATCGCGTCCACTTCGTCGGGCGCCGGTTCGGGCGCTTGTTCATCGGGGGCATGGGGCTCGGTTTCATCGCGGGCGTGCGGATCGGTCATGGGTGCACGCTATTCGACGCAAGATAGTTCGACGTCGTACTATCGGACGACGGACTACATCCGTCGACCATCATCCGTCACCCGTGGCAGGGAGCGCCCCCCGTGAAGCACTTCGTCACCCCCGAGGACACCGCGTGGTCCGAGCAGCTCGCCGAGAACACCGGCTCCGACGCGATGCCGTTCGCCCCGGCCGTCGTCACCCGGGGCCGTACCGTGTGGCTGTCCGGCGCGACCGCGTACCCGCTCGTCCACGCCCACCCACACGACGAGGCCGAACTCCGCGTCCCCGCGGGCATCGCCGAGCAGACGCGCGCCTGCCTGGACAACCTGGCCGTGGCCCTGCGGGCGGCCGGCGGCACGACGCGGGACATCGTGAAGGTGACCATCTTCAACACCGACATGGACGCCCAGGACGAGGTGAACGAGGTCTATGCCGAGTTCTTCGGTACGCATCGGCCGGCGCGCAGCCACGTCGGCGTGCATCGCCTGGTCGGCCCCGAGTTGAAGATCGAGATCGAGGCCGTCGCGGTCCTCGACGACGAGGCCGCGTAGTCCCGGCGCCGGCACGACGCGCCGATTCGATCGTGTGAGCGAGCAACGAAGGGGTATCGGCTTGAGGCGGGGGTGATCATCCGCCTTCTGGAGAAGGATGCCGTCATGTTCCTTCTGGGATTGCTGCTCGCCGCGTGTGCCGCGGCGTTCGCAGCCCTGCTGATCGCCTACAACACGTCGGGTGGTCCCGAATACACCGTGACCATGTTCGACAACGACATGGTCACGCTCAACTCGCTCGCGATCTTCTGTGCCGGTCTCGCATTGGGGCTGATCTTCAGTCTCGGCATGCTCATGATGGGCGGTAAGGCCCGGATGAGCCGGTCCCGGCGCAACCGCGACCGGCGCGCCGTCGACTCCGCGGCCCTCGAACGCGAGAACGCCGAAGCCCGTGAGGCGGCGGCCCGTGCCCGAGAGCGCGCCGCCAATGCCGAGGCGCGCGCCGACCACCTGCAACACGAACCGGGCGGCGACACCACCTGGAGCTCGGACCCCGCGACCCAACCTCAGACCCCGGCCGAACCGGGCGGATCCCACACCACCCGCTGGAACGAGAAGTAACCGCCCCACCACGCGATCGATCCACCCCCGCCCCACACACCCGACGGCCCCCGAGCGCCCACGCGCCGGGGGCCGTCGCATGCGCTCGGGCAGTTCGGGTGCTACGGCGAGTACGGGCAAAGCTCGACGATCGTGTCGCGTCTGAGTATCTACTTGCGACACTCATGTTGCATGTTCTACTTTAGAGGCGTCGGAGACGATGCACTGACCTAGACGCACAGCGCGAACGACACGGAGGGTTTTCCCATGGACCTGCACCTGACCGGCAAGACCGCAGTTGTAACCGGCGCGAGTCGCGGTATCGGACTTGCGGTCGTCGAAGCGCTGACCGCCGAGGGCGTTCGGGTCGTGGCCGGGGCCAGGACCGTCACGCCGGAGCTCAAGCGGACGGGCGCGACGGCCGTGTCCGTCGACCTGTCGGAGGCCGATGGGCCGGCCCGGCTGATCGAGCGGGCCTGCGCCGAGTTGGGCGGCGACATCGACGTGCTCGTCAACAACGTCGGCGGGGGTGATGCCGGCGGCGACGGCGCGAGTCAGACCTCGGGCTTCCTCGCCTTCACCGATCGGCAGTGGGCGCAGGCAATCGATCTGAACTTCCTCGCGGCCGTCCGCACCACTCGCGCGGCGCTCCCCCACCTGATCCGCACGCGCGGCGCGATCGTGAACGTCTCCTCCAACGGTGCGCGGATGCCACACGCGGGGCCGACCCCGTACACCACCGCCAAAGCCGCCCTGACCGCGCTCGGCAAGGCCCTGGCCGAGGAGTTCGGGCCGCACGGCGTCCGCGTCAACACCGTCTCCCCCGGCCCGGTCCGTACCGCGATGTGGGAGGCCCCCGACGGCTACGGCGCGGAACTGGCCAAGGCCATGGGTCTGGAACAGGAGCAACTGCTCGCCGCACTCCCCGCGACGATGGGCATGACCACCGGCCGCTTCGTCGAACCGGCCGAGGTCGCCGCGCTGGTGACCTACCTGGCCTCACCGCTCGCCGGGAGCACCACGGGAGCGGATCACGTCGTCGACGGTGGGTCGATCAAGACCACGTGAGCACGCCGGGCCCGTCGGGGCCGAATCCCGGTCGTCACCCGGCGGCCCGGCCGTATCGACGCGCGGGCCCGGGTCACGCACCGCGAAAGCGCGTGACCGGGGCCCACGACCTCGAACCTCGGGTCAGTTCACCGAGTGCGGGTAGGTGGCCGAACGGCCCTGGAACGACAGGATCTTCGGGTTCTGGATCACGCCGTCGCGAATCTCGATCGCCTTGCGGATCGTGGTGTCCCCGTCCCACGCGACCGGCCCGTCCAGCACGGTGCCGAGGTACGGGATCAGCGCCTCGCTGATCTCCCACGTCGCCGAGTCCCACAGGTAGGACGGGCTGTGGTCGACGGCGTAATAGTGGCAGTTGTCGCCCACCGTGAACATCGGTGCCTCGAACGTGGTCGGCCGGGCCCACTCGAAGCCCATGCCGTCGTCGCACGAGACGTCGATGAAGAAGGACCCGGGGCGATACTCGGGCAGGTCGCGCTCCATCACGAACGTCAAGGGTGCGTCAGTGTCCTGGCGGATGCAGTTCACCACGATGTCGAAGCCGGCAAGGTAGGAACCGAGCGGCACCGGACCCTTGCGGGTCAACGCGTCCAGGCGCGTGGGGTCGTCGTCACCGAACTGGAAGTGCCCCATCACCACCGACGGCATCGGGGATGCCACGGCCACCGCGTCCCGCTGGGTCAGCACCGTGACGTCCGAGACGCCCATCGCTTCAAGTGCTATCACCGCGCCGCGGGCGGTCGCGCCGAAGCTGATCACCACCGCCCGCATGCGGCGACCGTAGCTTCCGGTCACACCACCGAGCGCGAGCGCCTGGAGCACCGAGCAGTAGCCGGCCAGTTCGTTGTTCTTGTGGAAGACGTGAACGCTGAACGCGCCCGCGGACGTCCAGTGGTTCATCCCCTCCCACGCGATCATGGTCAGCTTCCGATCGATACCCAACTGGGTCATGACCGGATCCTGGACACAGTGCGGCCAGCCCCAGAGCACCTGTCCCTCGCGCATCGACTCGACGTCCTCGTGCGTGGGCTTGGGGAGCAGGACGACGTCGCTCTCCGCGAACAAGCGTTTACGCGGGAGCAGACCGGCGACATGTTTACCCAGGTCTGCGTCCGAGACGCCGAAGGACTCGCCGTAGCCCTCCTCCAGGAAGAGGTGCTTCCGAACCTCCGCGTCGATCCGGTCCATGTGCAGCGGATGGACCGGCAAGCGGCGTTCGTTCTCCTTGAGCGAGGTGCCGAGAATGCCGAGATTCATACGGTTCCTGCGAATCATGAGAATCCTTAGGTAGGCCCCAAGTATCCGCCCTCACGAGTCCTCGCCGTACCATCTTGCACCCGAAATGTCCGTATGATCATCCGTCGGGCGTACCGTCACACACCTGCCCGACAAGCCGAACCGCCGTCTCTGTATGCCGCTTCCCACGACCGCCTGTCGGACCGCCCGTCGGTCCGCCTGTCGGACCGCCTGTCCGTCCGCCTCTCGGTTCGGCCGTCGGTCCGCCTGTCGGTTCGGCCGTCGGTTCGGCAGCGTCCCGGCCGGCGGCGGGAGCAGGCCGGCCGCCTCATCGTGTATCGGTGAGGACCAGCGCGGCGGCCTTGTGGGGATCGCCGCCCGCCCGGGTGAGCAAGGGCTCGACGAACCATGTCTGCGGCTCGCCCTCGATGGTCAGTTCGAGGATCAGGCCCGGGTCGAAGCGGTGGCCGCTGAGGGTGGCCCGGGCGTCGGGCAGTTCCTGGTGGACGGCTTCGAGGAGGGTGGCGGCGCAGGCGTCGCGGTGGGCCCGGGTGGCCGGATCGCACTCGGCCAACGCGGCGGCCACGTCCGGGGATTGTGCGTCGTGCCTGGTCAGGTGCGGTACCAGGGCCGGGTCGCCGAGGATTTGAGCGGCCTGGAAGTTCAGCGGGTCCGCTCCGTCCTCGGCGTCCAGGAGGGCGGCGAGAAGGTCGACGGCGCGGGGGTCGTGCCGGCGGGCCAAGCCGCGGACGCCCTCGGCGTGTGCCTCGGCGAAGTCGTCGCCGACGCGGTCCCACAGCGTGACCCGGATCTCGGCCGTGTCCACCTCCAGCATCGAACCGAGCGCGAACGTCGCCCAGTTGCGGACTTCCGGTTCCGCGTCACGGGTCAGTCGCATCAGCGCGCGCACTCCGGGGCCGTTCGGGTCGCCGGTCGCCACCCACGACAACTCCCCGGCCACCTGCTGCCTGAGGTCGGAATCCGCGTCGTCCGCCCAGCCCACCAGCAACGGCTCCGCGCGCGCGTCCCGGGTCGACCCCAGTGCGCCGGCGAGGTGCCAACGCACGTCGACAGCCGGTTCCGACACCAGCCGCAATACCGCGCCCGACTTCGCGCCCCCCGCCGCGCCCGAACGCGACCCCGAGCCCGACCCCGAGCCCGAGCGCGATCCGGATCCCGCCGTCGCCTCGGACTCCGACGCCGCGCACGCCAGCAACGCGGTCGCCGCTTCCTCCCAGTACAGGTCGTCCAAGTCGCAGACCAGACCCAGCAGATCGCACCCGGTCGCTCGTACCACGGCCTCGCCGGAGCCGAGCATCGCCACACCTATCCCGAGTGCCACCGCCCCCTCCGCCGCGGCCTTTCCGAGTAGTTCTCGCACCACTTCGTACTCGTCGGCACCCGTCGCCGTCCGCGCCGCCTCGACGGCCCGCTCGACCCACGCGCCCACATCCTCGGTTTCCATCCCCGCATCCTCACGTACGACCACGCCGGTGCCCAGCCGACCGGGTCGACTCGTGGCCCCTTGACGGCCTCCGCGTCCGCTCACGCCGACGCGATCCGACCCCGCGCCCGCGCCCACTCGGGTGACGCGGCGCGGACGCGCGCCCGTTCGGGTAACCGGGTGCGGACTCGGGCCCGCTCGTGTAGGGCGGCGTCTCGTGGGTACCACTGATCGCTCCGGGTCGGTTGGGGCCCGGCCCGGTCTGTCGGCGAGGGGTCGCAGCATGCCCGTACCGAGCGATCCCGGCGTCGAGGGCGCCGGGGATGAGGTCGACGTCGAGTTGCGGGTCAACGGTGAGGCTCGGCAACTGCGGGTGGAGCCGCGGGTCACCCTGCTCGACGCGTTGCGCGAGCGGCTGGGGCTGACCGGGCCGAAGAAGGGCTGCGATCTCGGGCAGTGCGGGGCCTGCACCGTGCTCGTGGACGGGCGGCGGATCACGTCGTGCCTGACCTTCGCCGTCATGCACGACGGGCGGACCGTCACCACGATCGAGGGCCTGTCCGGGGGCGCGGACACGCCACTGCACCCCGTTCAGCGCGCGTTCGTGGATCACGACGCGTTCCAGTGCGGGTTTTGTACCCCGGGCCAGATCATGTCGGCGGTCGCGCTGCTCGACGAGGGCCACACGGGTGACGACGACGAGATCCGTGAGTGGATGAGCGGCAACCTGTGTCGCTGCGCGGCGTATCCGAACATCGTCGACGCGATCAGAGTCTGCGCGAACGAAGGCCGTGCGAACGAAGGCCGTGCGAACGACAGCCGTCCGAGCGAAGGCCCCGCCAACGAAAGCCGCTCGAACGACGGCCGCTCGAACGAGAGCCGTGCGGCGAGCCAAGGACGTGCGAGCGAAACCGCGACAGGACGGTAGAGACGGCGATGCGACCCTTCAGGTACACCCGACCCGAGCAGTCCGCCCCCGCGTGGGCCGACCTGTCCCCCGACACGATGTACATCGCCGGCGGCACCAACCTCGTCGACCTGATGAAGTGCGGTGTCGCCACACCCGCCCACCTCGTCGACATCGGCCGGCTCCCGCTCGCCGACGTCGAGGTGGACGGCGACGTGTTGCGCGTCGGCGCGCTCGTGCCCAACAGCGACCTGGCCGCGCACCCCGTCGTCCGCGAGCGGTTGCCGGTGCTGTCGCAGGCGCTCCTCGCCGGCGCGTCGCCGCAACTGCGCAACCTGGCGACACTCGGCGGCAACCTGATGCAGCGCACCCGGTGCGGCTACTTCCGCGACCCGGCGATGCCGTGCAACAAGCGCGAACCCGGCACCGGATGCGCGGCGCTGGACGGTGACCATCGCGGCCACGCGGTTCTGGGTACGAGCGAACTGTGCATCGCGACGCACCCGTCCGACCTCGCGGTGGCGCTCGTCGCACTGGAGGCGCGGGTGTTCGTCGACGGCCCGCACGGGCGCAAGGTGATCGCCGCGGACATGTTCCATCTTCCTCCCGGCCCGCATCCGGACCGGGAAACCCCGCTGCTGAGCGGCGAGTTGATCACCGCCGTCGAGGTCCCGATGAAGGCGGTCGGCGCCCGCTCGCACTACCTCAAGGTGCGCGAACGCGCGTCCTACGCGTTCGCGATGTGCTCGGCGGCGGTGGCCTTGGACGTACAGGACGGGACGGTACGCGACGCCCGGGTGGCCCTGGGCGGCGTCGCGACCACACCGTGGCGCTCGCGCGCGGCCGAGCACGTGTTGA